>JAJOKL010000009.1 GCA_021129895.1 Candidatus Bipolaricaulota bacterium
CACGTCGCCCTTTACCCCGCGCGTCGCCGGAGCCGGTCTTCACGCTCACCTCCCCGCCCACTTCCTCGATCTCTACGTCCCCCGAGCCGGTGTGGGCCACCAGGGGGCCGCGGATGCCCTTCACCTCGATGTCGCCGGCCCCGGTCTCGATGCGGGCTTCGGTGGCCTGGGGGACCTCGATCTCGTAGTCGATGCTGATCCCCTCGAAAAAGCCCCCCAGGATGCTGGGACCGAGTTGAGCTGCGTATTTGCCCAGGTCCCCCACCCGGATCTCGCTGCCCCGCACCTCCACCGGAGGGGATTCCTGCAGGAGTTGGGCTAACTTCTCGGCTCGGGCTTGGGGGACCGCCCGCACGGAAAACCGGCCTCTCACCCTCGCCATCCCCGGAGGGCCAGCCTGTACTTCCACGTCCCCTGCCCCGGGAGCGACCGAAAGCTCCACCGGTTCTCTCACCACCTGCTCCCAAGCGAATTTACTTTCCAGCTTCCCCATCACTCACCCTCCCACGGTTTCCCACCCTCGTCCCAGTACTCCCAGTGCAGCAGCCTGCGCTTTCGGGGCCAGACGGCCCGCCGCACTGGCCAAGTGACTACCGCTGTCAAGCCACCCAGGGCCACGGCGAGCAGGGCCAGGGGGACGACCGTGAACACGATCCCCAGGACCAACACCACGATGGGCACAGCGATGGCCAACCCCAGGACGGCTCCAGCAACCCCCATAGCCGCACCCATGGCCCCCACCACGCTCCCCAGCACCGTCCTGAGCACCAAAGCCGGTGTCCACACCAGCAACATGTACGAGGCGAAAAGGAGTTTCCGCAGGGGCCTGGGCAGCCTGCCCAGCTTCAGTTCTACCTGCTCTGGATGGTTCATCCCTTCACCTCCTCCCCCACCTGGGAGTCCGGGGACACGTCCAGGGACTCCTCGTACTCCACCCGCTCGATGCGGCAGCCGGGGCCGATGGTGACCCGTTTTCCCCGCACCAACTTGGCTTGGGTTCCCTCCAGGCAAACCTCGTCCCCCTCGATGGAGGTAGCTTGGAGTGATCCGGGGCGGCGGAAGAAGGGGAGGCCCAGCTCCTCCAGGAAGCCGCCCCGCTGTCGGCGCCTGACCTCGATCACCTCCCCCCCAATCTCCCGCACGTAGCTCGCCCCCTCGAGCTTCATCTCTACCCGGTCGGCCGAGAGGAGATCTTCACGGTGTGATACTCCCCACCGGCCACCTTGCCCGAGCCCGCTATGGAAACGCTCCTCTTCTCCATCAGCTCACCTCCAGTTCCTTCTTCACTCGCTCCACCAACTGCTCCAGGTCCAACCGAACCAGCACCTTGCACTCCGGGTCCAGGCGTAGGGGGTCCTTGCCCGAAAGGGCGAAGCTTATGCGCACCGAGATGCCCTCCCGATCCAGGCTTTTTTCGGCCAGGACCAGGGAGTGGCCGGTGGGGGCTTTGACCTCCTCCTCCAGCTGGCGGGCCAGGTCCACCAGCAGCCGGGCTTGATGTAACTGTGTTTTGTTACGCAGGGCCTGCGCCCCGGCCGCCAGGGCCACCAGCTCGGTGAACGTGTACCCCCCGGCCTTCCACATGAGCTCGCCCCCCTCCTTCCCGATGACCGGCAGAGCCCGGGGATCTTCGTGGGAAACTGCCTCCGGCGCCACCTCCGGAGAGAGGAGCCGCACTAGCTCGTCCAAGGACCGCTCCTCCTTGAGCTCCTGGATGCGGCGGATGCGCTCCAGGATCTTCCCCTTGGGGAGGAAGGTCTCCTGGCCGGTGGGGGTGGCCTTGCGGATGAACCACGCCTCCGGGATCAGGCCCTTCCGTTTCCAGCGATAGAGCTGGCCGTAGGAGATCCCGGTCTGGCGCAGGACCTCCTTCTTGGATATCAGTTCCATCAGCCGGTGGCCTTAAGGGCACGGGCGACCAGGGCCTGGAGTTCCTCCCGGGGGAGGGCCCGCGCGGCCCGGGCCAACGTCCGCTCCAGCTCCCGTCGGATGCGGGCCTGGCGCCGTCTGTCCTGGTTGAGCCGCCACGCCTCGGCTTGGGCCTGGCGCAGGCGGTGTTGGGCCAGGGCCGTCCGTTCCGCGTCGAACCACTCGTAGAACATGTCGACCACCTCGCCACCATCGTAACATAACACTGTTACGAAATCAAGGGGGACAGCTGCCCGGAAGGTGGCCACGCGGAACCAGCCCCTTAAGCTGAACCGCTACGCCAGAGCTACGCCAGTCCCCGGGACCGCGAGGGGCCGGGCAGCCCGCGTCCGATCGCCACAAGGGTAGGTAACGGTGTTACGGAAGCTATGGGGGGAAGAGCTCCTCCAGGGCCGCCCGCACCGCCTCAGCCTCGGTGGGGAACACCGCGTGCTCCAGCGCCAACACCGCCCAGATGACCAGCCCAGCCCGCATCGAAACCACCTCCTAACGGTCGTTCCTCAGCGGGTGACCACCGATACCCCCTCCACCAGCAGGGCCGGCACGTGGGCCAGCCCGTACACCCACTCCGGCTCCCCTCCGATCTCCCGGAGGCCATCCTTCAGCACCTCGTAGCTATTTCCGGCGATCATGGTGTTCTTGACCCGGCCGATCACCCGCCCGTCCTTGACCGCAAACCCGGTGCTCACGTTGTTGGAGAAGGCCCCGGACTGGATGTTCCCCTGGCCCAGGCCCAGCACGTCGGCAACGATCAGTCCCTCCTTCATCCCGGCGATGAGCCCGTCCAGGGTGCCCTCCCCGGGTTGGATAACGGTGTTACGCAGGCCGGGGGAGGGAGGGGAACGGAACCCCGAGCCCCGGAAGAAGCCGCCCCGGATGCCGGAGCCGGTGGGCTCGGCCTTGGCCAGGGCCGCGGCCCTGAGGTCGTAGAAGAAGTTCTTCACCACGCCACCTTCAGCCAAGGGGAGCCGCCCGGTGGGCACCCCCTCGTCGTCGAAGGAGCGGGACCCGGGGGCGAAGGGAAGGTGCCCGTCGTCCACCAACGTGAACCGAGGATCGAAGACCTGCTCCCCGATCTTCCCCTTCAAGGGGGAGGTGCCCAAAGCCACCGACATCCCGGAGAAGCCCACCATCAGGGGCAGGAGCAGCACCAGCGTCCCTTTAGGTACGAGCAGCACCGGCGGCCGCCCCTGGGGGGCCGGTACCACCCGCTCCCCCCAGCGCAGGTAGCGCAGCACCTCGGCGATCAGGACCTGGGGATCAAGGTCCTCCCGCCGGCGCACGGTCCGGGAAACCCACACCAGGTAGATGTCCCCCTCCCGGATCCACTGGGCCTCGACCCCCATGCTCAAGCTGGACCGGGCCTCGGAGAGCTCCCCCCCGGAGGTGTTGGAAAGCCTCACGGTGATCTTCCCCCGCCACAGGTGGGCGTCCACGATCACATCCGGGAACTCCTCCCGGATGGCCCGCACCGCCTCCTCCCCCCAGGAGATGAGCTCCTCGGGTGGGATCTTCAGCACCTCTCCGTCCAGCACCTGGGCGGCATCATCGCACCTGAGCTCGGGGAAGGAGAACGGGGCCGGATCGCCGTAGCGGGCCGAGGCCAGGGCGGCCTCCACCAGGGCCTCCTCTTCCTCCCCGGCGGTGGAGGCAAAGCCCAATTTCCCGTCTACGATCACCCGCAGGGCGCGACCCAACACCTCCCGGGCCCCCACCCTCTCGATCTCCCCGCCGCGGAAGGAGACCTCCACCCCCTCCCGCAGCTCCTGGTAAAGCTCCGCGGCCTGGGCGACACCGGCCGCCCGCTCCAGGATCCTCATCACTTCCCTCCTATGACCACGTCGCGGATCCGCACGTGGGGCGCCCCGTCGGTGACCGGAAGCGGCGACTGCCCCCCCTTGCCGCAGCCCCCGGCCCCGCCCTTGAGCTGGAAGTCCTTCCCCAGCCGCTCGATGTTCCGCAAGGTGTCGAACACGTTTCCGGTGAGCACCACGTCCCGCAGCATGTCCCCCACCTCCCCGCCCCGGATCTCGTAGGCGTATTGGGCGGAGAAGGTGAACTGCTCGAACTCGGTCTGACCGCCGAAGGCGCCCTTGGCGTAGACGCCGTAGTCGATCCCCTTGAGGAGCTCCTCGAAGGAGGCCTCGCCCGGTTCGATGTAGGTGTTGCGCATCCTGACGATGGGCTCGTGCTCCCAGGACACGGCCCGGGCGTTCCCGGTGGGCCCCATCCCGGTGGCCGCCGCGGTGGCCCGGGAGTGCATGAGCCCGGTGAGCACCCCGTCCTTGATCAGGTATACCTTGCGGCGCGGAACCCCTTCGTCGTCGTAGGGGGCGTTCCCCCGCCGCCCGGGGATATAGCCGTCCTCCACCACGTTTAACTGCTCCACACCAAAACGCCTGCCGAGCTGCATCACTTTCCGCATCGGCTCGTTCTTCAGGAGGAAATCCGCCTCGCAGATGTGGCCGAACGCCTCGTGGATGAACACCCCGGCCAGCTCCTGATCCAGGATCACCGTGTACTTGCCGCCCTTGACCTGTTTGGCCGAGAGGAGCTCCACCGCCCGCCGGGCCGCCGCCTCCGCCCGCTCCTCCAGGTCCAGTGCAACCTCATAGCCGGCCGCCTCGCCGATGGACTCGAATGCCTGCTGGATGTCCCCGTTCTTCCTGGCCACCGCCAGGAGGAGCACGGTGACGTCCGGGATCAGCTGCTGGAGGTAGGTGCCCTCGCTGTTGGCGTAGTAAACGTGCCGGAGGGTGTCGGTGTAGCGGACAGTGCTGGACACGATCTGGGGAGAGTAGTTAAGGATGACTTGGTTGTAGCGTTCGGCCAGTTTTCTCTTCTCCTCCAACGGAATTTCTCTGAAGTCCTGAGCAAGTTGTGGTATGAACTTATCCTCGACAGGCTGCACTTCAGCGAGGCGGATGGGGTTCCGCACCTTGCGGGCAGCGGCCCGGGCCAGCTCGGCGGCCTCCGCCAATTTGGTCGGGATCTGATCGGGGTCGGTGAACACCGCCATCCCCCACGCCCCTTCCACCAGCGCCCGCACCACCCCGCCCGCCTCCCGGGAGTGTTCCAGCGCCAGGAGCTGGTCCCGCTGGAAGGCGACCCGGGACCGCTCCAGCACCTCCCAGCGGATCTCGGCGTAGTCCGCGCTCGCGTTCCTCAGCGCTTCCTGCAAATTGGCTTTCATAGATCCTCCTTTGAGAAGCATTTTAACCCTCACCCCGCTGGGCAGCCAGGCACGTTTGAACCGGGCCTGCCCCTTGAGGACACTCACCGTCGCGATGACGGCGGTAGTGGTGGAAAGGCTGGTCAAGCACTATCCCACCCGCAGCGGGCCAGTGGTGGCGGTGGACGGGGTCTCATTCCGGGTGGACCAAGGGGAGATCGTGGGACTGCTGGGGGCAAACGGGGCTGGCAAGACCACCACCATCAAGTGCATCCTGGGGTTGATCCTGCCCACCTCCGGTCGGGTGGAGGTGCTGGGGGTGCCCTCCCACCAGCCCCAGGTGGCCCGCTACGTGGCGGCGGTGCTGGAGGGGGCGCGGAACGTGTACTGGCGCCTGTCTGTGGAGGAAAACCTGGCCTTCTTCGCCGGGCTGCAGGGCCTGTCCCCCAGGCGGGCCCGGCCGCGGATCAACAAGCTCATCCACCTGTTCGGCCTGGAGAAGAAGCGGAAGGCGGTGGCCAACCTCCTGTCCCAGGGGATGAAGCAGAAGCTGGCGGTGGCCTGCGCCCTAG
>JAJOKL010000012.1 GCA_021129895.1 Candidatus Bipolaricaulota bacterium
ATATGAGGGACACACCGCCCAGATCTGGGGGGTGGCCTACTTCCCCGATGGGGCTCGGTTGATCACCGCCTCCAAGGACGGCACCTGTCGGGTGTGGGACCTGGGAGGCTAACCCCGAAGGAGGCACTGGCGGGGCTGGCGGCCCGGGTGGTGGCCTGCCGGCGATGCCCGCGCCTGGTGGCCTGGCGGGAGGAGGCGGCCCGGGTAAAGCGGGCCGCCTTCCGCGATCAGGAGTACTGGGGCCGGCCGGTCCCGGGATTTGGGGATCCATGGGCCAGGCTGATGGTCTTGGGGCTGGCGCCGGCGGCCCATGGGGCCAACCGCACCGGGCGCATGTTCACCGGGGATGGCCCCCGGGGGGCGGGGGATTTCCTCATGGCTGCCTTGCATCGGGCCGGGCTGGCCAGCCTCCCCCGCTCCGAGCGCCGGGATGACGGGCTCGTCCTGCGGGGCGTCTACCTCACCGCGGTGGTGCGCTGCGCCCCGCCCAAGAACCGCCCCACCCGGGAGGAGATCGAAAGCTGCCTGCCTTTCCTGATGGAGGAGCTGCGGATACTGCGGGGGCTGCGGGCGGTGCTGGCCCTGGGGAGGGTTGCCTTCTCCGGGTATCTGGCGGCATTAGAGAGGATGGGGGTAACCGTGCCCCGACCGCGGCCGCGTTTCTCCCATGGGGCGGTGTACGAGCTGGGGGAGGGGGTGCCGGCCCTGGTGGCCTCCTACCACCCCTCCCGCCAGAACACCCAGACCGGCCGCCTCACCCCGGAGATGTTCGCCGAGGCGCTGGCCCGGGCCAGGAAGCTAGCCGGCCTGTAGAATGTGGCGGAGGTGTGGCAGATTGAAGGAGCGGTGGAGTGCTCTCCCATTTGCCCTTGGGGCGGCAGTGGTGCTGATCCTCTCGTTTTGGATCCCCAGCAGTCCCTATTTGGGGGCGCTCTTGCTGCTAACCGGATTTCAATCCAAATTGTTGGCGAGGCCTGCTCCCTACCCGAAGTCCCTCGACCCGTGGCTTCTTGCCTACCTCGCGGTCACTGTGCTCAACGGTCTCGTGCTCGTCGGTCTGGGCCGTAGGCTGGGGGCGAAGACCACCAGGTGGCTCATCTCTGCGTCCGGGCTGTGCATGGCGCTTCTTGTCCTCCTCCCTGTTGGAGTTCTTCTGCTGGCCTTCGTCTACTTGTCGGTTGAAGCCGACCTTTGGTCCTCCACCCGTAAGGAATGGGGATGAACCTCGATCCATACATCGACCGCTACCTGGAGGAACTGCGCCAAAAAGGGGCTATCTCTTCCCGTGCGGTGGAGGAGGCCTTCCGCCGGGTTAAACGCCATCGGTTCTTGAATGGCTGGTACCGACTGCTCCCCTCCAAAGGCGACATCCGGATCTGGGAGTGGGTGGAATACGACCCTGAGGCTCCGACCTCCGAGTCCCTTGTGGCCATTTACTCCGACCAGCCTCTGGTCGTTCAGGTGGAAGGCGTGGCCCCTACGAGCTCCACTTCTCAGCCTTCCCTGGTCGCCCGGATGCTGGAACTCTTAGAGCTCAGGCCGGGAATGCGCGTCTTGGAGATCGGAACCGGCACTGGCTATAACACCGCCCTTCTTTGCGAGCTCGTGGGCGATTCCAACCTCGTGTGGACGATAGAGGTGCAGCCCCACGTTGCCGAGGACGCACAGGCGGCCTTGGCCCGGGAGGGTTACCGTAGGGTGCACGTCGTGGTAGGGGATGGGTTCTACGGCGTCCATGAAGGTGTACCCTTCGATAGGATCGAGGCCACGGTGGGCTGCTCCGACATCTCATCCCATTGGCTTAACCAGCTTGCGCCAGGGGGCTCCATGCTCATTCCACTGCAGCACGGCCACTGGCACCCTTTGGTACTGGTCACGCACCATCCCGAGGATCCGAGGCAGGCCAAAGGGAGGGTCGTGGATTGGTCAGGCTTCATGCCCATCCAGGGCGTGCTCGCCTGGGCCAACCCCTGGCAGGCCCTCTTGTCGGGAGGGCCTGGAAAACTTTTCTGGCGGCGCCCCCTTCCGGAAGGGCTTCCTCCGATGGAAGAAAGGGACCATCCACTCGGGAATCGGGCCCACCTTGCCTTTCAATTCTTCCTCGCCCTCGTGGCGCGTGAGCTTTGGGTGGATTCGTGTGGATACGGGCTTGTTGAGCCCGGAGCCAAGGCAGTGGTGGAAATCACCCCGCATGGTATCGAGGGGCGATGTCCTCCAGGGGGGTCGCGGGCATGTGAGCGCCTTTACGAACGTTTGCTTGAGGCGCTTGAGCGTTGGGAACGCCTGGGGCGCCCAGCGCCGGAGGATTACGAGCTCCACTTCGCGCCGAAATCGAGGCTACCCGAGCCCCCTGAAAACCCGGAGAGGACTTGGCTCATCGAGCGGATTCAGTACTGGGAAGTAGTACGCCTTCCCTGAGCTCCTCCTGGGCCACTCGCAGGAGGAGTACCGCCAGGGCGCAGAGGAGGCACCACAGCCCAAAGCCCTCCCCCACCGGGAGAGCGGCCCCGGGCAAGGTCGCCAGCCCCCGCACTAGCCAGAGGTAGGGGGAGATCAAGGTCCGCTCCAGGAAGCCGCCCACCGCCACTGCCCCCGGAAGCGGCGAGATCGCCAGCAGGAAAAGCCCCGCTCCCAAGATGAGCCCAGTCCAGGGGATGAGGAGGAGGTTAGCGAGCAACCCCCAGGGGGCGATGTAACCGAAATTGCTCCCCACCAAGGGGAGGGTTCCCACCTGGGCGAAGGCGCTGGTGATAAGGAGATCGGCGCCCCAGCGGACCGGGCGGGGGAGCCTTCCTCGCAGGGGGCACCCGCTCCAGCTCGGCCACAGGAACAGGATGGCGAAGGTGGCGGCGAACGAAAGCTGGAACCCAAGATCCGAGGCTGACCAGGGCCACAGGATGAGAACCACGATGGCCGCTGCCCCCAGGCCCTCCAGGGGATCCCGCCAGCGCCTCAGCACCAACCCCCGTTCCCATAGGAGGTAGAACAGCCCCAGCAGGGTCAACATGATGCCCGCCCGCACCAAGGAGATCCGCGCTCCCCCCAGGAGCACGTACCCCCACAGGAGGGGGAGGAGCAGGAGATACCGCCACCCGGGCGGAAGGCGCAGAAGCCCCAGCCCCCACCAGCCCAAGGCGGCCAGGATCCCCAGGTGCAGGCCGGACAGGGCCAGGAGGTGCGCCACCCCCGCAGTGCGGAACGCCTCTTTTGCCTCCCCCGGAAGCCGGCCCCGGGCCCCGAGGAGCAAGGCGGAGAGGAGCTCCGCCCCCGGCCGGGGCAGGGTCCGGTCCAGCACGCCCAGCAGCTGCCACCGAAAGCGGGCCATCGCCCGCAGCGGGGAGGGTCTCCCCTCTTCTAGCAATCGCACTTCCTCCGCCCAGAAGATCCCGCCGATCCCCCGCCGGGCTAGGGAATCAGCCCAGCCGCCAGGGCTCGGGAGCTCCCCCTCCCCGCTCAGGCGTACCCGGTCCCCGGGGAGCACCTCCAGTTGGGTGGGCCGCTCCGTCCGCAGGTAAACGAACAGCCTTCCCATGGCCTCGCTTTCCAGTACGAACGAAACCGTGGCCCGGTGGGGCTCCGGAAATCCTGTCACCCTGCCGGTCACCCCTTGGAGGAGGGGAAGCTGCCGGAGGAGGGCAGGGTCACGACGAGGGGCCGTAGCCAATGAGGTGCCGGCGAGCAGGGCGGCCAGCCACAGCAGCCAGACGGACCTCCGCCAGCAGGCGGCCGTAAGCACCGACAGCGCGGCGGGGAGCACTACCCAAGGGAGGGTGTGAAGCTGTCCCAGGGCGGTGCCGAAGGCGAGCCCCGCCGCCGTACCCAGCATCAAGCCCATGCCTTCCCTCCCACCAGGGAGTATAATCAACTGTCTGGGGGTGACCGGTCTCGACGGGAACACCTAGGCGAGGCGGCAAGCGGAGCTCCCGGAAGCTCCATAAACCTCCGGGAACGGCAAAATAAATGCCGACTACGCAGCTGTTCCTGCCTACGCCCTGAACTAGCGTAGGCCATCTCCGGGGCCTGGGCCCGCGGGGCCTCGGGGGTGTGGACTTAGCGGGCTAGCCCGGGTGGCGCGCCTCCCGCCTGCCGGGCGACATCTAGGGAGGCTGAGGGCTGCGGGATCCTGCCCGTGGGAGCCCAAGGCCCGAGAGCCAAAGCACGGGCTAAGCTTGTAGAAGCCGAGCTGACGGTGTTTCCGGACGCGGGTTCGAATCCCGCCACCTCCACCAGTGCCCGTCCGAGGTGCCCCCCTGGAGTGCTGAGGGTTGGGGTGGACATCGGGCCTGGTTTCGAAGGGGATGGCGCGATGAAGACTTGTCACGCGTCACAGCAGTGCTTGCCGGCACCCACGGCTTCGAGACCGGCCGCCCGTAGTGTTTCGTAATTGAGTTGAAGCAGGGGCGCAGGTCCCGTATCATGAGATGAAATGAAAGGGGGTACGATGGCCGATTTCAAAGGATTTGAGGAATTCATCTTCGAGTCCATGAGCAAGACGAAGCTCCCCGGGCTCTCGGCCGCGGCGGTGGATCGGGATGGGGTGATCTGGTCCCGGGGGTTCGGGTTCCGGGACGTAGGGGCTGGGCTCCCCGCCACCCCGGACACCGTGTACGGGATCGGCTCCATCACCAAGTCCTTCACCGCCATCGCCCTCCTCCAGCTCCAGGAGGAGGGAAAACTTTCGGTGGATGATCCCATCGGCAAATTCCTGCCCCTCGAGCTAGCGGTAAAGGGAGAGCCTGTACGCATCTGGCACCTCCTCACCCACTCCTCGGGGATCCCCGCCCTGGCCTATGCCGAGGCCTTCATCCGCGCCGCCACCGGGGCCGCCCCGGCTTGGGTCCCCACCGCCACTGCCGAGGACATCGTGACCTTCATGTCCGGGGCAGAGGAGTGGGCCCTGGAGGCACCGGGCACGCGCTGGTTCTACCTGAACGAGGGGTACGCCCTCCTGGGGAAGGTGATCGAAGAGGTCTCCGGGCTCGACTACCGGGAGTACGTACGCCGGCGGATCCTGGAGCCCCTGCGGCTTGGGAGCGCCTGCTTCCTGGAGGGAATAGAGGCCTCAACCGAGCCCGCCGCCCCCTACGTTATCAACCGCGAAGGGATCCAGGAACGGTCCTCCGTCCCCAAGGGCCCCATCGCCGCCGACGGCGGGCTCGCTATGAGCGTGCTGGACCTGGCCCGCTACGCCCGCATGTACTTGGCCCGGGGGGAGCTCGAGGGAGCTCGGATCCTCTCCCCCGACTCCATCGCCGAGATGGAGGTGGCCCGGGTGCCGGTGCCCGACCGGGGGCCGCTGGGCGAGGAGGGCTACGGGTATGGGCTCTGGATCATCCCCGATTTCCTCGGCCGCAGGGTGATCGGCCACGGGGGCTCGGTCCTGGTCTACACCGCCCACATGGCCTACGTTCCCGAGGAGGGGATCGGGATCGCGCTCCTCGCCAACGCCAGCGGCCCGCGCCTGGCGCAGCTCGCCCTGTACGGCCTGGCCCTGCTGCTGGGGGAGGACCCCGAGGCCCTTCCGTTCATCGCCCATGGGCGGGCCCTGGAGGAGCTGGTAGGGGTGTACGAGGCGTTTCGGGGCACCATGCGGGTGGAGGTGCGGCCC
>JAJOKL010000066.1:0-2511 GCA_021129895.1 Candidatus Bipolaricaulota bacterium
AACCCGCCTTAACTTGTCAAAGTCGGGTCTGAGGACGGCAATGAACCCTCCTTCCGAGTCGAAGTGGTGCGGGTAGACCCGCACCGTTTTCTCCATCTCCTCCCCATACTCGTCCCGACCGAAGCGGGAAAGGCCGCGGGCGTGGGGCACCGGCGGGGTCCAGGGGACCAGCTCTGCCAGCCTCTGATCGAGGACGTCCCGTACCACCCCTTCGTTCTCCTCCGGGGCCAGGGTACAGGTGGAGTAGACCACGATGCCGCCGGGGCGGACGAGCCCGGAGGGCCCGGGAAAGGAGCCGCCGCTGCAGGGCGGCCAGGCGCCGGATCAGTCCCAACGGGGCCCCGCCCCGCAAGTGGGGATGCCGCCGGGCGGTCCCCTCCCCGGAGCAGGGGGCGTCCACCAATACCCGGTCGTACTCCCCCTCCCCGGGGAACCGCTCCCCCGGACACTCGGTCACAACCGCACATTTCACCCCCAGCCGGTACAGGTTGGCGAGCAAGGCCCGCAGCCTCTTGGGTGAGGGTTCGTTCGCCACCAGCATCCCCTGATCCTCCATGTACTGGGCGATCTGGGTGGCCTTCCCCCCCGGGGCGGCGCACAGGTCCAGGATCCGCTCCCCGGGTCGAGGCCCCAGGGCCGTAACCGGCAGGAGCTGGCTTGCTTCCTGCACGTAGTAGTAGCCCAGCCAATGCTCCAACGTGTTCCCGATGGGGATATCCCCTTCCACCTGAAAGCAGGTCTCCTCCCAGGACAACGGCGAAAGGGAAAAACCCTTGGCCTGCAGGCGACCCCGCAGGGCCTCCGGGGAGATCCTGAGGGTGTTGGTGCGGATCACGGTGGGGAGCGGAGTGTGGATCGCCTGCCAAAAGGCTTTCCAATCCGGGATGATGTCCCTATACCGCTCCATCTCCTCCCCTTTTCCTCCTCACAGCGGTCCACTCATGATCGGTTAGTCCCCGGAGTGGAGGTGTGCTTGCCGGTGGGGAGGGGCTGCCGGGCGTTTCTGTGCCAGGCCATAAACCCGAGGCCGGCGGCGAAGGCCAGGGAGGTGATGATCCCCCACATGGCGGCCGGGGAGTGGGGGAAGGCGTCCAGGAGCACCCCGCCCAGGAACGCCCCGGCGGACCAGCCGAACGACTCAGCGAGGCCGAACGCCCCCATGTACCGGCCCCGCCGATCCGGCGGGGTCAGGTCCGCCACCACCGCTAGACTCGTAGGGGCGAACAGCATCTCCCCCCAGGTGAGCACCACCATCGCCCCCATCAGGGCCGGATAGGCCCGGAGCCAGCCGAACAGGAGGTACCCCGCCCCGTAGAGGAGCGCCCCGCCCACCAGGCCCAACAGGCGCGATCTTTTGGCCGCCCATCGGGCGATGGGGTATTGCAGGGCGGCCACCAAAAAGCCGTTCAGGGTGAGCAAGCCCCCGAAGGCTGCCTCGGAATAGCCCAGGCGGGCCACCACGAACACCGATAGGGTGGACACAAGCTGCCCCCCCACGAGCAACACCAGCAGGGCCAGCCCCACGAACGCCAGGAACCGCCCGTCCCGGAAGGTGGCGGCCAGGGCCGCCAGCCCCTCCCGGGCCTGCCGCAGGTGGTGCGATTCCCGCACCGCCCCCAGCACCAGGGCCAGGGAGAGGAGGGAGGCCCCGGCGGTGAAGGCGAACAGGGTGTAGTAGGGCAGCGCGGTGGCCAGATACCCCCCGATGGCCGGGCCCGCCCCCCAGCCCAGGTTGGTGCCAGCCCGCAGCAGCCCATAGCTTTCCGTGCGCCGCTCTGTGGGTGTGAGGTCGGCTACCATGGCCGAGATGGCCGGCATGGCGAAAGCGCCGGTGAACCGCACGGCGAGGTACACCAACACGATGCTCCAGATGGGGCCGGAAAGTGCAAGGAGCAGGCTCATCCCCACGAACAGCCCCACCCGCATCGTCACCGCCGCCAGCAACACCGGCCGCCGCCCCAGCCGGTCCGCCAACTCCCCTCCGGCCAGGCGTCCTAGAGCGGCCACCACCGCGCTCATCATCATGATCGTCCCCACAAGGGTCATGGACAGGCCCCGTTGCTGGTTCAGGTACAGGGACAGGTAAGGCAGCGAGATGGAGAAGCCCATGGCGGTGATGAACTGCACCCCCACCAGCGCCCAGACGCCCGGATCGAACCGGCGTACGAACCCCTGGGTACGCTGCTGGACTTGGGTCAGCGGCCCCATAGCCCAAGCAGCCAGGTGATGAGGGGGGCCAGGGCCAGGGCGGGCAGGAGGTCCGCCGGTCGGAGGTCCCGCAGCTTGAGGAGCCCGAACCCCAGGGCCAGGATGATCGCTCCCCCGGCGGCGGAGAGCTCCACCGCCAACGGGGAGTCCGGGGAGAAGGCGGCCAAGGAGGTGGCGAGGAGATGGGCGGCCAGGGTGATCCCCCCTTGGTACACCAGGATCACCACCAGCGACAGCAGCACCCCCGGCCCCAGGGCGGCGGCCAGGGCGGTGGCCGACACCCCGTCCAGGATGGACTTGGCC
>JAJOKL010000066.1:2521-5433 GCA_021129895.1 Candidatus Bipolaricaulota bacterium
CCTCGGGCAGGGGGCGGCCGGAGAACAGGCCCTCCACCCGCACGCTCAGTCGCTCCAGCCGGGTGGAGAGGCGCAGCCCCGCCCCCAGTGCTCCCCCCAGGATGACTGACAACATCAGGATGAGGAGGTTCCCGGTCCCCAGGGCGAGCTTGGCCCCCAGCACCAGGGTTGAGAGGCCCACCCCCACGGTGGCCGCCTCCCTGACCCGCACCGGGAGCCGCTCCCCCAGGAGCCAGCCGGCCGTGCCCCCGACCAGCACCGTGCCCATGTTGATCCAGGTCCCGATCACGGCACCGCAAGTTTACCGGCTCCACCGGGCGCTCACGATCCCTCCCGCCCCACGGTGAGGCTCATCCTGCGGGCGGACCCGGAGCTCGTTAAAAAGCGGCTGGAGGAGCCCCTTGGGGAGGAGGCCCGGGCCCACGTGGCCGGGGGCCTGGCGAAACTCGCCTGGGAGGCCCTGCGGCGGGGCGAAAGCGTGAAACTCCTCGCCGACCTAACTCGGGGGTGAGGCCATGCGGGACGCCCAGCCCAAGCTGGAGGCGGTCCGGGCCATGGGCGAGGCCGGCGCCGAGGCCCCCAAGGTGGTGGGCCTGCCCACCGGGGTGGAGGGGTTCGACGAGCTGGTCTTCGTGGCCGAGGTCACTTCCCAGGGGGTCAGGCGCCGCCCTTTGGGGGGCCTTCCCGCCTACGGGGTGTACAACCTCACCGGGGTGCCGGACACAGGAAAATCCCTGTTCGTAGAGCAGTTCGCCCTCCGGCAGGCGGCGGACGGCCGCCCGGTGGCGTTCGTGACCGTGGAGTCGCCGGCCCCGTTCCTGGCCGCCGCGCTTAAGGCCCGGGCCCAGGCCATGGGCATCGACTACCGGCAGGCCGAGCAGGGGATCCTGCTCATCGACGCCGCCTCCCACCCCGAGCTGCGGGAGGAGCTCCCCACACTGCTTGCCACCTTGGCCTACGCCATCCGGGAGTACCGGATCCAGGCCACGGTGGTGGACTCGGTGACCGGCCTGTATGAGGCCCGGGAGATCCAGGCCCACGAGGTGCGGACGCTGTTCAACTTCCTCAAGCGGTGGCGGCAGACCGGGCTTTTGGTGTCTCAGAAGCGTTCCGGCCACGAGGAGCTATCCGCCGAGGCGGCCGGGGGCTACGCCGTGGCCCACATCGTGGACGGCACCATCGTGTTCTCCAAGAAGCTCATCCAATCCAGCTACGACGAGCGCCTGTACCGGCGGCCCATCGGGGAGGTGGTGCGCCTGCTGCGCATCAACGGCTGCCGGCTGGCCGGCCATGATCCAAATACGCACCTCCTCGAGATCACCGAGGCCGGGCTGGTGCGGGTGGGGAAGTCATTGTCAGAGCTAAGAGGCTGAAAAGGAGGTGGACATGGCGGTGATCCAGGCACGCGACATCGAAAGGCTTGTGGCACTGGAGGGGCGGGCCGGTGGTGAGCTTGTACCTCAACGTCACCCCGCCCCGGCCATTCAAGAGCGAGCTTCACTCCCTGATCCACGAAAAGCGGGCTCGGCTCGCCGCCTCCGGGGTGGAGAAGGGGCTGCGGCGGAACATCGACGAGGTCCTGGACAGGATCCGGGCCCACGTGGACGGGCTGAGGACCCTGGAAGGCGCCCGGCTCCTGGTGCTGTTCGCCACCCCGGACGGCTTCTGGCAGGGATACCGGCTCCCGGTGGCCCTGCCCAGCCGCCTGTACGTGGAGCCGGACCCCTATATCCGCCCCCTGACCGCGCTCCTCGAGGAGTTCGACCGCTACTGCGTGCTGGTGGTGGACGCCCGTGAGGCCCGCCTGTTCACCATGTACCTGGGGGAGATCGAGGAACACCTGGGGTTCTTCGAGAGCGACACCCCGAGCTGGATCTCCGAAGGCGATGGGCGGGCGGCCCGGGGGCCGGCGCTCGGGGTTGGGCCCTGGGCCGGCTGGCGGGAGCCCAAGATCCAACGGCACATCCAGGACCACGTGCACCGCCACCTGAAGCAGGTGTCGGACAGGACCTTCCAGGCGTTCAAGCGGTTCTCCTTCGATCGGCTCATCGTGGGCGCCCCCGAGGGCCGGGAGGGGAAGATCTACCCCATGCTGAAGCGGCACCTGCACAGCTACCTGCAGGGGCGGCTGGCCGGCGTGTTCCCCGGGGAGCCGGACATGCCCGAGCACGAGCTCAAAAAGCGGGCCCTGGAGGCGGCCCAGGCCCATGAGCGGGCGGAGGAGGAACGGCTGATCGCCCGGCTCCTGGAGGAGAGCCAGCACCGGGACGGCCTGGGGGTGCTGGGGATCGAGCGGGTGCTCCCGGCCCTGATGCTGGGGCAGGTTCACACCCTGGTGGTGGATCACTCCTTCCGGACACCGGGGCGGGTATGCCCGGCCGACCACTACTTGTCCCTCTCCGAGGACCGCTGTCCCCTGTGCGGTGGGAAGCTAGCTCCGGTGGAAGATTTCGTGGACGAGGTGGTGGAGGAGGCCATCGCCCAGGGGGCCGAGGTGGAGCACGTGTTCACCGAACACCCGGAGTTCTCCGCCCAGGGGAGCGGCGCCCTGCTCCGGTTCCGGGTCTGAAAAGGGCCTGGCCCACTGAGGAAAACCGGTCATTCCAGCCTGTTTCGGAGCCAGTGGGCGAACACCTGATCGGCTATCCGCCACCGGCCGGGCTCCACCCGGATGACAAACTCCTTCTCCGCCAGATATCGCAGGTACTGGCTCACCGTGTTCGGGGATTCCTTGGCCTCCCGGGCGATGCCGCTGGGGGTGGAATGTCCTTTCACCATAGCTTGGAGTACCTTCTTTCCTTTGGCCGAAAGTCGCTGCCACTGCTCCTGGAACAGTATTCCCCCCTCCTCCCTGAGGAACTCCGCCACCGCCTGTTCAACTTCGCCCTCCGTGACGACCTGTTCGCCCCGGC
>JAJOKL010000005.1 GCA_021129895.1 Candidatus Bipolaricaulota bacterium
AGGCTCTTGTGACCGTCCGTAACCTGGGGTTTGGGGCAAAGAGCCTAACCCCAGACCCCGGCGATTTCGGCCCCGCAGTCGGGGCAGCGCCCCTCTTGAAGCCGGTTCTCCAGCACGTAAAACCCGTGGCGGCGGATCAGGGTGGCACCGCAGCTGGGGCAAAGGGTGTCCTCCCCCTCCCCGGGCACGTTCCCCAGATACACGTACTTCAGCCCGGCAGCGAGCCCGATCTCCCGCGCCCGCTTGAGGGTCCCCACCGGGGTGGGCGGCCGGTCGTACACCCGATGGGCGGGGATGAACCGGGAGATGTGCCAGGGGATGTCCGGCGACACCCCCCGCAGGAACTCCGCCAGCCAGGAAAGTTCTTCCTCCGAGTCGTTCCACCCCGGGATGACCAGGGTGGTCACCTCCACCCACACCCCCAGATTCACCATCCGCTCGATGGTGTCCAGCACCGGCTGCAGGGAAGCCCCACAATGGCGCCGGTAGAACTCATCGGAGAAGCTCTTGAGGTCGATGTTGATCCCATGCAGGTAAGGCGCGATCTTTTGCGCCGCTTCCTCGGTCATGTAGCCGTTGGACACGAACACGTTCCTGATCCCCTGCTCTATCGCAAGGCGGGCCGCATCGTAGGCGAGCTCGAAGTACACGGTGGGCTCGGTGTAGGTATAGGCGATGATGGCAGCCCCGGCGGATACCGCCTGGGCCACCAGCTCCTCCGGGATGATCCTCTCCCCCAGGACCGCGCCATCGTGCTCACGGGGGTACTGGGAGATCTCCCAGTTCTGACAGAACTCGCAGCGGAAGTTGCAGCCCACGGTGGCGATGGACAGGGCCGGGGCGCCGGGGAGGAAGTGGAACAAGGGCTTCTTCTCGATGGGGTCCAAGGCCTGGGAGACGATGCGGTCGTAGACCAACGTGTAAAGGGTCCCGTCCCGGGTCTCCCGCACCCTGCACAGCCCCCGTTTGCCAGGGGCGATCTGGCACTGATGGGCGCACAGGTTGCAGCGCACCCTGCCTTCCCCCACCGGCTCCCACAGCATCGCCTTGCGCATGGTCAGCCCATGGTAATCCTCGGCCCGGTAGAAGGCCAAGGGAAGATGGATATCATGTTCTCCGTGACGTACCGGGAGATCGAGCGGCGGGTCAGGGGGATACTGCGGCGGGTGCCGGCTGGGGTGACGGTGCTGGCGGCCACCAAGGCCCGCAGCGTGGAGGAAATCCGGGCCGCCATCCGGGCCGGGATCCGCGACGTCGGGGAGAACTACGTGCAGGAGGCGGAGGGAAAGCGCCCTTTGGTCCCGGAACCGGCCACCTGGCATCTGATCGGTCGGCTGCAGCGCAACAAGGCCCGCCGCGCCCTGCAGGTGTTCGATTGGCTGCAGACCCTGGATTCCCTGCCCCTGGCCGAGCGGCTGGAGCAACTGCTGGCCCAGCAAGACAGAAAACTTCCGGTGTTGGTGCAGGTGAACATCGGCCGGGAGCCGCAGAAGGCCGGGGTGCTTCCGGAGGAGCTGTTTGACTTTGTGTCCCGGGTGGCCTCCCTGCCGCACCTGGAGGTGCGGGGGCTCATGGCCATCCCCCCCGTGCCCCGGCGGCCGGAGGACTCCCGCCCCTATTTCCGGGAGATGCGGCGGCTGCTGGATGCCCTTGCCGCCGAGAAGATCCCGGGAGTGCGGCTGGAGGTGCTATCCATGGGGATGTCGATGGATTGGGAGGTGGCGGTGGAGGAGGGGGCGACCATAATCCGGCTGGGTACGGTCCTGTTCGGTCCCCGGGGTTGACGCCTCCCGGGTTTGGGGGGTATCCTGGTTAGGGCGCAAAACAAAAATACGTGCTACCAAAAGGAGGGACCATGCTTAGGAAACTTGCGGTAGTGGTGTTGGCCCTGGGCCTCTCCCTCGCCACCTTCGCCCAGTCTCCCGTCCAAGTGGTGGCCACAAGCGCGGTGCTGGCGGACCTGGCGGAGAAGGTCGGTGGAGAGAGGGTAAGCGTGTACACCATCATCCCACCTGGATTCTGCCCCGCCCACTTTGACCTCCGGCCCCGCGACCTGCTGGCCGCGGCCCAGGCCCGCCTCGTCCTGTACCACGGGATGGAGCGCTGGCTGGAGACCTTGCTCGCCAACGTGAATCCCCAGGCCAAGGTGGTAAAGCTTCCCGGCCCCTGGAATACCCCGCCGGCCATGATCGACAGGGCCCAGGCCATCGCCACCGCCTTGGGGGAAGTCCTCCCGGAGGAGGCGGAGGGGTTCGCGACCCGGGCGGAGGAGTTCGCAAGTCAGGTCCAGGCCCTGGGCGAAGAACTCCTGGCTAGGGCGGAGGAGCTTTCCCTCCCCCAGGTCCCGGCCATCGTCATGCAGTGGCAGGCGGGTTTTGCGCGCTGGCTGGGCCTGAACGTGGTGGCCACCTACCCCCCGGAGGAGCGGCTGTCCCTGCGGGACCTGGTCGAGCTTGCCGCCCAGGGCCGGGAGGCCCAAGCCCTCCTGGTCATCGACAACCTCCAGTCCGGAGTCTCCTTCGGGGCGCGCCTTGCCCGTGAACTTTCGGCGGTGCACGTGGTGCTCACCAACTTCCCGGGTGCCCTCCCAAGGACGGCGGACCTCCCCTCGATGCTGCGAGTCAATGCAGAGGCGATCTTCTCGGCGGTGGAATGGCTGAAGGAGCAGCATGGAGTGGCTGCGGCTCCTGGATTCCTTCGGTTTCAGTGAGATCGACGATGGCGGAGACCGGTAGCCCCCCGCCGGTTCCTACCCAGTGGACGGCCTGCAAGTTTCCACCGGCTGTACCGTGGGGAAGGGGGACCTGAAAGTGGTGGAGGGGGCCGCCCAGCGGCCCGGTCCTCCGCCGCCGGCGGCAGGTCGGTCTGGATCTCCTTGCGGGACGAGGTGGTCCAGGAGATGTTGGCGAACGGGGCCGGGGAGGAGCAGGTGGAGTGGGTCCTCTCTGCCCCGGAGGAGGAGCTGTTCACGTGGGAGGCCTCGCCGTCGAACTGAGGGGGGTTACCGCCGGCTACGCCGGGGCGGAGCACCCCGCCATTCATCGGGTTGACCTGGCGCTAGCCCCCAGGGAGCTGGGGGTGATGGTGGGGCCCAACGGGGCCGGGAAGACCACGGTGCTGGAGGTGATCCTGGGCCTCCTGCCTTACCAGGCCGGCTCGGTGCGGGTGCTGGGGGAGGAGGTACGGGCCGCCGGGCCGCGCCTGCGACGGCGGCTTGCCTATCTCCCCCAGGGTCTGACCTTCCCTCCGGACACCCCTTACCTCACCCGGGACGTGGTGCTCATGGGCCGCTACGGCCTGTACCGGCCCTGGCGCAGGCTGCCACGGCAGGAGGTGGAACTAGCCCACTCGGCATTGGCGGCGTTCGGCCTGGCGGAGAAGGCGGGCTGGCCCATCGGGCACCTTTCCGGCGGGCAGCAGAGAAAGGCCCTGCTGGCGCGGGCCTTCGCCAAGGGGGCCCAGGTTCTTTTGCTGGACGAGCCGTTCGCCTCCCTGGACCCGGAGGCCAGGGAAGACCTGGCCCGGGCAGTGCTGCGGCTCCGGGAGGAGGGGATGACGGTGTTGGCCGTGCTCCACGAGGACATCCTCCTCTCCCAGGCGGACCGGGCGTTCCTGGTCAGGGAGGGACGGCTGAGAGAACTGCTGCAGGTGCCGTGCCGGATCCATGACCTGTGGGCGGAGGTGTTGCCGTGTGGGGCCTGATCCTGCCAGCCCTGGTGGGGAGCGCCCTGGCCGGGGCGCTATCCGGGCTCCTGGGGGTTTGCGCCCTGCGCCTGCGACTCGCGTCGGTGGGATTCGCCATGGCCCACGCTGCCTTCGCCGGGGCCGCTTTGGGCCTGCTGGTGCCAGTGCCGCCGCTTCTGCTCTCGCTCCTGTTCGCCCTGGGGGTGGCGGCCTTGCTAGGGCCGGTGGTGGAGTTCACCCGGCTTCCCGCCGAGGTGGTGCTGGGCGTCTCCTTTCCCCTCACCATGGCCCTGGGGTTCGTGTTCCTGGCCCTGGCCCCGGGGGAGGCGTTCGGGGCTCCGGCCCTGTCGCTTCTGTGGGGGAGCCTGCTTGGGGTGGGATGGCGGGACGTGGCCCTCCTTGCAGGGGTGCTGCTGGGCAGTGGCGGCCTTCTCCTGTTATTTCGCCGGGAGATTTCGTCGGTGCTTCTGGACCGGCGCCTTGCCGAGGAGGCGGGGATCCCGGCCCGTCCGTACCTGTGGCTGATCCTGTTTCTGATCGCGGCGGCGGTGGCTGTGTGCCTGAGGCTGGTGGGGGGGATGCTGATCTACTCCCTTTTGATGCTGCCTGCCTCGGCGGCCAGCCAGCTGATCTACGATATGAAGAAGCTCTTCTTCTTGACGCCGATCTTCGGTGGCCTGGCTGCCCTGGGGGGGTTCGCCGCCTCCTGGTCGCTGGACCTCCCGCTGGGGGCGTCCATCGCCCTGGTGGCCGCCTGCGGTTTCACCCTCGCCTCCCTGGCTTCCCCCAAACGCCGCCGCCCCAAGCCCACTTAACCGGGGTCACTGCCCCTGGCCGCTGGGTTGGCAACTAGAGGAGTTTTCACCGTCAACCCTCCAGGGGGTGTTCCGCGGTTGAGCTCGTTGCCCACGCCCTGGATTTCCCTGTACACTTGCCGGCAAAGGAGGCAGCGTGAACAGGAGGGCACTGGTTTTGGTATCGCTGATGATGGTCGGCGTAGCCTTGGCGGTGGGGGCGACCCAGGTGGAGCTTCAATACTTCTGGTCGACGACCTGCCCGGATTGCCAGATCATGTGGGACTTCCTGCGGGGGCTGCAGGAGGAGTATTCGGACCTGGTGATCGTGGACCATGAGGTCACGTTCAACCCCGATAATTGGCGGCTCATGGTCACCTTAGCTGGGGTCTACGAGTTGGACCACGTCACCACCCCCACCGTGTTCGTGGGGGAGTTAGCGGTGACCGGGATCGGCCGGGCGGTGGAACTCCGGATCCGGCAGGAGGTGGAGCGGTGTCTGGAGGTCGGCTGCCCCTCCCCGATGGAGCGGTTGCCGAAGCGGCGGGCATGGGTGTTATCACCGCTTGAGATCCTGGCCCTCATCGCAGTGGGGATCCTGGTGTTCCTGTACCTGTCTGGGTGAGGAACTCCGAACACGCCTCCGTCTGATGGGCCAACCGCCCCGAGGTGAGCACACCCGGTGGGGAGGAGCGATCCCCCCTCTCGCTATCAGGAGCCAGCCCCGGAAAGCCAAGCGCCTCATGTCAATCGTCTCGTCTTACGCCCTGCCCAATGGTGAAAGAACTGAACTACACACAGAGAAATGCAAAAAGCAACCACCAAGACACAAAGGCGCAAAGGGATTCAAGTCTTCAATTCCGAAATTTCCCTTTGAGTCTTGGCGTCTTAGTGGTGAATAAAAGAGCTGGGTCCAA
>JAJOKL010000043.1 GCA_021129895.1 Candidatus Bipolaricaulota bacterium
GTGCAAGCTTTCACGTCCGGACTTTATCCCGCCGGGGCGGGGCTGCCAAGGCCTTAGCAAGTCTGCTAAGAGAATAAGGTGGCTCTTGACTTTTTACCACATAATTGCTACTATTAGTGGTGGTTAGAGAACCGCTCGGCGAGGCCCGCTGAGCCGGCTTACAGCCTTGTCCGGTTTTTGGGCGCTGCGGTGAGGGGGACCGGAGCGCCCTCTCTTTCACCTCTTCGGCTAAAATCTTCCCGCCATGGCCATCTGGTTGAAGCGGGCGGGACGCTGGCACCGGGCCCACTCCTTGCCCCTGTACCTGCCGCCCGGCTATCTCAGGCTGTTCCCGAGCCGGCCTCCCGGTCCCAGCTGGCGGGCGGCCGGAGAGTTCGGGAGCTATGGGGCCGATTCCCTGCCGGAGTTCCTGCAAGGACTCCTCAAGGCCTGTCGACGTCCTGGGGGCGGGGTGCAGCCGGGCCTGTGGGAGGTGAAGGCGAACTCAGATCTGATCCCCACGGAGCACATCCGGCCCTTCCAGCCGGACCAGCTCTGTTCACCGGGGTTGGAGCTCACCCGACTCAAACAGCCCCCGGACAAGTGGCTGCTGACTTTGCATCTGGCCCGACCCAGTCCCAACCTGCTGGCGGTGCGGACCGAACGGTACCTGGCCTCCTGGCACCGGGGGCTGCAGGAACTCCTACGGGCTTGTCAAGCTACTTAGCCCCCGATGTGGATCTGAAACCGGAAGTACCAACGCCCATCCGGGCCAAGGTACCAGCACCAGCCCGTCTCCTGGGGGCACTCCCCGATGAAGAACCGCCAATTGCCCTGGGCGTCGCAGAACCAGCCGGCCCCGGGGGGCATGAACACCATCCCCTGACAGGGGGGGCACGGCCCCCAGCCCCAGCAGGGCGGGCAGGGCCAGGCGCTGTACGCTCGCGCGGGAAGCACGGTGAAGGTGGTCCAAGCGGTTGCGTAACAGCCACAGCCGGCCTCGGGCACCATCCCCAATACCCGGGCCCGGCCCTCGTTCGGGTCCCGGCCCAACAGGGGGAAAGGCTGGTCCGGACTGCCGGTGGGGAAGGACAGGGGCACGGTGCTGGCGATGATCTGCAGGGCTTCCACCCCCTCAGGGGGAACCACCCGCAGCTGATAGGTGGGCTTATCTGGCAGCATGTGCTGGCCGGCCTGAACGTAAGGGTCCGGGGAATACGCGTTGGGGAACAGCTGTCGCACCGTCCCAGCGGCGTCGATATTGAAGATGTACACGTAGGCCGGCCGGGACACGTAGAAGCGGATGATGGCCAGCTCCCCCACCCGGTACTGGGCCCTATCGGTCCAGATGGATACACTCAACCCGGGGGTGGGCACCGGAACGAGGCCCAACGGCGACACTCCGCCCTGCGCCCACCCCATGGCCCCTAAAACCGCGATCACCACTAGCGCCTTCAATACCCTCATCTCGCCACCTCCGCACTACTTACACCCCGCCTCAGGCGCGGTTTCATCCCTTGACAGCCGCCCTGGAAAGTGCTAGGTTAGAGTGTAAAAAACATGTAGGGGGGAGAGGAAAGTGCAGACCACCATCTACTATAGCGAAGAGGATCAATACCTAATGGACCTGGTGGACCAGGTGGCCCGGCGGGAGCGGAAGTCCCGCTCCGCCGTCATCCTGTCCATCATAGAGGAGTACTTCGAGCGGGACAAGCGTCTGGGGGAGATCTTGGTGGACATGGGGTTCGTCGACCCCCGCCAGGTGGAACAGGGGCTGGAGCGGCAGCGGTCCCTCCCGGAGCCCAAGCCCATCGGGGAGATCCTGGTAGAAGAGGGCTTGGTCCCGGCTGAGGCCGTGGAACGTGCATTGGCAGTCCAATCCCGGTTTCGCCTGAGCTAACACCCTCGGAAATCCGGAAGAGTAGGCGGGGGCCAGACCATCTGGCCCCCGCCTTTTCGTTACAGATGGGAAAGCTCTCCCGGAACCCGGGGGAACAGGCGTGTTCCCCGGACGTGGGGCAATCCGGCCAGGAACCGCACCCAACGTTCGATCCCGATCCCGAACCCGGCCGAGGGGGGAAGTCCTTTCTCGGCCAAGGAGAGGAGCGGCCGGTAATCATCCGGGGACAGCCCCTGGGTCCGCAGCCGGGCCAGGATCCGCCCCGGCTCGTGCTCCCGCTCCCCCCCGGACAGGGCTTCCCCATATCCCTCCGGGTAGACGAGGTCCATGTCCAGCAGGATCCCCGGGCGCTGTGGGTCCTCCCGGTCGTAGAACTCCCGCACCTCGATGGGGAAGTCTATCACCCACACCGGCGTCTCCGCCTCCCGGGACAGGGCCTCCTCGAACCCCTCCCCGTACCGGGCCTGCGCCTCCCGGTAGGTAATGCGGGGAAACGGTGGCTGGAAGAGGGGGAGCTCTCGGCCCAGCTCCCGCAGCTCCCGGCAGCAACTGGCCCGGACCCTCTCAGTGACGTAGGTGAACAGGCGCTCTCCCAGGGACATCACCTCCTCCCGGGTGGCGCCCCTCGCCTCCAAATCCAGCTGCACGAACTCGAACAAGTGGCGCCCGGTGTGCCCCCATTCCGACGGTTCTAGCCTGATGTTGGGGGAGAAGGAGAAGATCCGCTCGCAGGCCCGTACCGCGGCCTGCTTGTGGAAGATCATGCTCCGGGTGAGGTGCCACTTGCCCCCGTAAGCCTCAATCACCGCCCGATCGGTGTTATGGCGCAGGGGATCGGTCACCGGAGCGGTGATCACCGGCAGTAACTCCACAAATCCCTCGCGGGCCAGGAACTCCCGGGCCGCACCCAATACCTCACTGGTGATCTTCAAGATCGCTGCCTGGCGCTCGCTCATGATTCCCCCCTTGGGAAACAGACATACCACGCCCTATCTAGGGCACATGCTCCGATACGGGAATACGAGAGGTGCTTGTGACTACGCCCCGAGCGGGGCGTTGGTGTTGGCGGGGCCCAAAGGGAGGGTAAGACTGGCTCTCCGGAACATACTCCTCATGTTACATCGCCCCGCCTGAGATTTTTCAGCGGCAGCCTACCACCTCCTGGCGTCCTTGTCAAGGTCAGCTGGTCTCTTCAGTGACATTCCGCTATCCTAGGGCCATGCGAGTAGGGATCTTGACCTCGGGCGGGGATGCCCCGGGGATGAACGCGGCGGTGCGGGCCGCTGTCCGCCGGGGTTGGGAACTGGGACTGTCCCCGGTTGGCATCCGGCGGGGCTATGCCGGGCTCATCGAAGGGGACCTCTCCCCCCTCACCCCCAGGGACGTGGGCGGGGTCATCGAGTACGGGGGCACCTTTTTGCACACCGCCCGCTGTCCGGCCTTCCTCACCCCGGAGGGGCAAGAGCGGGCCCTGGAGACCATCCAGCGGGAAGGCCTGGAGGCGCTGATCGTGATCGGGGGGGAAGGGTCCCTGGCCGGGGCTCGCTGGCTCTCCCAGCAGGGGGTGCCAGTGGTGGGGCTCCCCGCTTCCATCGACAACGACATCCAGGGGACCGACATGGCCATCGGGGTGGACACCGCCCTGAACACGGTGGTGTGGGCGCTGAACCGGATCCGGGACACCGCCCTGGCCCACGAACGGGTGTTCCTGGTGGAGGTCATGGGGCGCAAATCGGGGTATATCGCCCTCATGGGGGGGCTCGCCGGCGGGGCGGAGATCGTGCTGGTGCCGGAGGTGGAGGTATCCCTGGAACAGGTGATCCAGGAGATCGAGGCCGGCTACCGCAAGGGCAAGCACCACTCCATCGTGGTGGTGGCGGAGGGGGTCACCGACATGCTTGGCCCGACCGCAAAGCTGGGGGAGGCCATCAGGGCCCGCACAGGCCTGGATGTACGGGTCACTGTGCTGGGGCACCTGCAGCGGGGCGGATCGCCCACCGCCTTCGACCGCATCCTGGGCTCCCGCCTGGGGGCCAGGGCGGTGGAGGACGTGGCAGCAGGGCGCTTTGGTCACATGGTGGGCCTGCGCCGGGGGGAACTGGTCCCGGTACCCCTCATAGAGGTGGAGCGCAAGGAGCCCGTCATCGATTTCGGCCTCTACAAGCTGGTCCACTCGTTGGGGAAGTGATGCGGCAGGGCCGCCGCCCCATAGAGGCCCACGTCGTCCCCCAGCTCGGTCGACACCACCCGGGGATCGCCCCGCGCGAACTCTCGCAGGCTGGACTGCACCTTCGGGCCCAAATAGTCCCAGGAACCGGTGAGCCCGCCGCCCACTACCAGCAGCTCCGGTTCCAGGAGCTCCCACAGGATGGCAAGTCCTCGCCCCAGGGCCCGGCAGGCCGCCTCCACGATCTCCCCCGCCCTCCGGTCCCCGACCCGGGCCCTGGCTATCACGTCCTCGGCCGAGAGTTCCTCCCCCAAAAGTTCCCGGGCGGCACGGGCGATCCCGGTGCCCGAGGCGATGGCCTCCAGACACCCCTGTTTTCCACAGCGACAAGAAGGGCCGTCCGGCCGGAGCACCATGTGTCCCACTTCCCCTGCCTGACCGGTGGCTCCCCACACCACCCGCCCCCCGGTCACGATCCCCCCGCCGATCCCGGTGGACCAGGTGACGTACACGAAGTTTTGGGCCCGATGGCCGAACTCCAGCTCGCCGATGGCGGCGCAGGTGGCGTCGTTGGCCAAGTACACGGGACAGCCGAACTCCTCCCGTAAGGCCTTCACCACCTCCACCCTCCGCCAATGGGGGAGATTGGGGCAACCCAGGATCACCCCGGCCCGCATGTCCATGGGGGCGGGGGCTCCCACCCCGATGGCTTGGGGAGCCTCCCAGCCCACCCGGGAGAGCAGTGCCCGGATCTCCGCCACCACCTCTCCCATCCCCTGGGTGGGAAACGCCCGACGAGCCAGGAATCTCCCGGCATCAAACGCCCCGATTCTGGTCCGTGTCCCCCCGATGTCTACCCCGATCAGCTTCATATCTCCTCCTGGGCGAGATGATCCCCGGGCTATGCCCCAGAAACAAGCCTCCCTGGCTCCCGCCTCGCCCCTTCTAGGCCCAATCCCGGGGTATAATGCCGACTGAGCCGGGAGGCGTTGTCGAATATTCCTCCTTCCAGCTTGAGGGGTCATGTCGGCCGAAGGGTTGCCGCCGCTGCACATCGGGGACCTTACCGCCCCGCTTCCCATCGTCCAGGGGGGATGGGAGTGGGCATCTCTTTGTCTGGGCTCGCCTCGGCCGTGGCCCGGGAGGGGGGCATCGGGGTCATCGCCACCGCCGGGATCGGGATGTTCGAGCCGGACTTCGCTACCGATTTCCGGGAGGCGAACGTCCGCGCCCTGCGGCGGGAGATCCGCCGAGCCCGGAGCCTGGCGGACGGCCCCATCGGGGTCAACATC
>JAJOKL010000149.1 GCA_021129895.1 Candidatus Bipolaricaulota bacterium
CATTCCCACAAGGAGGGTGATATGAAGGAGATCCGCTGGCACGGTCGCGGGGGCCAAGGGGCCAAAACCGTCTCCCAGATCCTGGCCCAGATAAACCTGCGGGAAGGAAAGCACGTGCAATCCTTCCCGGAGTACGGGCCGGAGAGATCCGGGGCCCCGGTCCGCGCCTACAACCGCATCTCAGAGGAGGAGATCCTCATCCACTCCGGGGTCTACCACCCCGACATCTCCGTGGTCATCGACGAGACCCTGCTCGATTCAGAGAACCCCACCGAGGGCCTGAACCCCCAAGGGACACTGCTCGTCAACACCAAACGTTCCCCGGATGAGATCAGAAAGCTCACCGGCTTCTCGGGGGAGATCATCTGCTTGGACGCCCACGAGATCGCTAAAGGAGCCGGCATCGGGTTCCCCAACGTGCCCATGCTGGGGGCGGTGGCGGCGGTGCTGGGAACCGACCCCAAGCTGGCCGAGGAGGAGCTGAAGGCAACGCTTTCCGGACGTCTGCCCCCGGAAGTGGTGGACAAGAACCTGGTGGCCTTCCGGGAAGGATACGAGGCGGCGAAAGGAGCGAGGACAAATGCTCCAGCTTAAGACGTGGAAGGAGGTAACCATCGGCGGGGTGGTCCCGGGCGGGGCAACCCCCGAGGCCAACAAGACCGGCTCCTGGCGGGCCGAGCGCCCGGTCTGGAACGAGGAGAAGTGCATCCACTGCCTGCAGTGCTGGCTGCGCTGCCCAGACGACTCCATCCTCATCAAGGAGGAGAAGGTGACCGGGATCGACTATGAGCACTGCAAGGGCTGCGGGGTGTGCGCCGGGGTGTGTCCGGTGGACGCCATCCAGATGGTCCCGGAAAGGGGGGAGCGATGAAGAAGACCATGACCGGCCACAAGGCGGTGGCCGAGGCGATGCGGCAGATAGAGCCGGACGTGGTGGCGGTTTACCCCATCACCCCCCAATCGGAGATCGCCGAGTACTACGCCCAGTACGTGGCTGACGGGATCGTGCACACGGAACTCGTGCCGGTGGAAAGCGAGCACTCGGCCATGTCCGCCTGCGTGGGGGCGGCGGCGGCCGGGGCGCGGGTGATGACCGCCACCGCCTCCCAGGGGCTGGCACTTTTGATAGAGGTGCTTTACATCGCGGCCGGGCTGAGGCTCCCCATCGTGATGGCGCTTGTCAACCGGGCCCTGTCTGCCCCTATCAACATCCACTGTGACCACGCGGACGCGTACTTGGCTCGGGACGCTGGGGCCATCCAGATCTTCGCCGAATCCGCGCAAGAAGCTTACGACTACATGATCATGGCCCAGAGGATCGCCGAGAACGAGCGGGTACGCCTGCCCCTGATCGTCAACCTGGACGGGTTCACCCTCTCCCACTCGGTACAGGTGGTGGAGCCCCTGCCGGACGAGGAGGTCAAGCAGTTCGTGGGCGAGTTCAAGCCCGTCTACCCGCTATTGGACGTGGAAAACCCGGCCACTTGGGGCCCGTTCGCCATGCCCGATTACTACTTCGAGCTCAAGCGGGCCCAGCAGGCCGGGATGGAGACCGTCCCCGAGGTGTTCCTCAAGGTCCAGGAGGAGTACGCAAAACTCTCCGGTCGTCCCTACAAGGGGTTTTTCGAGGGCTACAAGCTGGAGGACGCCGAGCGGGCCATCGTGATCATGGGCTCCACCGCCGGCACGGCCAAGGTGGTGGTGGATGAGCTCCGCAAGAAGGGGGAGAAGGTGGGCTTGCTTAAGGTATGGCTGTGGCGCCCCTTCCCCAAAGAGGAGATCGTAAAGGCCTTGTCGCACGTGGCCAAGGTGGCGGTGCTGGACCGGGCGCTTTCTTTTGGCAACATGGGCGCCCTGTACCTGGACGTCACCTCCGCCTTCGTCCACAGAGAGGAGCGCCCCACGTTCGTGAACTACATCTACGGCCTGGGGGGGCGGGACACCACCACCGAGCACATCGAGCAGGTGTTCGCGGAGCTTGATGCGGCCCGGCCCGGGGAGCTCAGGTACCTGGGCCTGAGGGAGTGAGGAGGAAGGGATGCCGAACGTAAAAGTGCTTGCCAAGAGGCAGGAGGCCCAGGTCCGGTTCACCGCCGGGCATTCGCTGTGTGCGGGGTGTGCCGAGTCCATGATCGTGCGCACGGTGCTCAATTCCATCGAGGCCCCGGTGGTGGTGGCCAGCCCCACCGGCTGTTTGGAGGTGTCCACCTCCCGCTACCCCACCTCCGCCTGGAACGTGCCCTGGATCCACTCCGCGTTCGAGAACGCCGCCGCCACCATCGCCGGGGTGGAGGCTGCCTACCGGGCCCTGGTGCGCAAGGGGAAGATCAAGAAGAAGATCCGGTTCGTGGTATTCGGAGGAGACGGAGGCACCTACGACATCGGCCTCCAGGCCCTGTCCGGGGCCCTGGAGCGGGGCCACGATTTCCTCTATGTGGTCCTCAACAACGAGGCGTACATGAACACCGGGGTGCAGCGCTCCTCCGCCACCCCCAGGGGTGCCTCCGCCACCACCTCCCCGGCGGGGAAGGCCATCCCGGGAAAGCCCCAAGACAGGAAAAACCTGACCGAGATCGTGGCCGCCCACGGCGTACCCTATGTGGCCCAGGCCTCGGTGTCCAACCTCATAGATCTTGCGAACAAGGTGGAGCGGGCCATGTCCTACCAGGGGCCCAAGCTCATCAACGTGCTTTCCACCTGCTTCTTGGGCTGGCGCACCCGGCGCGACTCGGCGGTGACCATGGCCAAGCTGGCGGTGGACACCTGCTACTGGCCGCTTTACGAGGTCGTGGAGGGGGTGTACAAGGTCAACTACAAGCCCAAGGAGAAGCTGCCCATCGAGGAGTGGCTCAAGCCCCAGGGGCGGTTCCGGCACCTGTTCAAGTCCGAGGAAGGCAAGAAACTGATCGCCGAACTGCAGGCCGCGGTGGACCGCCACTGGGAGGAGCTCCTGAGGAAGGAGCGGTGCACCCAAGGGGAGTGAAGGAGGAGCGGCCCGGGCCCTGGTGGTGGGGCCTGGGCCGCGATCTCTTGCTGGGTGCCGCGGTGGGAGCGGCGGTGGGGGCTGGCTTTTCCGATCTCGCGTTCGGGACGGGGATCGGCGCCGCAGTGGGGGGCCTTCTGCACCTCTACTTCCGCCTTCGCGTCCGCTGATTTTCTCTTGTAACCCTGCCTCACCGGGGTATCCTGCTCGTCGGAGCTCTTCCAGTCCCGCACGGACCGCGAGCAGAGGTGGGGCGAGGGATGAACAGGCCTTTGGGGCCTGTTGCCAAAGCCAGGCTCCTCACATCAATCGCTTTGCGCCCTCCTTTTCCTGGCGCAGCGCCAAAACAGGCCCTGCAACCCGATAGCCGGTTCCCAAACCTCCAAAAGCCCCTTTAACCCGGTTCATGGGACCGGGCCGGGTTTGGATCGGGTCATCTCTAGGGGTGAAGCCCCTACGATGGAGCCCCGCCAGCGCCAGCGGGCGGGAAACCCGGGGCCTCACGGATCCAGAGCCGGGCCGCAAGTTCCGGCGGGGCTTGCCAGACCAGTTGTTCCTCGTAGCCGCGATGGGGCCGGTAGGACCTGCGGGCCTCCTCGAGGGCCGAGCCCACTACCTCGATCTGTGCCAGCTCTATCTCGCCCAGGCCCATGCGGGCCGCATGCACTAGGTACCCGATCTTTCGCGGGGCAAAGCCCATGAGCTGGGCGCAGACCGCATCCACCGCCAGCGGGTCGGTGCCAGCCAGGGCCACCCGGTGTCTCACCGGGGCCCCGGACACCGGGCCGTCCCCCTCCATCCCCACGAACCCGTCGATCACCGCCAGGTGCGGAAAGAGTCGGCGGGAGAGGAGGGCAATGTTCACGTTGATGGCCGGATACCCCTGGTGGATATCCCACTTGTGGGGGCGCCGGATCGCCCCCACCGCCAGGTTCTTCACCGTCGCGGTCACGATCACCGTGTCATGCGTCTTGGGCAGGGCCACCGAGACCCGCACCGACTCCAGCGCGGTCCTGGCAACCGGCACCCGGCGAGGCCTGCCCTCCCGGTCGTAGATGGTGAGCGAAACCGCTTGGTCACGGTTGAGATCCAGCACCTCCGCCCCGTAGCGGCGGGCGAGCTGGAGATAACCGAAGTTGCGGAAGGCCCGCAGGGTGTCCTCGGCTGATCCCTCCCCCAAGATGATCCGCTTGGGATTGTAGCCGACGACGAACTCCAGCACCGCCTCCAGGGCAAGGGCATGGGTGGCGGCGAGCTGCCGGGTGGCGGAGACGCAGTTGGGCTTCACCAGCACCTGCTCCCCGTGGAAGAGCCCCGTCAGGTCTTCGTGGTCGGAAAGGAGCCGCAGGGCCGCCTCCACCCCTTCCCGGTGTCCGTGAGTGGGATGGCACAAATACACCCGCGTGGCCATACCGGGAGTGTATCAGACCGGAGGTCGGGTTATCTTTAGGACCGCGATGAACCGCAAGGAGCTTTTGGCGGCGGCGCGGCCCTTGATCGAGCTGGCTTTGGCCGAGGACGTGGGCCCGGGGGACGTAACCACCGAGGCTGCGATCCCCGAAGGGGAAGTGGGGGAGGCGGTCATCCTGGCCAAGGCCCACGGGGTGCTGGCTGGGCTCCCGGTGGCGGCGGAGGCCTTCCGCCGGGTGGACGGGAGGATCGCCTGCGAGGAGCTGGCTCGGGACGGGGAGCCGGTGGCCCCTGGGGACGCGGTGGCCCACATTGCCGGTCCTTTACGGGGGATCCTCACCGCTGAGCGGGTTGCCCTCAACTTCCTGGCGCGTCTTTCCGGGATCGCCACCCTCACCGCCCGGTACGTGGACGCGGTTGCCCCTTACCGGGCGGTGATCCTGGACACCCGCAAGACCACCCCTGGCTGGCGGCGCCTCGAGAAGTACGCGGTGCGCTGCGGCGGGGGGAGGAACCACCGGATGGGCCTGTACGACATGGTGCTGATCAAGGACAACCACATCGCCGCCTGTGGGTCCCTGGCCGAGGCGGTGCGCCGGGTGCGGGCCGTAGGGGTGAAAGTCCCCATCGAGGTGGAGGTGAAAAACCTGGACGAGCTCGCGGAGGCGCTCTCCTTGGGGGTGGACCGGATCCTGCTCGATAACATGGACCCGCCGACCATCAGGGAAGCGGTGCGGCTGGCCGGGGGCAAGGTCCCCCTGGAGGCCTCCGGTGGGGTGTCGCTGGCCAGCGTCGCCGAGATCGCCGCCTGCGGGGTGGATTTCATCTCCATCGGGGCCATCACCCACTCCGCCCCTGCCTTGGACCTATCCCTGGAGCTGATCTCTTGACCCCCGGTGGACAGGGACTGCCCCTTACATAAC
>JAJOKL010000133.1 GCA_021129895.1 Candidatus Bipolaricaulota bacterium
CCACGGCGGCCAAGCCCAGGGTCCACGCGAAGGCGCCCGCCCCCAGCCGAGGCCACTTCCGCCATAGGGCCAGGCCTCCCACCGCGCCCGGCCCCAGCGCCAGGGCCAGCCCCAGAGGAGTGGCGGCGTTCGCTCCTTGATCCGGCCGCCAGCCCGGAAAACAGCCATAGTCCGCTGGCCCACCTCACCATGGCCTCCTCAGGGCGGCGGCGAGTTGGGGGGCGAGTGGGGCCCGCACGTCCCACTCCACCACCCGCACCCCGGCCTCAAGCAGCCGCCGCAACATGATCTGCCGCTCCAAGGAAAGCAGCCGAGCCGCCAGCTCCACCTCAGGGCCGGGGGGCAACGTGAGGCGATAGAAGCTACCTGGTTCCGGCACTATCACCAGCACCGCGTACCCGCGGGCGTGGGCTTGGCCGATCCAATCTTCGTCCCCGGGAAGGAGGGGCGAGACAAGCACAATCTGGGAGCCGGCCGGAAAGAACCGGACGGGGAGATAGGTGAGCTGGGAGAATACGGCGCTGGTCCCCAACCGGGCCTGGGCCAACAGCCTTAGCAGTCGCTCCCACCGTGGGAGCACCGCCAGCTCCCCCGGACAGGGGACTTCCCCCTGCCATACGGTCCAGCAGCCGCCCCCGGTTCTCCACCGTCAGGGTCACCTCCAGCTCCTCCCCTTCCACCAGCCTGGTGGCGGACAGGCTGCGACTGACCTGGAGGCGGGGGCGCCACTGGGGTGGGGCCAAGGCCAGTCCGACCACCAGATGCACCGCCAGGGGGATCGAGAGGAGCAACAGCTCCCGCCGCCGCAGGAACAGCCCCGCCCCCAACAGGAGCACGAGCAGCACCAGCTCCCACAGGGCCTTTCTCCGACCTTCCACCTGGCCCACCTTCGGCACCGGCACCCGGCCCAAGACCTCCTCCACCGCCTTCTCCGGGCGTACCTCCCTGGCCCACAGCTCCGGGGACAGGATCAGCCGGTGGGCCAGGGCGGGCACGGCACCTGTTTCACGTCGTCCGGGAGGACGTAGTCCCGCCCCTGCAGGGCGGCCCGAGCCCGGGCCAGCTTCAACAGCGCCAGGCTCCCCCGGGGGCTGGCGCCCAGCGGTGGCGGGATGATCCCGGGTGGCCTGGACGATCTGCACCATGTAGGAGAGGAGGTCCGGATCTACATACACCCCCTCCAGGGCCTCCCGCATCCCCAGGAGTTCCTCGGGGCTCGTGACCTGCGTCAGCGTCACCTCCTCGGCCCGCCGCTCCAACCGCCGCCGCAGGATCTCCACCTCCTGTGGGGGATCGGGATACCCCAACCGCAGCCGGACCAGAAACCGGTCCAGCTGCGCCTCCGGCAAGGGGAAGGTGCCTTCGTACTCGATGGGGTTCTGGGTGGCGATGACCACGAACGGCTGGGGCAGGGGGCGGGTTTCCCCCTCGGTGGTGACCTGTCCCTCCTGCATGGCCTCAAGCAGGGCGGATTGGGTTTTGGGGGTAGCGCGGTTGATCTCGTCGGCCAGCACGATCTGGGCGAAGATGGGCCCAGGGCGGAACTGGAATTTGCCTTCTTGTCGCAGGAAGATGTGGGTACCCAAAATGTCGGCGGGCAGTAGGTCGGGGGTGAACTGGATCCGGCGGAAGGAAAGCCCCAGCACCTGGGCGAAGCAGCGGGCGGTGAGGGTTTTGGCCAGCCCGGGGTAATCCTCGATCAGCACGTGCCCTCCGGCGAGGAGGGTGGCCAAGATCAACTCCAAGGCCGGGCGTTTCCCCACGATGGCCCGTTCCACTTGGTCCAGGATCTCCTCGCCGCGGGCGGCTACCTCGGGGATGGTCATCCGGTTCCTCCTTTGGGGCGTTGTTCCAAGATCGCAAGGGCCTGGGAAAGGGCTTCCAAGTAGCGCTGGCCGCGCAAAAGTGGGGACGGAGACAGAACGGCCCTCAGCCGCGGGTCAGGGGGCCAGAGCCCGGACTGGAGCTCCTCCCGGGCCCGCTGCAGGGAAATGGCCTCGGTCTGCATCCGCCAATCGATGGCCAGTCGCTGCAGGCGCAGGGCCAGCCGCTCCCGGGCGCCCGGGAGCAGTTGGGCGCGCCGGATGAGCCGCGCCAGTTCTTCCAAGGGATGGCCTCGGGCTGAGCGCGTCCGAGGGAGGTGACCGGGTGCGATGCCGCGGCCAGGCCCGCCGCCACAACACCAGCGTCAAAAGCAGCCCTATCGCCGTGGCCCCGCTCCACAACGTGGCTTGCGGTTGGCTCCTGAGCAGCCAACCCAGGTACAGAAGCGGGGTGAGGAAGAACACCCGCACCGGGCCGGAGAGGACCAAGGCCAGGAGCAAGGTCAAGACGAGGAACGTCCCACCCGCAGCCCACAGCCGCTTAGCGGTAGGCCCGCTCCAGGGCCGCCAGGGCGGCCAAGGCGAGCCGGCGGCGCGGTCCGCTGGCCTTTCTACCATAACGCACCTCCTCGAACAGCCGGGTCAAGGTAGCGACAGCCTGATGTGTGATCCCCAGCCCTTCCAGGCGGGCGGCGAGCTCCGCCGGGGTGAGACTCGGGGAATCCGGAGCGGACAGGATCTCCACCATCCGCAGCCAGCACCGGATCACCACGTCATCCACCGGAGCCCCGGCCCGCCGGGCGGAGGCCGCCTCCTGGAAGGCACGGTGGATCTCCTCCTGGGGTGCGGGGGCCGCCCGCCGGGGCCACCACGGAACACCAGCCACCAGGCCAGGGCCGCGGCCAGGGGAGGAACAGCATCAGCAACAGCAGGGCTAAAGCCACCGGCATCAGCTTCAGGACTCGCTTTCGAAAGCGGCGGGAGAGTACTAGTCCCAGCAGGGCTAGCCCTAGCGACCCCAAGAAGGTCACCTGCATGACGCGGAATATCACTTCCGCCCAGGTTTCGGGAAGGAACACGGGCCCGCCTGGCTGGCCTTCCTCCAGGGTCAAGGGACGGTAGGGGAGGGCTTTCCCCGGGGCGAACTCCAACCGCGCCAGGCCCCCGGAGAGGAGCCCGAGGATCAGGACCAATACCCCGCCGATCCCGATGACGAGGACCTTTCTCAATCAGGCTTCACCTCCAAGGGGAGCTCAGCGAGCTGGCCGGGGTCCACCTCCGCCGGGGCGCCGGTCAGGAGGCAGGTGCCGGAGGCGGTCTTGGGGAAGGCGATCACCTCCCGGATGGAGCTCTCCCCGGCGAGCATCATCACCAACCGATCCAGGCCGAAGGCGATCCCCCCATGGGGCGGGGCCCCGTATTCCAACGCCCGCAACAGGAACCCGAACTTCTTCCGGGCTTCCTGCTCCGAGAGCCCAAGCAAGTTGAAGATCCGCTCTTGGAGGTCGCGGCGGTGGATCCTGATGGAGCCGGAGGCGATCTCTACCCCGTCTATCACCAGGTCGTAGGAGCGCGCCCGCACCTTTAAGGGTTCTGTCTCCAGGAGCGGGATGTCGTCGGGATGCGGCGAGGTGAAGGGATGGTGTTCCGAGGCGATCCTTCCCTCTTCGTCGAGCTTGAACAGGGGAAAATCGGTGATCCACGCCAGGGCCCAGGCGTTCTCCCTGATGAGGCCGAGCTCGTGGGCGAGCTCCAGCCGCAAGGTCCCCAGGGCCTCGGCCGCGGCCTCCGCCGGTCCGGCCGCGAGGAGCAGGAGATCTCCTTTGCCAGCCCCGGCTTCCTCGGCGGCCTTTCGCAGGAGCTCCTCGGAAGTGAACTTGGCGATGGGGGAGTTCACCCCCTCGGGGGTGAACTTCGCCCAGGCGAGCCCCCCGAGGCTAAGCCCCTTCGCGCGCTCCTCGAGCTTCTTCAGCTCCGAGCGGGACTTCCCAGCGGCGCCGGGGACGGGCAACGCCCGCACCACCCCTCCCTCCGCGACCGCCCCCGTGAACACCCGGAAGTCGCAGTCACGGAACAGGTCCGAGAGATCCGCGATCTCCATCCCAAAGCGGAGATCGGGCTTGTCGGTCCCGTAACGGAGCATCGCCTCCGCGTAGGGGATCCGGGGGAAAGGTACATCCAACTCCACCCCGATGGCTTCCCTGAAGATGTGAGCCACGAGCCCCTCGATGACCGAGAAAAGCTCGTCTGGGTCCTCGAGGAATCCCATCTCCAGGTCGAGCTGGGTGAACTCCGGCTGCCGGTCGGCCCGCAGGTCCTCGTCCCGGAAGCAGCGGACGATCTGGAAGTAGCGCTCCACCCCGGAGATGACCAGAGTCTGCTTGAACAGCTGCGGCGACTGGGGCAGGGCGTAGAACTTGCCCGGCTCCAGTCGCGCCGGCACCAGGAAGTCCCGCGCCCCCTCGGGGGTGGAGCGGGTGAGGTAAGGGGTCTCCACCTCGATGAACCCCTGCCCATTCAGATAGTTCCGGATGGCGAGGGAGACCTTGTGGCGCAGGCGCAGGTTCCGCTGCATCTTTTCCCGCCGCAGGTCCAGGAACCTGAAGCGCAGCCTCGTCTCCTCGCTGGCCCGGGGCTCGTCGGCGTCCACGGGGAAGGGGAGGGGCTTGGATCTGGAGAGGACTTCCAGCCGTTCAACCACCACCTCCACCTCCCCGGTGGGGAGGTCGGGGTTGGGGGCCTCCCGCCGGGCCACGCTGCCCTGGATCCGGATCACGTCCTCGCGGGAGAGCTTGCGGGCGGCGGGAAGATCGCGGAACACCAGCTGCACGATCCCGCTTGCGTCCCGCAGGTCCACGAACGTGAGCCCCCCCAGGTCCCGCAGCCGGTGCACCCAGCCGGCCAGGGTTACCCTCCGGCCGGCGTCCTTTCCCCGCAAGCTCCCACAAGCTTCCCTTTTCATCGACGCTCCTTTCGCCGCGATTGTACCAGCAACCTTCGGCTCCGGTTCCGAAAGACGCGGCTTTGGGTGACGTTCCGCTCGCCACCGGGCCGGCGCATGCCTAAAATGGCCGCTGGCCGATGTCCGTTAAACGCCCGTGGCCCTCGGTGGAGGTAGCGATGAGCAGGATATGGCCGGTGCTCTTACTGCTGTGGTGCCTCCCTGGCCTGTCTCAAGAGCCTGCCCCGGAAAACCAAGCTCCTCAGGTCAATCGCCTTGCGCCCCGCCTGATGGTGGTTGACCTCACTCTGAGAAGAGCCTCGCAACAGGCTCCTTTCTACTCCCTTTTATGGCCCATCGCGCCCTCCTTTTCCTGACACAGGCCTTGCAACCTGATCGCCGGTTCCCAACCCTCCAAAAAGCCCCTTTAACCCGGTTCATGGAACCGGGC
>JAJOKL010000006.1 GCA_021129895.1 Candidatus Bipolaricaulota bacterium
CGGTCCTCGCTATCCGGGCCCCGGATGCCCGGTGTGCGGTGATGGCCTCCGACGGCCAGGCCACCATGGAGACCCGGGTGATCAAGTCCGGGGCCAGGAAGGTGCACCGCATCTCCGAGGGAAGGTGCTAGCCGGGTTCGCCGGCGGCACCGCCGACGGCCTGGCCCTGCTGGAGCGGTTGGAGGGGAAGCTGAAAGCCCATGGGTCCCTGCGGCGGGCGGCGGTGGAGCTCTCTAAGGAATGGCGCACCGACCGGGTCCTGCGGCGGCTGGAGGCGGTGATCCTGGCTGCCTCGGAGGAGACGCTGCTTCTCATCACCGGCCAGGGGGATGTCCTTGAGCCGGACGACGGCCTGGCCGGGATCGGGACCGGCGGGGGCTATGCCCTGGCCGCTGCTCGGGCCCTGATCCGCCATGCCGACCTCCCCCCGGCCGAGGTGGCAAGGAAGGCCCTGCTCATTGCCGCCGAGATCGACGTCTACACCAACGACCGCATTGTGCTCGAGGAGGTGCGCTGGTGAGCCTTCCCGGACTTACCCCCAGGGAGATCGTGCGGGAACTTTCCCGCTACATCGTGGGCCAGGAGGAGGCCAAGCGGGCGGTGGCCATCGCCCTGAGGAACCGCATTCGCCGGGCCGCCCTCCCCGAAGAGGTGCGACGGGAGGTACGCCCCAAGAACATCCTCATGATCGGTCCCACTGGGGTGGGGAAGACTGAGATCGCCAGGCGCCTAGCCCAGATCACCGACTCCCCCTTCCTCAAGGTGGAGGCCACCAAGTACACCGAGGTGGGGTATGTGGGGCGAGACGTGGAGTCCATGATCAGGGATCTAGTGGAGGTGGCCATCTCCTTGGTGCGGGCCCGGGAGGCCCGGCGGGTGGAGCGGGAGGCGGAGAGGTACGTGGAGGAGCGGCTGCTGGAGGCGCTCCTTTCCGGGGTGGACGCCGGCGAGGGGGCAAGGGACAGGTTGCGGGAAAGGCTGCGGGCCGGGGAGCTAGAGGAGGCCTGGGTAGAGATCCCGGTTAAGGAATCCCTGGTCCCCCAGATCAACGTGTTTTCCGAGGCGGGCATGGACCAGTTCGGGATAGATCTCTCCCAGCTTTTCGCTGGCTTTCCTGCCCCCCGGAAGCTCAAGCGGATGACGGTGGCAAAAGCCCGGGACATCCTGCGGGAGGAGGCGCTGGAGCGGCTCCTCAACATGGAGGAGGTGCGGGCCGAGGGGTTGCGCCTGGCTGAGGAGGCGGGGATCGTGTTTATCGACGAGCTCGATAAGCTGGCCCTAGGTGGGCCGGAGGAGCGGAGCGGGCCCGGCGTCTCCCGTCAAGGGGTGCAACGGGACCTTCTGCCGCTGCTCGAGGGCACAACCGTCAGGACCAGGCATGGCACCGTGAGGACGGACAACATCCTGTTCATCGCCGCCGGGGCCTTCTCCCAGGCCAAGCCCTCCGACCTCATGCCCGAACTGCAGGGGCGGCTTCCGATTCGGGTGGAGCTCCATCCCCTCACCGAGGAGCACTTCCGCAGGATCCTGGTGGAACCGGAGGACGCCCTTACCAAGCAGTATCGGGCCCTGCTCGCCACTGAGGGGGTGGAGGTGGAATTCACCGCCGAGGCGATTTCCGAGGTGGCCCACGTGGCCGCTGAACTCAATCGCTCATTGGAGGACATCGGCGCCCGCCGGTTGATCACGGTCATGGAGCGGCTGATGGAGGAGTTGTCCTTCGAAGCGGACCGACACGTCGGGGAGCGGTTCGTGATCGATCGGGAGTACGTCCAAGCCCGGCTTTCCGGGCTGGCCGGCGACCTTGAACTGTCCCGCTACATCCTCTAAAACTCGCGTTAGCGCACCTTTCTTTGTTCGTATCGCCAAAGGAGGTGACCATGGGCAAGGGAAGGGGCTTGGTCCTTGCAGTCACGATGGCAGTGGTGCTCACGGCGCTCGGTTTCGCCCAGACCACCCAACGGGGTTTCGAGTTCTACACCCAGTACCCATCCCTAGAGGTATTCCCTGGGCGAGAGGTCTCCCTGGAGATAAAACTCCAGAATACCGGCGCTCTGCCGGAGGATGTGACCTTAACTGTGTCCGGGCCGGAGGACTGGGAGGCCCGGTTTGAGACCGCTTCCTTTCCCATCCTCCGCATCCGGGGGGTTCACTTGCTCCCGGGGGAGGACCCGCTGACCATCCGGTTCAAAGCCCGTCCCCCGGAGGGGGCCGCGGGAGGGGATTACCAGTTCATCCTGGAGGCGGCCACCGCTGACGGGGCCATCCGCCGCACCCTCCAGGTGATGGTGAGCCTGCTCGCTGAGGAGGAGGAACCAGCGGAGGAGCCGGAGGAGGTGCTTCAGCTCCTCGTGGACTACCCGTCGCTGGAGGGCGCGGCCGGGGAGGACTTCACCTTCACCATCCAGATCCGGAACCGGACCGACCAGGATCAAATGGTAGACCTCGCTGGCCGGGTACCGGCGGGCTGGCGCGCTTACTTCACCCCCCGCTGGCAGCAGGACACCCGCATCACCTCCATCAAGGTGAACGCCAACAGCACCGAGAACATCCGGTTCGTGGTCACCCCGCCCTATGGGGTGGAGCAGGGGGACTACCCTCTCACCTTCGTGGCCCAAGCGGGCGACTACCAGGCCACGTTGGAGCTCAAGGCGGTGGTGACCGGGACCTACGACCTGGGGTTGGCCAGTGAGGCCGAGGTCACCGGGGCCGGGGACACCTGGAACATCAAGGCGGTGGAGGGCCGGGAGCGGGTGTTCGTCATGTACCTGTACAACCGCGGTTCAGCCCCCATCACCAACATCAAGTTCTTCGCCACCGAGCCCGAGGGCTGGGAGGTGGAGTTCCGGCCAGATACGGTGGAATCCCTGCCCCCCACGCTCACCCTGAATGACCTGGGCACGGTGGAGGTGATGATCACCCCGCCGGAGCGGGCCATCCCCGGGGACTACCAGATCCGCATCACCGCCTCCGGGGCCGAGGATCATGCCACCGCCCAGCTGCGGGTGACCGTGGGGGCATCCGTGGGCTGGGGTTGGATCGGGGTCGGGGTGGTGGTGTTCGTGGTGGCCGGCCTGACCGCGGTGTTCGTCCGCCTGGGGAGGAGGTAGGCGATGATCGCCCAGGCCCAGGGGCTGCGGAAGGCCTATGGGCCCGTGCAGGCGGTGGACGGCCTGACCCTTGAGATCCAGGAGGGGGAGATCTACGGCCTTTTGGGCCCCAACGGCTCCGGTAAGACCACCACCATCCTCATCCTCTTGGGGCTCACCGAGCCCTCCGGAGGGGAGGTGCGGGTGGCCGGGTTCAACCCCACCCGGGAGGCGCTCAAGGTGAAGCGCATCGTGGGGTACCTGCCGGAGAACGTGGGCTTCTACGAGGACCTCACCGCCCGGGAGAACCTGCGCTACATCGCCCGCTTGAACGGAATCCCGGATAGCGACTCGAAGGCAAGGATCCAAGAGGTGCTGGAGCAGGTGGGGCTTTCCGATGTGGCCGACCGGCCGGTGGGGACCTACTCCCGCGGGATGCGCCAGAGGCTGGGGATCGCGGATGTGCTCATCAAGCGGCCCAAGCTCGCCATCCTGGACGAGCCCACCACCGGCATCGACCCCGAGGGCGCCAGCCAGATCCTGGACATGATCGTGGAGATGCGGCGGGAGCAGGGGCTCACCATCCTCCTCTCCTCGCATCTCCTGCACCAGGTACAGCGGGTGTGTGACCGGGTGGGGATCATGCACCAGGGGAAGCTGGTGGCCGAGGGCACGGTGGACGAGCTGGGGGCCAAGTCCTCCGGGGAGGGCGTGGAGCTGGAGGTCCAGGTGCGAGGTGCCGGGCCCGAGCTCCTGGCCGCGTTGGAGGCCCTGGAGGGGGTGCGTGAGGTGACCTCCGAGGATGGCCGGCTTCGGATCAGCTGCGACCGAGACGTACGGGGCCAGATCGCCCGCACCATCTTGGAACACGGGGCAGAGCTCCAGGAACTGCGCCGACGGGTGTTCACCTTGGAGGAGATCTACCTCCGCTATTTCCAAGGGGGATGACGATGAGGGTCGTGTTCTGGAAGGAGCTGGCGGACCTGTTCGGCAGCAAGCGCTTCATCATCCTGTTCTTCCTCATCCTCATCGTGGCTGGGGCCTCGGTGTACCTGGCTGGGCAGTCCCTGCGGGAAAACCCCCCGCAGGACCCGGCCTACGTGTACCTGAGCCTGTTCACCCGGGGGGCCGGGGGGCTGCCCTCGTTCCTATCGTTCCTGGCCTTCTTCGGCCCCCTGATCGGGGTGCTGCTGGGGTTCGACGCGATCAACTCCGAGTTCTCCCGGGGCACGGTATCGCGGGTCCTTGCCCAGCCCATCTACCGGGATTCCTGGATCAACGGCAAGTTCCTGGCCGGGCTGGCCACGTTGGCCCTTGCCTTGGCCGGGATCATCCTGATTATCTTCGGGCTGGGACTTTATGCCCTGGGCTTTCCCCCGGACGGGGGGGAGCTGGCTCGGATGTTCACCTTCTTCCTGATCGGGTTGGTGTACCTGGGGTTCTGGCTGGCGTTGGGGATCCTGTTCTCCATCCTGTTCCGCCAGGCGGCCAGCTCGGCCTTGGCGTCCATCGCGGTTTGGCTGTTCTTCACCCTGTTTCTGTACATGGTGGCCGGGCTGCTCGCGGATCAGCTGGCCCCGGTGACCTTGCAGTCCCCGCCTGAGGTGTGGCAGCGACACGAGGCCATCAGGGACATGGTGCTGCGTTTCTCCCCGGTGACCCTGTTCGAGGAGGCCACCACCGCCATCCTCATCCCCAGCTACCGGGGGTTGGGGATCGCCACCCTCCTCACCCGGCAGGACATCCCCACCAACCCGCTGCCCTTGGGGCAGAGCTTGCTCATCGTGTGGCCCCAGCTGGTGAGCCTGATCGCCCTCAGCTCGGTCTGCTTCGGGATCTCGTACGTGATCTTCATGAAGAGGGAGATCCGGGCCACCTGAGGGGCACAGAGACGGATACGGGGCGGGGCGTCTTGCGGCGCCCCGCTTTTTTGTGCGAGGCCGAGTTGCCCCCGCCGGGTGGTGGTTCTAGAGTGAGAGCAAGGGGTGGAACCGATGTGGAAGGAATTCAAAGAGGTTATCTCCAAAGGGTACGTGTTTAGCGTCGGGGGCCTCCGGCTGGGGACTTCTCTGTAGGGCAA
>JAJOKL010000090.1 GCA_021129895.1 Candidatus Bipolaricaulota bacterium
GCAGCTGGATCACCGGTATGGTGGAGGACCCCGACGATCTGGGGGTGTTCTCCCTCCCGGGGAACTTGGGGCTAGTATTTGCTGCTGACTACGTGGCCGTCCCGGCTTATACCGAGCACCCTGAGCTGGCCAGGGCCCTGATCGAGTTCCTGGTCACCGAGGGCCAGGAGATCCAGGTCCAGCAAGGCGGTCACATCGCCACCTACCTCCCCGTGTCCCTGGACCTCTACCCGCCGGTGGACCGGGCGGCAGCCGAGACCATGGTGGGGAAGGTAGCCCTGTACGATCTGGACGACGCCATCGGCGGGGAGTTCCAGCTGACGTTCTGGGACCAGCTTAAGCTTCTATGGGTGGAGCCTGGTAGAGTGGATGAGGTCCTGGAGGTCCTGGAAGAGAAGGCCCCTTAAAGAGGCGAAAGTGGGGGGAGCGACTGCTCCCCCCTTCTCCTTTTAAAAGGTTCAAACAGAAATGGCGCGTGTAAAAGAGAAAATCTCACGATCTTTATTTATCATTCCCGCTTTGGCCCTGCTGGCCACTTTTGTAGTCTACCCGGTGGCAAGCACCATCTACCTGAGCTTCGCCACGGGAGATCCCCCGTTCCCGGCCAACTATTGGGCGGTGCTGAGCTCGCGGGAGATCATTGATGCCCGCGGATTTGTCCGCGGATTTCCCTTGGGGGCACTGCTTCACAACTTCCTGTGGATGCTCATCCATCTCCCCTTAACCACATTCCTGGGCCTGGTCCTGGCGATCATCGTGCGGAACGTGCGGGGAAGCGGGGTGATAAAGTCCTCCATTTTCCTGGGCATGGTAATCCCGATGATCGTGGGCGGGGTGATCATCCGGTTCATGTTCGATAAAGACGCCGGGGTGGTAAACGCGGTGCTCGGCCTCCTCGGCCTCACCACCAGGTCCTGGACCGCCCATCCTGAGTCGGCCCTGCTGGCGCTGATCTTCGGCTCGGTGTGGCTGTGGACGGGCTTCAGCATGATCCTCTACTCCGCCGGACTGAGCACCATCCCCAGGGATTACTACGAGGCAGCCATGGTGGATGGGGCTACCCCGGTGCGCATGTTCTTCAGCATCACCTTGCCCCTCCTCAAACCCATCACCACCGTGATCGTCACCATGACCATCCTCTGGGAGCTGAAGATCTTCGACATCGTGTATGTTGCCACCCTGGGGGGGCCGGGAGGGGCGTCCAATGTACTGGCCCTGCAGATGTACTTCTATGCATTCCGCCAGTTCGATCTCAACAGGGCTTCGGTGGTGGCCACCATCCTCATGTTTCTCACCTTGGCGGCGGCCATTCCGATGATCACGTCAGTGATCCGGAGGGAGAGGCGATGAAAAGGAAGTGGGTATCAACTCTCCTGATTCACCTTCTGGCCTGGTCGCTGGCGCTCATTTGGATCGTTCCCTTCTTCGGGCTTCTTATGACCTCGATCCGCCCATTGAGCGAGGTCATCTATGGCTGGTGGAGGTTCGAGGAGTTCAACCCCACCCTGAGCAACTTCGTCAAAGCCTGGAACCACCCCACCGCCCCCCTTTCCCAGGGGATGCGCAACTCGCTGGCGGTGGCGATCCCCGCTACCGTGGTGCCGATCTTCATAGCCTCCATCGCCGCCTACGGGCTCGCCAGGTTCACGTTCCCGCTTAAGAACTACCTGTTCTTGACCATCGTGGCCCTGATGACGCTCCCCATCCAGATGATCGCCATCCCCATCTTCAAGCTGATGAAGGATCTCCGGCTTCTGAACACCTTCCTGGGCTTGGTGACCGTCCATTCCGCTTGGGGGATCCCCTGGATCCTTTTCTTCATGAGGAATTACTTCACCACCCTGCCGATCGAGGTGGAGGAATCGGCCCGGGTGGACGGGGCCTCGGACCTGGTGATCTTCCTAAGGATAGTGCTCCCCATGTGCGTCCCTGCCTTAGTTTCGGCAGCAGTGCTGCAGTTCATGTGGGTGTGGAGCGATTTCTTTCTAGCTTTGATCCTGATATATTCTCCAAGCAAGCTCCTGGCCACCCAGCGGATCCCCCTCATGCGGGGGGTATACCACGTGGACTGGGGGGTCCTCTCCGCAGGGGCAGTGCTGGTGATGATCGTCCCGGTGATGATCTTCGCCTTCCTCCAGCGGTACTACATCAAGGGCATGGTGGGGTGGACGTTGAAGTGAGGGGCCGCCATGCTTGAACGGTACACCAGGATCCTTGTGACCGGAGGGGCGGGCTTCATCGGGAGGCACCTGGTGGCTGCCCTGCTGGAGCTGGGCAAACAGGTGGTCATTCTGGACCAGTTAGCACCCGAACCAGAGCCGGCCCTGCCGGGAGCGAGCTGGGTGCGGGCCGATATCAGGGATGCGGCCAAGGTCGCCGAACTGGCAAATGCGGCGGAGCTGATCTTTCACCTTGCCGCCAACGCCAACGGCTCTCGCTCCGTTGTAGATCCCAGATTCGATTTTGAGACCAACGCCGTGGGTACGTTCAACGTGCTTGAAGCGGCAAAGGCTGGGGAGGTGAAAAAGCTGGTTTATGTGTCCTCGGCTTCCGTCTATGGCCGACCGGAGAGATCCCCCACCGATGAGGAGCACCCTACGCGGCCGTTTGTGCCCTATGGGGCCTCAAAGCTTTCGGGGGAACTCTGCTGTCGTGCGTTCTTCGCTGCTTATGACCTACCGGTGGTCATCGCCAGGCCATTCTGCGTGTACGGTCCCGGAGAGAACCCTGAACTGGCGCTGGTCGAAGTGTCCCGGTACCTTCGCTGGCAGCTCAACCGGAGGCCGATCCAGGTAGTGGGTGACTTGGACTGTAAGACCCGAGATTTCGTACACGTAAGCGACGTAGTGCAGGGGCTGCTGCTCGCGGACCGGGCCCCGGCGGGGGAGGTGTTCAATCTGGGATCCGGCCAGGAGACATCCATGCGGGAGCTGATCGAGGTTATCGAGCTCGTCACCGGACGCCGGGCCAGCATCCAGGAGATCAAAGAGATCAGCGAGGACACCTATCGTCTGGTGGCCGATATCACCAAGATCAAAGCCCTGGGATACCTGCCGAAGGTGTCCCTGGAAGAGGGGGTGCGACAGCTGACCGAGGAGCTGGGGGAGCACCCGGAGTTGCCGGCCGGCGAGACCATCTTTAGAAAAGGGCAGCGGGCTGAGAGGGCGGGATAATACCTACCCGGCAACAGGTGTCCCCAGGGGGTTGCACCTGGTGGTTTCTCTTCTTATGCTACCCGGTTTCGTAAACCTGATAAGGCTGTTTGGAGCAATCGCAGCGACGGGAGTTTACCGCTGAGGTGATCCCGCCCACCGGCGGGGGCGCTTAAATTAAGGAGGGCCGGTTGAGCGAAAGAGGGATCGAGCGCTATCTCCCCCTGATCGGGGAGGAGAGGGTGGCCGAGATCGTGGGGGCGGCACGACCACTTCTCGGCTTGAGGGTGCTGCATATAAGCTCCACCTTCCACGGCGGCGGAGTGGCCGGGATGCTACGGAGTTTGGTCCCACTTATGAACGATCTGGGGCTGGACGCCGACTGGTCGCTCCTCTACGGCACCCCAAAGCTGTTCAGGATCACCAAGGGGCTACACAACGCGCTCCAGGGGGAAGAAGGCGAGTTCCGAGAGGAGGACATCCGAGTCTACCATGAGATAAACGAGTTCTTCGCCTGCTTCACCCCCCTGTTCCATGACGTGGTGGTGGTCCATGACCCCCAGCCCCTCCCCATGATCCGGTACGCGGAGAAGGATTGCCCCTGGATTTGGCGCTGTCACATCGACCTCTCGAGCCCTGCCCCCGGGGCCTGGGAGCTAGTAAAGCCGTTGCTTCTGCGCTACGACGCCGGGGTGATCTCCTCCGAGAGGTTCCGCAAGTCAGATCTGCCCCTGCCTACCCACATCGTGCCCCCGGCCATCGACCCCTTCTCCCCCATCAACCGGGAGCTAACGGAAGAGGAGACGGCGGCCAAGCTGGCCCAGTACGAGATCCCCCAAGACAAACCCCTTCTCCTGCAGGTGTCCCGGTTCGACAAGTGGAAGGACCCGCTGGGGGTGCTCCAGGTGTTCCACCTGGTCAAACAGGAGGTGGACTGCCGGCTGGTCATGCTGGGAAACATGGCCGCCGACGACCCCGAAGGTCCGGAGATTTTTGGCCAAGTTCAGGCCCAAGCGGGGGAACTACCGGACGTGCACCTGGTCACCGTCACCGACGAGTACCTGGTGAACGCCCTCCAGCGGGCGGCCACGGTGGTATTGCAGCTTTCCACACGGGAGGGCTTCGGGCTGACCGTGTCCGAGGCCCTGTGGAAAGGGACGCCGGTGGTGGCCACCGAGGTGGGGGGAATCCCGCTCCAGGTGGTGGACGGGGAGACGGGTTTTTTGACTCGCCCCCGGGATTACGAGGCCATGACGGAGCGGGTGGTGGAGCTCCTGGAGGACAGAGAACTGGCGGCCCGGCTGGGGAAGGCGGGGCGGGAGCATGTGCGCCGGAACTTTCTGATCCCGCGCTTGCTCTTGGACTGGCTCCGGGTGCTGGCGGAGATGGTGTGAAATCCGCCCCCTTGTGGCCCCTTGATCGAACAGGCAAGCAGCTCCCCAGGCCGCATGGAGAAAACTAGCCGCGATGCGGAGCTAGAGGGGGGAGAGGCCGGCCGCGGGGGATAAAATCCGGCCATGCGGGAGCTATTCCAGGAGAACAGGTCGATCGGCATCTACCTCGTCCTCGCCAATTTCGCCATGTACTTCGGGTTCCGGGTGTGGCAGGCGCTGTTCAACAACTTCGCTGTGGAGCGGATCGGGGTGGGCCCAGCGGAGATCGGCGGGATCCAGGCCATCCGCGAGCTCCCAGGGTTGCTCGGGTTTGCCGTGGGCTTCTTGGTCCTGGCCCTGGCCGAGACGCGGCTCATGGCGGTGAGCATTGCCCCCCTGGGGGCAGGCATCGCCCTGACCGGCTGGGCGAGCTCGGTTCCCACACTGCTTTTCGGCACTCTGGTGATGAGCGTGGGGTTCCACTTCTTCACCCCGGCCAGCAATGCGGTGCTCCTCATGGCCGTGGACAAGCGGGTTGCCCCCAAGGCGCTGGGACAATTGCGCAGCCTGGGGGCTCTCTCCGCCCTGCTCGCCACCGGCCACGTGCGCCTGCCCCGGAAAGCCAGGCTCCCCACGTC
>JAJOKL010000032.1 GCA_021129895.1 Candidatus Bipolaricaulota bacterium
GAGCGGGCTCCCCCGGTAGCCCAGCCCGCTTGATTTACAGACGCTAAACACATACATTTGCAAACACGCCCTAGTTTAACCCGGTTCACAGAACCGGGTTAAAGGGGCATTTTGGAGGGTTGGGAACCGGCGAACAGGTTGCAAGGCCCTTTTGATGCTGCGCCAGGAAAGGGAGGGCGCAATGGGCCACAGGAGTAGAAAGGAGTTCCTTGAACCCGGATCCTGAAAGGATCCGGGTTCAATAGAGCCTGTTGCGGTACCCCTGCGACACTCAGTCCACTCCCTTCGGGGAGAGACAAAGCTGATGCACGCAGGGAGGCCAACTTTTGCAACAGGCTCTATAGTGGATCGAGGTTGGATGGGATTTCAGGGGCCGGCTTCGGCCGGCCCCTCGCTCTTTCCGGGCGGCTCCCGCAGGCCGGCGGCCACCACCGCCGCCGGAAGGAGCAGCCCGGTTACGATCCCCAGGGCGGCCTCCAGGCCCAAAAGATCCCCTAGATAGCCCACCAGGGTGATCAAAAGCGATCCCACCCCCCAGGCGAACCCCATCACCAACCCGGACACCATGCCCCGGTGTTCGGGGAACATCTCCTGGGCGAACGCCACCGAAACCGGGTTGGAAGCCAAAAGCAGCAACCCGCCCAGGGCCAAGGTGACCATGGACTGTACCCCATCGGTGATCAGAAACAGGTACAGGAAAGGGATGGAGGAGAGCAACGCCCCCACGATCACCCGGCGGCGGCCGAAGCGATCGGAAAGCCGCCCCCCGATCACGCCCCCCAACGCCCCGGACAGGGCGAACACCGTAAGGGAAAGCCCGCCCGTGGTCACCCCCGCCCCCCGCCGCACCCACAGCACGCTCAGGAAGGTGATGTAGGACATGCCGGCGAACTCGCGCAGCACGGCGATGGTCCACAGGCGAACCAGCTGCCGGGCCTGAGGATGCGTGTGCAGCCTAAGTCCCACTTCCCGCAGGCCCCGGACCACCCGGGGCATCCGCCACACCAGGAGCCCCACCAGCCCCCAGGCCGGAAGGAGCAACGCGGGGGTGACCCCGAGGCCGAACGTTCCCACCAGGGCGGCGATCAGGGGCGGGCCCACCGCCACCCCGATGGTCCCCCCGGCGGAGAACACCGACACCGCCAAGCCCCGGCGTCCCTCGCCCGCGCTCCCGGCCAAGGCCGCTGCGGCGGGATGAAAGGCGGCAGAGCCCAAGCCGGCTAGCCCCAGGGCCACCGCCAAGGCGGTGTAGCTGGGCAACACCCCCAGCAGGGCCATGGCGGTGCAGGTGAGCGCTGGGCCCAAGAGGACCAGCCAGCGGGGGCCGAACCTGTCGGCCGCCAAGCCCACCAGCGGTTGGGTGAAGGAAGCCATGGTGCCCCGCACCGAGGACAGAAGTCCGGCCATGGCCAGGGACAGGCCGAACCGGTCTATGAGGAGCGGCATCAGGGCGACCAAAAACGAACCGTACCCGTCGTTAAGGGCGTGGGCCGCCGAGAGGAGCAAGGGGGGACGGCGGTTGGCCATCTATGCGCCTTCCACCAACTCCAGCACCCGCTCCGGGAGGGCCGGGTATTCCCTGAGCCTGCCGCCGGTGGCCTGCGAGACGGCGTTCGCCACCGCGGCGTGGGCCGCCATCAGCGGCACCTCCCCCAGCCCCTTGGCCCCGTAGGGCCCGCCCGAATAAGGGGCCTCCACGAACTCGATCACGAACTCCGCCGGTACATCCATCGAGGTGGGGATGTGATAGGCGGTGAACGAGGGGGCCACGATGCGCCCCCCCTCGCTCTTGAGCTCTTCCATGAGGGCGTAGCCGATCCCCTGGGCGATCCCGCCCGCCACCTGCCCCCGGGCCAGGGCCGGGTTCACGATCCTCCCCGAATCGTGCACCGCCCAGAACCTCCTGACGTGCACCTCGCCGGTGAGCAAGTCCACCTCCACCTCGGCGATGTGGCAGGCGTAGGCGTAAACGAAGTAGGCTTTCCCCAGGCCGGTGTCCGGGTCCCAGTCCACCGGCGCCCCTTCAGCCCACCCCGTGGCGCCTAAATCCCAGTTGTGGACCCACATCCAGTGGGCCACCTCGGAGAGGGGCACGGCCTTTCCCGGCTCGCCGCTCGGCCATACTTGGGAGTCGCTTATCTCCACCTCGTCGACTCCGAAAAATCCCCGGGCGGCGGCCTCGACCCGGGCCCTCAGCTTCCGCGCTGCGTCCAGCACCGCTGCCCCGGCCACGGTGGTGGTGCGGGAGGCCACCGTGGGCCCGGAGTCCGGCACCCGGGAGGTGTCCACCGGCGCCAGCTGCACGTCAGAGAGCTTTACGCCCAAGGTTTCGGCGGCGATCTGAGCCAGCACCGTGGTCGCCCCTTGGCCCATCTCCGTGTTCCCCACCGCCACCGTGACCGAACCGTCCGCCTCCAGCTTCAGGTACGCCCCGGCCTTATCCAGAAGCGGGGCCTTGGCCCCCATCCCCACCCCGTACATCACCGTGGAGATCCCGACCCCGCGCCGGCGGAATTTTTTCTGACGGTTGAACTCGTCGACCTCTCGCCGGAGCCCCTTCCACCCGCAGAGCTCCGCCGCCCGCTCGATGGCCTGCGGAAGCCCCACCGACTCCGTTAGCACCTGACCGGTTGCCGTCTCGTCCCCTTCCCGGAGGGCGTTTTTCCTGCGCAGCTCCAGGGGGTCCATGCCGAGTCTCCCCGCGAGCTCGTCCATCTGGGACTCGTGAGCGAAGATCACCTGAGGGGAGCCGAACCCCCGGAACGCCCCGCAGGGGACGGTGTTGGTGGCCACAGAGTACGCGTCCACTTTCACGTGGGGGATGCGGTAGGGACCGGGGGCGTGCACCAGGGCCCGCCAGAGGACCGCCGAGGACAGGGTCTGGTAAGCGCCGGCGTTGTAGTAAAACTCGATCTCCACTGCCACCAAGGTGCCGTCCCGCTTGGTCCCGGTGCGATAGCGGATCACCCCGGGGTGGCGCTTGGAGGTGGAGATGATGTCCTCGGCTCGGTCGTAGACTAGCTTGGCCGGCCGACCGGACTTAGCGGCCACCACCGCGGCCATGGCCGCGAGCTGCGAGGGCACGTCCTCCTTCCCCCCGAACCCGCCCCCGGTGGCGGTCGGCACCACCCGCACCTTAGAGAGGGGCAGGCCCAACACGGCCGCCACCGCGTTCTGCACGTAGAACGGGCACTGGAGAGTGCCGTAGATGGCCATCCCCCCCTCCTCGGGGACGGCGATCACCCCCTGGGGTTCGAGGTAGGCGTGCTCCTGGTAGCCAGTGCGGTACTCCCCCTCCACGATCACGTCCGCCTCGGCGAAGCCCCTCTCCGCGTCCCCTTTCCTGATCACCATGTGGGTGAAGATGTTCCCGGCCTCCGCCGCTTCCGGGACGGCAACCTGTGGCGCTCCCTCCCGGATCGCCTCCAGGGGATCCAGCACCGCCGGCAGGTCCTCGTAGGTCACCTGTGCCAAGGCGGCCGCCTCCTCGGCTGCCTCCGGGGTCTCGGCCCCGATCAGGGCCAGGGGTTCTCCTACGTAGCGGACCACCCCGACGGCCAGCAGGGGCATGTCCCGGTAGATCACCGGCACCACGTTCTCCCCGGGGATGTCCTCCGGGGTCACCACGCACACCACCCGGGGGTGCCTTTCCGCCCATGACAGGTCCAGGGTGATGATGCGGGCATGGGGCCGGTCCGCCCGAATCGCTTTCACGAACAGCATCCCGGGGAAGGAGAGATCGTCGGCATAGCGGGCCTGGCCCCGCACCTTGGCCACGGCATCCAGCCGCGCCGCCTCCTTCCCCACCAGCCGCGTTTCGGCAGTCAATATCTCCTCGGCCATTTGGGCTCCTTTGGCATGGATTGTACCCTGGATCCTTTCGGATCCAGGCGGTGGGGTAATGGCTGTCCAATCAGCCCCGTCGAGAGGGGGACCACTCGGAAGGCGCGGATTGCCGCCGGACGGCTTCCGTTTACAATAGTGTCGGGGTAACCGGGGGAGTCCGAAGAGGGCTGAGAGGAGGCGGAAGCCTCGACCCCTGGAACCTGACCTGGGTAATGCCAGCGTAGGGAAGGTTACCCATCGCCGGCACTGCCCACCCCCGATTCCCGTTACCCCAAAGGAAGGGCGAGGGGCGTGGGTGAGCTGAACGAGTGGGAGCTGCTTGAGAAGATCGAAGCCGCTGTGCCAGCCGCCGGGGACGACTGCGCCGTGATCCCCTGGGGCGACATACACCTCCTCCTCACCACTGACCTCCTCCATCAGTCCTCCGACTTCCCCCCGGGAACTACCCCCTACACCATGGGCTGGCGGGTGGTGGCCGCCTCTCTCTCGGACATCGCCGCCATGGGCGGCCGCCCGGTGGCGGTGGTGTTGGCCGCCTCCGCGCCGAGCTGGGAGGACTTGTTCCCCGGGCTCCTGGCCGGGGCCCAGGCCGCCTGCCGGGGGGCCGGGACCGAGCTCGTGGGCGGGGACCTGGACTTTTCCCAGGAACTCACCCTGGTCGCCACCGCCCTGGGGGAAGCGGTCCAGCCGGTGCGCCGGGCCGGGGCCAAACCGGGCGACCTCCTCTGCCTGACCGGGGCCCTGGGGCGCACGGCCCTGGCGCTGCACCTGTTCTCCCGGGGAGCGCTGGAGGAGGCCAACCGCCTGTTCCGGTTCTCCCCTCGGCTGCAGGAGGGCCAACGCCTGGCAGGCCTTGCCACGGCTATGATCGACGTCTCGGACGGGCTCGCCCACTCCGCGCACCTTTTGGCCCGGGCCTCCCGGGTGGGGATGGAGATCGACGTTGAGGCCCTTCCCCTCCTCCCCGGCCTCGCCGAGGCCTTCCCCGGGGAAGCCCGGGAGCAGGCCCTCTACTGCGGGGAGGACTACGAGCTCCTGTTCACCATCCCCCCCGACCGATATCGGCCGGAGCTGGGCCGGGTGATCGGGGAGGTGGTGCCAACGGGGGTCTGGCTCCGGGAGGACGGGAGGCGCAGGCCGCTTCCGGATCGGGGGTGGTCCCATGGCCCCTAGGCAGGTGTTGATGGCGGCCTCCGGGGAGCCCCCGGCGGTGGAGCTGGTGCGGGAACTGGCCCACGGTGT
>JAJOKL010000178.1 GCA_021129895.1 Candidatus Bipolaricaulota bacterium
GACCAGGGGGCCGTACCCTCTCCGAAAACAGGACCGCGGGGACCACCTGGGCGGGGCTGTAGCCGAGCAGGAGGAGGATGGGGGTGAGGGAGGTACCGTAGCCCATCCCCAGAGTGGAGTCGATGTACTCCGCTACCAGCGCCAGCGGGGCAAGCGTCCACAGCTCCATTTGTACTCCAATCGGAGTACTATCTTACCCCATTTCCCACCACAAACCATCCCTGAGGTAGGGCCACGGCAAGTGGTGGGAGGTCATCTTCAAACAAGGATGGAGGCCCCAGTGGTGGTGTCGGTTAAAGCCGCTTGATCCACACGGAACGCGTGTCCAAGCGAGCCGCGCCCTGGGCCGCCCGCTTCAGGCGGTCCATGATTGCCACCCCCAGGCCCTCCTCCGGCACCGGCTCGGCCACGATTGCCGAAAGCCCTAAAGAATCGAGCCTCCGCAGCGCGGCGAAGAACCGCGCCGCCGCCTCCCGCAGGTCCCCCCGGCCCGATAACACCTCCCCGAAACGGAACCCCCGCTTGGCCGCGGTGAACCCCAGGTACCCACACCGGTCCCGGGAAAGCTCCTCCCACCCGTCCCCCGGGAGCCCGGGCTCGAGGAGGACGAGGGGGGTCTGGGGCATGTAGTGGCGCCGCAAGGTCCCCGGGGAGGGTGCCGGGCCGTGCTTCACCTGGGGCGGATCGGCCCGCAGCTCCCCCACCAGCTCCCGCAGGAGCTCCAGGGGCGTTCCCCCGGGACGCAGGACCCGCGGGGGATCCTCCACCAGCGAGATCACCGTGGACTCGATTCCCACGGGGGTGGGCCCACAGGCGAGGACAGCCTCGATCCTCCCCCCAAGCTCCTCCAGCACGTGCTCGTGATGGGTGGGACTGGTCCGCCCGAACCGGTTGGCCGAGGGGGCGGCGATGGGGCGCTCCGCCGCCCGGATGAGCCCCAGGGCCGCCTCGTGGGCCGGCATGCGGATGGCCACGTTGGGGAGCCCGGCGGTGACGATGTCCGGGACCACATCGCGCTTGGGAAGGACGATGGTCAGGGGCCCGGGCCAGAAGCGCTCCATCAGCCGCCGCGCCAGCGGCGGGACCTCCCGCCACAGCGCCTCTGCCTCCTGCGGGGCCGCCACGTGGACGATCACAGGGTCGAACCTGGGGCGTCCTTTGGCCTCGAAGATCCGGGCCACCGCCTCGGCGGAGAGGGCGTCCGCCCCGAGGCCGTAGACGGTCTCGGTGGGAAAGGCCACCAACCCCCCGCCCCGGATGATCTCCCCCGCGATCCGCAGCCCCTCCGACGTCGGCTCGAGGACCTTGGTTTCCACGCCCCAATCCTAGCACGGCCGGGGCCTTCAAGGGAACCGGGGTCGAGGAGCCGGTTGGCCCGGAACGCCCCCCTCCATGGGGTCCCACGCTCCTCCCTGCCCTTCGGACCCCCAAACCTTTTCACCCTGACCTGAGACCGAGGGGGGATTCCCGCGGCTGCACCGGGTTCCGGCCCCCGGCCCCAGGGATCGGTCATTTCCGAGGGAGTCGGAGCTCTACCTTGAAGTTCCCATCGTCGCTGGCGGGATCACGCTGCAGCTTGATCCCGACCTCACCCTCTTCCCATACCAGTTCGGTGATGCCGTACTGCCGGGCCAAGTGTACCAGTTCCTTGACGGTGGAGGCGATGTCGGTGCTGGGGGAAGCCGGCGACTTCCCGGGGGCCTGAGGAGGTGCGGGTCGAGGGGACGGAGGTCCCTCCTTCGGGGCCGACTCCCGGTGCTTGAAGAATTCCATGGCGGCATGAGGGAACAGGGCATAGGTTATGATATCCTCCTCTTTCTCGACGAATTCGGGTGGTATCTCTTCGGCCGCCTTGGACAACCCCGGCTCCAGGAGATCGGCCGGCCGCACGTCGATAGGCTCTTCGTCCCCCAGGATGCGCCGCCTGAGCTGGGGGTCGATCTCCCCCGGTGGCTTGCCGTAAAGGCCCTTCACGTAGTCTTTGACCTCTTGAGGCACGATCTTGTACCGCTCCCCGGAGAGCACGTTGAGCACGGCCTGCACCCCCACCAGTTGGCTGGTGGGGGTGACCAGGGGGGGATAACCCAGGTCGGCCCGGACCCGGGGGACTTCCGCCAACACCTGGGGGAGCCTGTCCAGCGCCCGCTGCTCCTCCAGCTGGCGGATCAGGTTGGTGACCATTCCTCCCGGGATCTGATGGATCGTCACGGTGCCGTCGATGCACGCCTCCCACCGGAATCCCCGCTTGCGCCGCAACTGTTCGAAGTAATTCGAGATTTCCTCTATCAACGCCACATCGAGGCCCGGGTCCCATTCCGTCCCCTGCAGCATGGGCACGATCGTCTCCACCGCCGGCTGGGAGGAGTAGAAGGAGAGGGGGCCGTGGGCGGTATCGATGATGTCCACCCCGGCTTCGATCGCCTTCAGGTATGCGGCCACCGCCATCCCACTGGTGGCGTGGCAGTGCAGATGCACGGGGATCCCCAGCTCCTCCTTGAGTGCCAACACCAGCTCGTACGCCATCCGGGGGGAGAGGATCCCGGCCATGTCCTTGATACAGATGGAATCTATCCCCTCATCCAGTTGCCGCTTGGCACACTCCACGTAGTGCTCCACCGTGTGGACGGGGCTGGTGGTGTAGCAAATCGTCCCCTGGGCGTGCTTGCCCACCTTCTTGACGAACCGGATCGCCGCGGCCAGGTTGCGTACATCGTTCAGGGCGTCGAAGATCCGAAACACACCGATCCCCGCCTCCGCCGCCCGCTCCACGAACGCCCGCAGCACGTCATCGGGGTAATTGCGGTACCCCACGATGTTCTGGCCCCGCAAGAGCATCTGGAGCTTGGTGCGCTTTATCCTTTTGCGCAGTTCCACCAACCGCTCCCAAGGGTCCTCCTTGAGATAGCGGAGGCATACGTCGAAGGTGGCCCCGCCCCAGACCTCCATGGACCAGTACCCCACCCGGTCCATCTTCTCCGCTATCGGGAGCATCTCCGCGGTGGTCATCCGGGTGGCCCACAGGGACTGGTGCGCGTCCCGCAGGGTGGTGTCCATTATCTTTATCCTGCCCATATGAACTCCCCAAGCTTAGTCCCCCGAACCGGGGGTCCCACAATGCCCCCCTGAGGATCCCTCCCCGTCCACTCACCCGCTCCCCCAGGGGACACCGGGGTCACCCGCTGGCCCATCGGTTTCCTTCCCTTCCACCGGCCATCCTCCACCAGCACCCGGCCCCGGAGCAACACGGACTTCACCTTCCCCGTGCACTTGAACCCCTGGTACGGGCTCCAATCCACGTTCATGTGGAGGGCATCGGCGCCGATCTCCCACTCCTCCTCCGGGTCGAAGACAACGATGTCGGCATCGGCCCCGGGTTGGATGGCCCCTTTGCGGGGGTAGAGCCCGAATATCCGGCTGGGGCGGTAGCTGGTGAGCGCCACCAGCTCCTCCAGGGGCCAGCCCCGCCGACGCCACTCGGTGAAAAGGAGCGGCAGGGTGGTCTCCACCCCGGGGACCCCCTTGGGCACCCGGGTGAAATCCCCCGCGTACCGCATCTTCTGTTCCCGGGTGAAGGAGCAGTGGTCGGTGCCCACCGCGTCCACCATCCCCCTCTCCAGCCCCCGCCACAACTCCAACCGCTCCCGCTCGCCTTTGAAGGCCGGGGAGGCCAAGTACAGGGCCCCGTCCTCCCTCCGGTACACCTCCGCCGTGAAGAACAGGTACTGGGGGCAGACCTCGGCGTATGCCCGCTGGCCCTCGAGTTTCGCCTGCTGGATGAGCCGGAGGGCGACGCCGGTGGAGATGTGGTTGAAGTAGATCGGACAGCCAGACTCCCTCTGCAGGAGAAGGAGCCGGGCCACCGCCTCTTCCTCCACGAATTCCGGGGAGCTCAGGTAGTGATGGTAGGGGGTGGTGGCCCCCTCCCTCACGAACTCCGCTTTCATCGTCTCAACTGCAGCCGCGTTCTCGGCGTGGACGCGGACGAGGGCGCCTTTCCCCTTGAGCAGGCGCAGGACGGTGTAGATTTCCCCATCGTCGAGCCTCAGCCCGGGATAGGCCGTGTACAGCCGGAAGGCCCGCGCCCCCAGCTCGATGCACCGCTGGACCTCCTGGGGGAGGGAATCCCAGGCCCGGTTTATCGCCACGTGAACATCGTAGTCCACCTGACAGCGGTTTTCCGCCTCCGCCAGGCGGCGGGCCAGGGCTCTATCCAGGGGCTCGTCCTCCTCGGGGGCCGCGAAGTCGATGATGGTGGTCACGCCGCCGAAGGCCGCGGCCCGGCTCCCGGTGGCGAAATCGTCGCTGGTGGTGAACTCCCCCGTCCTGAGGCCCATGTGCACGTGGGGATCCACGAGCCCGGGCAGGACCAGACAGCCCCCCGCGTCCACCTCCACATCGGCGGACCAACCCCTGCCCAGGCCCGCGATCACCCCGTCCTCGATCAGGACGTCGGCGGGGAAGCACCCCACGGGGGTGACCACCGTGCCCCCCCTGATGACCGTCCTCATCGCTCCTTGCGAAAGCCCCGCCGCCGGGCTCACTTCTTCTCCCCCAGAGCCTGCTTCACCGCAGCCAAAAGCTCGTCCGGCTTGATCGGCTTCTCCAGGAACGCCGCCACCGGGAGCTTCTTCTCGTCGGGGGTGAAGGTGAACGGGAGGTCCAACACCTTCCGCACCCCCGAGATGATGATCACCGGGGTGCCCTTGAGCTCGGGGTCGCGGTGTATCTCCCGGGAGAGCTGAAACCCGTCCGGGCCCGGGGGGCCGGCGAGCATCACGTCGAGGAGGATCAGGTCCGGTTTGAGCCTCCGCGCCAGCTCCAGCCCCTCCCGCCCCTGGTAGGCGTGGGCCACCTCGTACCCCACGCCCTCGAGGAGGGTCCGGACGGTGTCCACGAACTGGACGTCGTCGTCCACCACCAGGATCTTTTTCGCCTTTTTCTTCGCCACGTCCTCCTCCCTCAGCCGTAGGCCCGGCGGAGGATCTCCTCCAGCTCCGAGATCAGGGGGTACCGGGG
>JAJOKL010000099.1 GCA_021129895.1 Candidatus Bipolaricaulota bacterium
GCCGGCGGGAAAGCCCCTTGGGGATGGCCACCTTGAGCCGCACCAGAAGGTCCCCCCGCCGGCGGCCCTGGGGCAGCCCCCGCCCCGGTAGCCGCAGCACCTCCTCCGGCGTGGTCCCGGGGGCAATCTCTAGCTCCTCCTCCCCCTCCAAGGTAGGCACCCGCGCCCGCCCCCCCAGGACCAAGGTGCCATAGTGTACCGGCACCTCCACCGAAAGGTCGGCCCCCTGCCTCTTGAACACGGGATGGGGCTGGATCTCCACCGTGATGTGCAGGTCCCCCGGGGGCCCTCCGGCCCGGCCGGCGTTCCCCTCCCCCTTGAGGCGCAGCCGCGCCCCGTCCTCGATCCCCTTGGGGATGGTGATGGAAAGCTCGCTTTTTTCCTTCACCCGCCCCTCGCCGTGGCATTTTCGGCAGGGGCGCTCCAGGACCTCCCCGGTACCGCTGCACTCGGGGCAGGTGCGCACGTTCACAAATGACCCCAGCATGGTGAATTGCCGGTACTCGATGCGCCCTGTGCCCCCGCAGGTGGGGCAGGTGCGGACCCCGGTGCCGGGCTCGAGGCCGTCCCCCCCGCAGCGATCGCAGGCCACCAGGCGCGGCACGGTGGCCCGGATCCGGGCCCCGAAGGCCGCGTCCTCCAGGGAGATCTTTATCCGGTACTCCAGGTCCTCCCCCCGGCGGGCGCGGGTAGGGCGCGCCCGGGCCCGGGGACGTGCCCCCTCCCCGAAGAACAGGTTGATGATCTCGTCGAACGCAGACGGCCCGAAGAACTCCTCGAACGCCTCCCGGGCCCGGCGGAAGTCCATGGGCCCAAAGTCGAACCCCTGCTCCGGGCCCACGTGACCGAACCGGTCGTACTGGGCCCGCTTCTCCGGGTCCGATAGGACCTCGTAGGCCTCGGCGATCTCCCGGAAGCGCCGCTCCGCCTCCTTTTTGTCCCCTTTATACGCATCCGGGTGGTATTTTTTGGCCAGCCTCCGGTAGGCCCGCTTTATCTCCTCCTGGGAGGCATCCCGCGGCACCCCCAGGATCTGGTAGTAATCCTTAGGCAAGCGTCACTCCTTCTGGTAGTCGATGTAGTCGCCGCCCCTCTCCTGGTCGCCTTGGTCGCCCCCGGAGGCGGCGGCCTCGGCGGAGCTCGCCTGCCGGTAGGCCTCGGCGGCCACCTCGCCGGACACCCGCCGCAGCTCCTCCATGGCGGCCCGGATGGCGGCCACGTCCGCCTTGGCCTCCAGCTTCTCCTTGAGGGCCCGGATGGCGGCCTCGATCTCGCCCCGCTTCTGGGAGGGAACCTTGTCCCCCAGCTCCCGCAGGGCCTTCTCCACCGAGTAGATGAGCATGTCCGCTTGGTTCCGGGTCTCGGCCTCCTCGGCCTTGCGCCGGTCTTCTTCCGCGTGCTCTTCGGCCTCCTTCCGCATCCGCTCGATCTCCTCCGGGGTGAGCCGGGAGGTCTCCTTGATGGTGATGGCCGCCTCTTTGCCGGTGGCCCGGTCCTTGGCCTTCACGTGCAGGATGCCGTCTGCGTCGATGGAGAAGGTCACGTCGATCTGGGGCACCCCGCGGGGGGCAGGCGGAAGCCCTGAGAGCACGAACTTGCCCAAGGACTTGTTGTCGGCGGCCATCTTCCGCTCCCCTTGCACCACATGGATCTCCACCTGGGTCTGGTAGTCCTCGGCGGTGGTGAAGGTCTTGGTCCGCTCCACCGGGATGGTGGTGTTGCGCTCGATGATGGGGGTGGCGATCCCGCCCAGGGTCTCGATGGACAGGGTAAGCGGGGTCACATCGAGGAGCACGATCTCGTCCATCTCCCCGGCCAGGATGGCGGCCTGGATGGCGGCCCCCATGGCCACCACCTCGTCGGGGTTGATCTCCTTGTTGATCTTGGCCTTGCCGAACTTCTTCGCCACCAGCTCCTGGACCTTGGGGATGCGGGTGGAGCCGCCCACCAGCACCACCTGGTCGATGTCCTCCGGGGTGAGCTTGGCCGCCTCCAGGGCCGAGTCCACGATCCGCATCGTCCGCTGAAGCAGGTCCTCGATCATGGCCTCGAGTTTGGCCCGGGTCAGGGTCTTCTCCAGGTGCTTGGGCCCGGAGGCGTCGGCGGTAATGTAGGGGAGCGAGATCTGGGTTTCCATGCGGGAGGAGAGCTCGATCTTGGCCTGCTCCGCCGCATCCCGGAGCCGCTGCAGGGCCGCCGGGTCACCCCTGAGGTCGATCCCGGTATCCCGCTTAAATTCCTCGATCAGCCAGTCCATGATGCGGCGGTCGAAGTCATCGCCTCCAAGCTGGGTGTCCCCGTCGGTGGCCACCACCTCGAACACGCCCTCGCCGATCTCCAGGATGGAGACGTCGAAGGTGCCCCCGCCCAGGTCGTAGACCACGATCTTCTGCTCCCCCTGGCGGTCCAGGCCGTAGGCCAAAGCCGCGGCGGTGGGCTCGTTGATGATCCTGAGGACCTCGAGCCCGGCGATCTTGCCCGCGTCCTTGGTGGCCTGGCGCTGCAGGTTGTTGAAGTAGGCGGGGACGGTGATCACCGCCTTTCGGATCGTGCTCCCCAGGTATTCCTCGGCGTCGCGCTTGATCTTCTGCAGGATGAACGCCGAGATCTGCTCCGGCGAGTACTCCTTGACCTGTCCATCCAGGGAGATCTTGACCCGGTGGTCGGTGCCCATCTTGCGCTTGATGGAAAGCACGGTCCTGTTTGGGTTCAGCACCGCCTGGCGCTTGGCGAGCTTGCCCACCAGCATCTCCCCGGACTCGGTGAACGCCACCGCCGACGGGGTGACCCGGTCCCCCTCGGCGTTGGGGATCACCTCCGGGCGTCCCCCCCGTACGATGGCGGCGCAGGAGTTGGTGGTACCGAGGTCAATTCCGATTACCTTTTCCTTCATTCTCATCACCTCCTTGGGGGCCGAGGCTCACCTTCACCTTGGCCGGCCGCAATACCTCCCCCTCCCGCAGCCAGCCGCGTTCGAACTCTTCCAGCACTACATTCCGTTCTACTTCGGCGTGGGCGGTCACCAGCACCTCGTGGTAGGCGGGGTCGAACCGTCTCCCCACCGACTCGAAGGGCTGGCAGCCCTTCCGCTTAAGGATCTCAGCTAGCTGGGCGAAGATCCGTTCCACCCCCTCCACAAAGCTATCGAGGTCGTTGTTGCGCTTGAGGGCCCGGAATGCCCGCTCCAGGGCGTCGTAGACGGGCAGGAAGTCCAGGATCTCCTGGTCCTGCACCCGGCGGGCCAAGGTGGCCGATTCCCGGGCCACCTGCTTGCGGTAGTTGTCGAAGTCCGCCTGCAGGTGGAGGAGGCGCTCCTTGAGCCGCTTGATCTCCTCCTCCTTGGCCGCGAGGGCCTCCTCCAACTTTTCAAGCTTCTGCCCGGGGTCCTCTGCGGGCTTGGTTTTGTTCAGTTCCTCGCTCATGTGCTCACCTCCTGGATGCGGCCGGCGGTGGCCAGGATGGCCTTGAGCCGCCCGGCCACGTAGCGAGCGGCGGAAAAGGCGCGGGCGTAGTCCATCCACAAGGGGCCGATCAGCCCCAGGACGCCGGTATCGCTGAAGTAAGGGACGGTGACCACGCTGAAGTCTGAGAGCTCCGGCACCTCCGCATCCCCCACCGCCACCGCCAGGTCCCGGGCCCCGCTCCGCAGGCGCCCGATCACCTGGGCGAAGGTCCTCTCGTCCTCCAGGAGCCGCAAGAGCCCGCACACCCGTTCCATGGTCCAGTCCGCCGGCTGCTCAGAAAGGTCCCGCAGGAGCTGGGTGAGCCCCTCCACATATAGGCGGCGCCGGAGGCCTTCTGCGGCCAGCCGTTGCAGCAGGTCCAGGGCGGCAAGCACGGTGCGATCGTGCCAGCCCTCCACTTCCAGGTCCCCCAGCTCGGTGAGCTGGTGCAGGGTCAGGCCCCGGACGCGCTTGCTTAGAACCTCCTCTACTTGGGCCACCGCTTGGGGGGCCAGGTCCCCGGGGAGCTGGAGCACCCGGGACTCCACCACCCCCAGCTCGGACAGGACCACCACCAGCACCGCCCCGGGGCCGATGCGACGCATCACCAGTCCGGCGAGCCTGAGCGCCTCCACCTCCGGGGCCAGGACGAAGGCCAGGGTCTCGGTCATGGTGGAAAGGAGCAGAGCGGTGCGCCGCAACAGCTCCGGCAGCTCCTGGGGGGCGGGCTCCGGGGGCTCGGCCGGGAGCCTCTCTGGCCGCTCCCGGAGCTCGGCCAGCTCCAAGAGCCACTGGGCGAAGAACCGAAAGGCTTTTTTGGTGGGGATACGCCCCGAGGAGGGGTAGGGCTTGTAGATGTAGCCCTCCCGCTCCAGGGCAGCCAGTTCGTTGCGGACGGTGGCGGAGGAGAAGCGGTGCGCGTACTCCTCCACCAGCGCCTTGGAGGAGACGGGCTGTCTGGTCCTGATGTAGTGGTCCACGACCTCCTTCAGCAGAAGCTCCCGGCGTCCCCTCATTTAGCACTCACCACCTTTATCTGCTAAATAATAGGGGGTGAGGGCCCGCCGGTCAACCCGGGCTGCCATATGTCTCCTTGCCGGGGCCATTTTGTCCGGGAGGGCGGGGAGGGGCTAGGATAAGGGGAGGAGGTGATCGAGGGTGCAGGAGTTCAGCTTCATCCTGGGGGACCGGCCGGGGGCGCTCTTGGAGGTGATGGCCGCCCTGGCGGAGGAGAAGGTGAACGTGGAGGCCATCGCCGCCCTCACCATCCTGGAGGAGGCGGTGGTGTCCATGGTCACCGACAACCCGGGCAAGACGAGGAAGATCCTGCGGGAGCTGGAGGTGGACTACGAGGAGCGGGAGGCGCTTTCCATGAGCCTGCCCCACCAGCCCGGGCAGCTGGCCACGGTGCTGGACCGGCTGGCGCGGGACGGCATCAACGTGCGCTCCTGCTACTTCTCGGTGGACAAGAACCAGCTGGTGTTCACGGTGGACAACCTGGAGCGGGCCAAGGCCATCTTCCGCCTCTGACCTCCGCGGATTCGATAGGGGAACCACAGAGGACCCAGAG
>JAJOKL010000011.1 GCA_021129895.1 Candidatus Bipolaricaulota bacterium
GTGAGCCGCATCGTATCCCGCCAAAAGTCAAAAGTAAAGACCTGACCCCAAGAACGTCGAACAGGGGCCGGGGCGGTGCCACCCCCCGCCTGAGTGCCCGCCGGGCCGCCCGCTCCGCCTCTTCCTCCTGCAAGTGAGCCGCGTCGAGCAGGATCTGGCGGGCGATGTCCGCGGTGGGCGGAGTACAGATCACCTGCCCCCGGAAGCCCTCCCGCACCAGGCGGGGGATCATCCCACAGTGATCGAGGTGGGCGTGGGTGAGGATCACGTAGTCGATGTCCTGGGGCTGGAACGGGAACGGTTGGGCGTTCCGGTCCTCGGCGTGCCCCTGGAACATGCCGCAGTCGAGGAGGATTTTTATGTCGCCCGCCTCCACGAGGTGGCAGGAGCCAGTCACCGTTCGCGCCGCCCCCCAGAACACGATGCGCATGGGGGCATGTTAACCCCGAATTAGTGCGAACCACAAGAGCCGCCCCGCAGCCTCTGAGTTCTGCGGGGCAGGCTCTTGCCCGGCCCGGTTCCATGAACCGGGTTAAAGGGGCTTTTGGAGGTTTTGGATTGGGAACCGGCGGCCAGGTTGCAGGGCCCCTTTCGACGCTGTACCAGGAAAAGGGAGGGCGGAAGGCGATTGACGTGAGGAGCCCGGGGTTCATAACAGGCTCACAAGTAATGCCTTGGAACACCCGGGTGCTAGGTTGGGCGGCCAGGACGGGTGGAAGGCCGAGGGGCGAATGCACTCCCCAGGGGTGGTCTAGCTCTGGATCACAGGCCGTCCCCCAGTGAGCTCTAACTAGGCGGAGGATGGGTTTCCCGTGTTCGCTTCCATAGCCGGGCCAAGCGGACGCGCTGGATCCCGGTGGGGTGGGTGCCGAACAGGAGCTGCCAGAGCCGCCCCGGTGCGGCGTCGATCAGGTTCCCGTCGTAGAGCTTCACGATAGAGCTTTCGAACGCCTCAGGATCACCGGTGGCCACCAGGGCGAGGCGGTCCGCCCGCCGCTCCGCCCAGCGGGCGAGAGCCCGCTCCAGGGGGGGAAAGCAATATCAGCCCGAGCTCGCAGACGACGAGGAAGAGGGGGAGCGCCCCGATCTGGAACCGCTGGATCCCCCATAGGCGACTGAGGGGCGGCAAGAGGTATCCCACCGCGAGCACCAGGCCGAATACCCGTATCCCGAAGATTAGGATCAGCACCTAGTTTTCCTTGCGGTGCGCGAGCTCGTGGGCCAGCACCACATCGAGCTCCCGCGGCGTGAGCTGGCTCCGGAGACTACGGGAAAGCACGATGACGTCCCAGAACCAAAGGAGGATGTAAACCGCGCTCCCTGGTGCCCGTCCCGGTACCTCTTGGTACTTGAGCCGTGGGGGCTTCACCTTCATGCGCTTCCCGATTTCCTCGGCCCGCTGCCTCAGTTCTTCGTCCCCTGGGCGAAACCCTCCCTGGCCCGCAGTGAAGAACAGAACCTCCGCCACCCCCGCGAAGGCCGCATATAGGATGGGATTCCAGCTCGTCTTCTCCCACGGGGCGAAGTCGAGGCCCAAGAGTAAGGCGAAGAGGGGGATCGCCAGGGCGGTGACGATCAAATGAAGGCGCAGTGCCTTGGAGATACGGCCACGGGGCAGCTCAGGGAAAAGGCCATCCCGAAAATCCCTATGGGCGAGATAGACGAAAAGCGCCGGGAGTGGCCAGCGCACGATAAGGAGAACTAGGTACGTGTAGAGGAGCACCGCGAGCCAGCGCAGGGGGATGGCCCGGGCGAGGGCCTCGAGGATGGCTTTCGAGAGCGGGGCCAAAGCCAGGGCGGTAGCCACCATTGCACCCCGGTGAGCGAGCCAGGCGGCGGTGAGTTTTCCCCGTCTTTCCCGGGCCGCCCGCTGAACCTCGGGATCGAAGCCGTGGGCCCTCAGGAGCTCATCCCGCGACATCGCCTCGGATTGTAGCGGGATGGAAGAACATACCGAAGGAGGAGGGCGGTGTCCGAGTTTCGCCAAACAATGGATAAAAAAAGGGGAGGCCAGTGGCCTCCCCTTCCCTCCCTTGGTTTCGCCTATCTCGGGGTTACCCAGCGGTGCCCCGTTCCATGGGGCTGGTGATGATCTCCTGGTATTCCTCGGGGGAGAGGACCTGGGGCTCGTAGGTGACCCCGTAGTTCTCCAGGGTGGCCACGAACGCCCGCAGGTGGTTCCGGGAGCACTTGAGGAGGCTTTCGTAGACCAGCTTTATGTCCTCGTTGTCCACTTTCTCCAGGTACCCCTGGATATCGACGATGTCCACCTCCTCGATCAGTGCCCCCACCTTGAGGGCCTCGACCAGGGACTCACTTCCCCGGGCCGCGAGCTCGTCGTAAAGCTTTTGGAGCTCCGGGGCGGTGAACACGCCGGGCTCCTCGCTCATGGGGTCCTCAAGGCAGCTGTAACGCTCGAGGAGGAGCCCCATGGCCGCCACGTGGGTTTTCTCCGAGGCGGCGATGTTGGAAAAGATGGGGAGGCCCCATTTTTCGTAGAGGTAGGTGTAGACGTCGAGGGCCAGCTTCTCCTCCTCCCGCATGTAGAGGATCCCCAGCACCTCGTCCCCGGAGAGGGACTGAGGGGGGGATCGCCTGCAGGGTGCTTGTTAGCCCTCCCACGTTCACGTCCCCGGTATCCCCGGTCGGCGGGCCCTGGTAGGCCAGGGCCGGGAGGAAAAGGGCCCCGACGAGGACCGCCCCCAACGTCGCACTTGCCGCTAGCTTCTTCCCGCTTTTCATTTCCATCGCCCTTCTTTTCGAGCGTACTTAATGGTAGCGCCCGGGTGTGGAGCTTCGGTGGAGGTCTTGTCGAACTTCTATGGTTAGTTAGACTATCTAACTGTCATGGGGGAGACCGAACTCATGGAAAAGCTCGTGCGACTCCTCGAGGCCCTGCGCGGCCTGGAGCTGGGCCAGAACCCCCTGCGGGACGTGGGGATTTCCCCGCCCCAGTTCGCGCTTCTGGATTGGATCGCCCGGAACGAGGGGGCCCGGCTACGCCAGATCGCCGCCGGGCTCGGGGTGACCCCGCCCACCGCCAGCGTGGCCCTGCGCCGCCTGGAGGAGCTGGACCTGGTGGAACGCCGCCCCGACCCCCGCGACCGCCGGGCAGTGCGATTCGCCCTCACCCCGGAGGGGAGGGCCCTCCAGCGGCGGGCGGAGAGGTTCAAGCGCCGCCGCGCCCGGACCATTTTGGCTCCCCTCTCCCCCGCGGAACGGGAGACGCTGGTCCGCCTGTTGGAGAAGGCGCTGGCTGCCCTGGAGAAGGGTGAAAGGAGGAAAAGTGAGGATCGTGAAGGCGCATGAATCCCAAGAGGTGCCCAATCCCCACGGCGTGAGCGCGCGGAAGCTTTACGCCAGCGGGGGAGCGGAGATCGTGCTGATCGCCCTGCGGCCCGGAGAATCTCTGAAGAAACACGCCGTTCCCGTAGAAGCCGTCTTCTACGTGCTGGAGGGGGAGGGGACGGTGGAGATCGGGGACGAGGAGGCGCGGGTGACCGCCGACTGCCTCGTTCCCTGCCCCGCCGGGGCGCCCCACCGCCTCCGCAGCGAGGGCCCGGGGATGCTCCGCTTCCTGGTGATAAAGCTCCCCGGAAGCGAGGAGGCCCCATGCCGACGATAAACCCCCTGGTCCTCAGCAAGGTAGTTTTGTGGGTGGCGGCGGTGATCGCCGCCACGCTGCTACTGCGCCGCCGCGCGGCCAGCCCCCGGGTGCGGCTCGGATTCCTCCGCCTCGGCGTCGTCCTCTTCGGCTTCGCCTACGGGGCCCTGATCCCCGGCGGGGCGAACCCGAACCCCCTCCTCTCGCTGCGCAACGTGCTCGGGGCGCTCCTTTCCGGCCGGGTTCTGGTGCCCCTGGTGGCGGTCATGCTGGGGGTTCTCCTGGCGATGGTGCTCATCTCCAACAAGTCCATCTGCGGTTGGGGGTGCCAGCTCGGGCTCCTGCAGGGCTTGATCCACCGCCTGCCCCTTCCCGAGTGGCGGCCGCCGTTTTGGCTGGCGAACTCCATCCGGGCCGTGGCCACCCTGGGCCTTGTGGCCGGGCTCGCCTGGGCGGGAGTGGACTGGATCAGGGGTGTGGATCCCTTCCTCATCTTCTCCTACCGGGTGACCCTGGGCGTGGGGGCGGCGGCGGGGCTGGTGCTGGTGGCAAGCGCCTTCGTCTACCGGCCCTGGTGCCTTTTCCTCTGCCCCTTCGGGTTCGTGGGGTGGCTGGCCGAGCAGGTGAGCGTCCTGCGTCCCCGCATCGACTGGAACAAGTGCGCCCGGTGTAGGGCATGCGTCCGCGCCTGCCCCACCGGGGCGATGGCAGACTTCTACGAAGGCAAGAAGATACATGCCGACTGCTTCGCTTGCGGGGCCTGCCTTTCCGCCTGTCCCCGGGAGGGGGCGCTGGGCTGGGCCGCCCCCCGCGGGCGGGAAAGGGGTGAAGGGACGTGAGCGCGCGGTTCAGGTGGAACTGGAGGATCACCGTCTCCTATTTCCTCCTCTTCGCGTCTGCGGCTCTGCTCCTTTCGGGAATCGCCCTTTTCATCGCACCCTCCGGCCGCGTGGCCCGGACGGTGGGCTGGCGGTTCCTCGGTTTGGACAAGGAGCAGTGGGAGGCGTTCCACACCGTGTTCGGCTACGCGAGCGCCCTGTTCGCCCTGTTCCATATCTACCTTAACCGCCGGTGCTTCGTGAGCTACCTAAAATGTGGCATCAGGTGGCTTCGGCTCCGGCCCGAGTTCGGCCTCGCCCTGCTGTTAGTCCTCCTCCTGGCCCTGGGGGCAGTCTTCGACTGGGCCCCGGTCAGGGCCCTGATGGACTGGGGAGGCAGCTGAGATACGGGCTTTCAGCGCCGCCGGCTATGGATACGACGCCGGCATGCCGCTTGGACCAGTTGGCCGAAGGAGAGGCCCCCATCGCCGGGCGGGATCTTCCCGTGTTGCACGT
>JAJOKL010000154.1 GCA_021129895.1 Candidatus Bipolaricaulota bacterium
CGTGCACCCAGAGTGGCACGGCAAGGGGGTGGGGAAACGGCTGCTCCTCCGGGCGGTGGACGAGGCGGTGCGGCTTGGGGTGCCGTACGTGAGCCTGCACACTTGGGCCGGGAACGAACGGGCCCTGCCCCTGTACAAGAAGACCGGTTTCTTTTGGATCCCCGGGACCGACGTGCGCATGGAGAACTACCTGCCCCTGATCCTGAGGCTCCCTTGGGCTGAGGGGCTGTTGGAAGGAGCCCACTGGTATGGGTGCCTGCGGCGGGAGATCACGTTGGAAGAGGACCGGGAGGAGTGGCGAGGTCGCGAGGTCTTCCGGTATCGGTTGGAGAAGGCCGGGAAGGCCCTGGAGGTGGTAATCGACCGGGCAGCGCAATCCCCGTGTGCCATCTACGCCCCGGACCTCTCGGCCGAGCTGTGGCCCGCCCCGGACGAGCCCTGTGCGGTGCTTCCGTTCCGGCTGTGCTGGCGGTTGGTGAATCGGGGGGAAGCCCCCCTCACCGTAGGCCTGGCCGTCCGTGGGGACCCGGGGGTAGCGGCGGCCGGCGGGGAGCTGATCACCCTGGAGCCAGGGGAGCGGCGGGAGGGTGAGTTCCCCTGCCGAACGGCCTCGGACCTGAGGGTGGAGCCCCGGCGGCCTGCTCCAGCGGCCAGGCTGGGCCTGCTCCTGCCCCGGGGGGAGGTGGAGCTGGCTTGCGGGCTCAAGCCCCGGCTCCCCATAGAGGTGTCGTTCGGTCCGGCCCCGCCCATCATTCCGCCTGAGACCCCACGGAGACTGGTGCTCTCCCTGACCAACCGGCACCACACTCGGCTCCAGGGGGCGCTGACCCTCGCCCCGAAACAGGGGGTCAACGTCTCCCCCTCCCGGTGGGAGTTCGACCTATCCCCGGAAGGGACCCAAGTTTTGGAGGTGGCACTTTCCGCCCGGGCCGGGGGCCATGCCCTGGGCGGTCGGGTGGAGCTCTCCTCCAGGGACTCCTGGGAGCTGCCTCCCCTGCCCCTCCTGGTCCGGGGGCCGGGGGAGGTGGCCGCCTGCCGCCTGCGGGATGAGATCTTGGTGGCCGGGGAGGGCTTTTACCTGCTCGCCCGGGCCCGCGGGGGGCGGCTGGTCTTCTTCCGGCCCGAGGAAGCCCATCCCCTGCTGCGGCAGGGGGAGGAACTGGGGCCCCCGTTCTTCCCCGGGGACCTGGGCCAGCGCCGCTGGCAGCTGCACCTCTCCCAGGGTCCGGAGGGGGCGGAGATCCTCCTACAGGTCGAGTCCCGCCGCCTTCCCGGGATCAGACTGGAAAAGAGGGTAAGCGTTTCGTCCGGCCCCTGGGTGGAGATCACCTATCGGGCCTCCTCCCAGGCCAAGGGCCCCGCGAGCTTGCAGCTACGGCCCACCCAGTGGGACCTCCCCGATCTCCCCTGGAAGATCGCGTTCCTGGCCGAGCAGGGGCTGGTGGAGGACCAGTTGGGCGGGTTCCCCCAAGGGGAAACGGATTTCCCAAAACGGATGGCAGAAGATTGGCTGGCCCTTGAGGGCGAGGGCTTCGTATTAGGGTTCCTGCCCCAGGGGGAGGTGGAATGGGACTGCAGTTGGGGTTGGTCCTGGAAGACGACCCCGGTGGAGCTTTCCCCAGGGGGGACGGCTTCCCTGCACCGCTATTTCATCCACCTGGGGCCCGGGGACTTCCGCGGCGTGCGAGCGGCGTGGGCGGCCCGCCAAGGGGTGAGCCCAAAGGGGGAGGAGCCTCGGCCCCTGGTGTGGGTGGAGACCGCTGGGCCGTTCCTGATCGGGGATCAGGGGGAGCTTTCCGTTGCGGTCAAAACCGTGCGAGGGCAACCCTTCACCGGGAAGCTCTGCTTGGTCCCGCCCGCCGGGCTCCGCGTTTCCCCGCGGGAGCTGGCTGTCTCCGAAGTTACCCCCGCTCGGCCCGCCACATTCAAGATCGCCTGGGAGCGGGAAGGGCCTGGCCGGGCCGGGTTGGGGGAGTTGGTGCTCCGGGGGATGGGCGAGGAAAGGCGATTCCCTCTCCCCATGATCTTCCTTCCCAAAGCACCTCCTAAGGTGACGGCGGAAGTTAAAGAGGATCAACAGGTGTTCACCATCTCCGCTGATGAGAGCACGATCCAGGTGGCGCCGGGCTTCTGCGCCGCGGTCTTTTCCTGGCAAGATGCCGGTGGGGAGTGGCTGCTTTCGGCGTTTCCGGAGGCTCGCTCCTTCGTGTGGCTCTCCCCGTGGTTCGGTGGGATCTACCCCATCCTGTATGAGCTTTCCCTGGAGGAGTGGGACTGGCCCGGGAGGCTGTTTCGGGAGTGCTTCCAGGGCGAGGCCTGGCAGGGGGAGCTGGCAGGGGTTCCCCTGGCCGGGGTGCGCCTCACCTGCCGTCCGGAGGGGGAGGGGTTGGCGGGGTTGGCCTTGGAGGTGTTGTACGCCACCCCCGGGCCGGGGCTCCTCCTTTCCGCCCTCAAGATCAAGAACCAGGGCCGCCCCCGGCGGCTGGCCGGGGGGTTCCTGGGCTTCCTCTCCCCCGGCGGGGTGCACCGGGATACGGTGCTGAACACCCCGGGGCGGACCCGCATCCCCTCCCCCTACCACGCTTGGTACGACGCCCCGGGCTGGGGGCTGGTCCAGGCCCCTGGCGGGGAAGGGGTCCTCGCCCTGGCCCCGCCCGAGGGAAAGATAGGTACCTGGGATGCGGGGGAAGCCGGGAGACACCTCACCCTGGAGCAGGCCTTCCCCTTGAGGACGGGGGAGGAGAAAACGGTGTGGGGCTGGTGGGTGATCCTCCAGCCGGGGGAGGACCACGCCCCGTGGCTAGCCCTCCCCCGCTGGCTGCCGCCATCGGAATGAAGGACGTCAGGGTGTGGGGGGATTTCTTGGAGCGGCCCAATCGGTTCTCACTGCGGGTGAGGGTGGACGGCCGGCGGGAGCTGGTGCACCTCCCCAACCCGGGGCGGTTGAGGGACATCCTCACCCCGGGGCGGCGGATCCTGCTCCGGCCCGCCTCCGGTGGGCATCGCAAGACCCGCTACACCGCCATCGGGGCCGATCTCTCTGGCATGTTGGTGTCTTTGGATTCCATGCTGCCCAACCGGTTCTTCCCCCGCGCCCTGCCACAGGGGCTAATCCCGCCCCTGGCCGGCTGGACCCTGGCCCGGCGGGAGCCGCTCCTGGGGGCGGGCCGGGCGGACTTCCTGCTGCGGCGGAGGGAGGAGGAGCTTTTAGTGGAGGTGAAGTCGGTGACCTGGGTGGAAGCCGGGATAGCCCTGTTTCCCGATGCCCCCACCGCCCGGGGCCGCCGGCACCTTTTGGAGCTGGTGCATGCTGTGCGGGATGGCGCGCGGGCGGCGCTGGTGTTCGTGGTGCAGCGGCCGGATGCCCACGCGTTCGGGCCCAGCCCCATCGACCCAGGTTTCGCCACCGCCTTTCGGGAGGCCCTGGCGGCAGGGGTGGAGTGCTTTGCCCTGGTGTGCTCCTTCGATGGGGAGCGGCTGCAGCTGGAGCGATTTCTGGGGCCGGAGAGGCTGGCGCTGGCGAGGGCTAGCGGCGAGGGAGCCTGATCCTCTCCAGCGCTTGGAGCAGCTTCGTTCCCCTTCCTCGGCGGAGGGATATGGCCCCGAACCGACAGGCCTCGTGACAGCACATGCAGCCGATACAGGGTTTGGGGTCGATGCGGGCCTTGCCTCCCTTCAGGGAAGCCGCTCCGGTGGGGCAGGCCTCGGCGCAGGCCCTGCAGCCAACGCACCTTGCCGGGAGCACGTAAGGCCGGGGCGCCATGTGGCGGGTGGCCCAGGCGGAGACCGGCCGGGGCAGGAGGTTCAAGAAGCGGGCCGGGGCGATGCCAGGCGATGAGAAGCCGTGCACCGATACCTCTTCCAAAGGCGCCCCCGCAAGCTCGATCCGCTCCAGCTCCCCTGTTCCGATCCCCCGGGCGTGGGCGATCCGGGTGGTGGGGACCCGGAGGGGCGGGGTGCCCACGATCCGGCAGGCCACTGCGTCCACCGCTACCGCATCCACCCCGGCGATCACCACCCCCACCCGCCGGGGGCTCCCCCCGGCCGGGCCTGGCCCCTCCATCCCTACGATCCCGTCCATCACCGTGAGCGCCGGCCGCACCAGCGCGTACAGGTCCACCAGCAGCCGGCAGAACTCCTCCACCTGAGGGTACTCACCGTGGTAGCGGATCCTGAGCCCGGAGGGGAGGAGGCCGTACAGGTTCTTCACCCCGCCGGTGAACAGGGTCAGGGAGTGGGTCTTGAGCTTGGGCAGGTTCACCACCACATCGGCCTCCAGGGCCGCCCGGGCGAGGTATGTGTCCCGCGACCCCTCCCCGGGGAAGGGCACGCGCCGGTAGCCGTGCTCCGGCAGGTGCACCAGCTCCACTGGCAGGTCCTGGAAGGCCTCTTTGTAGCCCGATACCGAAAAGCCCTCCCGGCCGGCGGTCCGCAGGTCGTCCCCCACCGCGATATGCGGGGTCACCGAAAGCAACACCTCCACCACCGCCCGGGCGAATCGCGGGTGAGTGACAATGGCCCTCTCCGGGGGAGAGGGTGGGGGGAGGTGATTCACCTTCACGAATACCCGATCCCCCGGCCGGACGAACACCTCTACCCCGCCCAGGAGGGCGAAAACTCCCTCTACCGCGTCGGGCAGTGTGTTCCCGTAGTCATTGGCAGTGGCTACCGCCACCCGGGGGGCGTCCCTTCCTCCGGCGCACATGGGATCCCCATGTTACCATCAACAATCTCAAGGAGGTGGAAAGGTGCGCTGGCTTTTTCTGCTGCTTTTGATCCCGGGCCTGGCCTGGGCGGCGGATTCCCCCGAAGCCCAGTCGTTAACCCTCACCCCGACCCGGGGGTCCTGGGGGGATCT
>JAJOKL010000165.1:0-1977 GCA_021129895.1 Candidatus Bipolaricaulota bacterium
CGGGGGTTCTTGGAGCGGGCTGCAAGGGAGGTGGGGGCGGAAAAGATCGCCCTCGGCCACACCCGCACGGATCTCGCCGAGACGGTGCTTTTGCACCTACTGCGGGGGGCGGGCCCCGGGGGGCTGCGGGGCCTCCTGTGGGAGTCGCCCCCCTACATCCGGCCCCTCCTTTCCTGCTCCCGGGAGGAGACCAGGGCCTTCTGCCGCGAGCACGACATCCCCTTCCACGACGATCCCACGAATTTCGACACCCGACTCCTGCGGAACGCGATCCGGCTCGAGCTCCTGCCCCAGCTTTCCCGGTACAACCCCCGGGCGGAGGAGGCCCTGGCCCGGGCAGCGGAGCTGTGGGCCGAGGCGGAGGAGGTACTGGACTGGGCGGCCGGCCGGGCCCTGGCGGAGCTGAAAACCGAGGACGGCCTGGACCTCGCGAAGTTGCGGGGCCTGCCTTCCGGGGTGCAGGCGTTGGCCGCGCGAGCGTTCCTGGCCGAAAATCTCGGGGGCACCCGGCGCCTGGAACGCGTCCACATCGAGGACATCCTCCGGCTGGTGCAGGCGGGGAGCTCCGAGGAGGTAGCCCTGCCCGGGGGGATCCCGGCCGTCCTCTCCGGGGGAAAGCTGAGGGTGGGCATGGTCCGGGCCGAAGAGCTCGAGCCCCTCCCGCCGCGGGAGCTTCCGGTGCCCGGGGAATTGGAATTGCCGGAGCTGGGCTGGCGGCTTAAGGCCCGGCTCATCCCCCGCCCGGGGTCGCTGGTCCCCCCTTCCCCGTTCGTGGCCTACCTGGACCCGGGGAAGGTGCGGCTGCCCCTCTCCGTGCGCACCCGCCGGCCCGGGGATCGGCTGTGCCCATTGGGGATGGCCGGAGAGAAGAAGGTGAAGGCGCTTCTGATGGAGGCCAAGGTGCCCAAAGCCGAGCGGGATCGGTGGCCTTTGGTGTGCGATGGGGCCGGGATCTGCTGGGTGGTGGGCGTGCGCATCGCCGACGGGTATAAAGTGGGACCGGAGGCAAATAAGGTGCTGATGCTAGAGGCGGAGAGGTTATGACTTGGCTGTTGCTCCTGGCCACCATCCTGGTGCTGGTGGCCGCCCACGAGGGCGGGCACTTCCTGGCCGCCAAGCTCCTGGGGGTGGCGGTGGAGGAGTTCGCCATCGGCTTCGGCCCGGTGCTCTTCTCCCGCAAGCGCGGGGAGACCCGTTATTCCCTGCGGGCCTTCCCCATCGGGGGGTTCGTGCGCCTGGCCGGGGAGGAAGGGGGCACAAGCGAGGTCCCCTTCCAGCGCACCTATTACGGCCGGCCGGCCTGGGTCAGGTTCTCCGTGTCCCTGGCCGGACCGCTGGCCAACATCGTCCTGGCCGGGCTGATCGCGGTGGGGGCGATCCTGGGATTCGGCCTCCCCCGCCTGCAGGTGGCCGGGGTCATCCCCGGGGAGCCCGCCGCCGGGGCCCTCAAGGTGGGCGACGTGGTCCTGGAGGTGGGGGAGCGGGAGATCTGGCTGTGGGACGAGGTGGGGCCGGCCATCCAGGCCGCCACCCCCGGGCCAGTGCGCTTCCAGATCCTACGGGCTGGGGCGAAGCGGGAGCTTGAGATCACCCCCCGCTGGGACCCGGACGAAGGCCGCTACCAGGTGGGGGCTTACTTCTCCTCTCGGGTGTACCTGGCCAGGGTAAAGGACCTAGCCTTGGACTCCTTCTTGTTCTCCGCCGGGGTGCGGGCCGGGGACGAGATCGTAGCCGCCTGCGGCCAGCCCATTTCCTCCCTGGCCGAGCTCTATGGAGCACTGGAGGACGGCTGCCGGGAACTTGCCGTCCGCAGGGGCGGGGCTACCCTGCCGGTGCCCCTGCCGGACCGACCGTCGGAGGAGCTCCTGGCCGGGGCCGAGTTCGATTCCCTGCCGGAGGTGGTGGCCCGGCCGTCCCCCCCAACGGCGGTGGAGCTGGGGGGCAGGCAGATCGCTCAGTTCTTGCTCGCTCTGGGCC
>JAJOKL010000165.1:2077-4811 GCA_021129895.1 Candidatus Bipolaricaulota bacterium
CTCGCTCTGGGCCAGGTGATCCGGGGCCTTGTCACCGGGGCGATCCCGGCCGGGCAGGCGGCGGTAGCGGTATCCGGGCCGGTGGGAATGGCGGGCTTGTTCTCCCAGGGACTTCAGGCCGGGGGCCTGGCTACCCTGCTTCTGATTGCGTTCATCAGCCTCAACCTGGCGGCGTTCAACCTGCTCCCGTTCCCGGCGTTGGACGGGGCGCGGATGGCGTTCGCCCTGTTCGAGATGACCACCCGGAGGAAGGTATCCCCCAAGGTGGAGGCGGCGATCCACGCCCTGGGGTTCATGATCCTGCTGGGGCTGATGCTGCTCATCACCTGGCGGGACATCCTACGCCTTTTCGGTTGATAGCCCCGGGGGTTACCGCGGCTACGGTTACACAACGAGATTGTAAGCTCTCCCCTGCTTTGTTAGCGGGTATGAGCTTCGCCGCTCGAGTAGTGGACATAGCGTGGGAGATGGTAGTGCCCCGCGAAGTGTGTCCGGTCTAGAGTCATGGTAGCCTTCCCACAAAAACGGGAACAGAAAGGAGGGGAAGGACGCTTCGGGAAAAACCCGTGACCTGATGCTAGAGCGGTTTTCCCAGGAACTCAAGGGGCTGATCAAGAGCCTGTTGGAACGGCTCATGCTGGAGGAACGGGAGATCTATCTCGAGGAGCACCCCACCAAGGGGAACGGCTACTACACCAGGGATCTCATCACCACAGCCGGGACCATCGAGGACCTGGAGTTGCCCCGGTTAAGTGGACAGGTTAAGGCTTAGGAGAGGAGGTTCCTAAATGGCAAGGACAAGGCCGGCTTATCCGTTGGAGTACCGGCGGCAAATCGTGGAGCTGGTCCGGGCTGGGCGATCTCCCCGGGAGCTTGCCCAGGAGGTTGAACCCTGTTACGAGACCATCCGCAGCTGGGTCAAACAGGCGGACCGGGATGAGGGGCGCACTTTGTACGGTCCCACCAGTGAGGAAAAGGAGGATCTGCGCAGGCTGCGCCGGGAGAACCGCCAGCTGAGGCTTGAGCGGGAGATCCTGGCAAAAGCCGCGGCCTGGTTCGCTCGGGAGTCCGGCTCGCTACCGAGATCTACGAGTTCGTGAGCGCTCACCAGGGACGCTATCCGGTGGCCACCATGTGCCGGTTGCTGGGAGTCTCCCCCAGCGGGTCTACGCGTGGCGCAAGCGACCTCCCTCCAAGCATGATCAGGAGGACCGAAAACTGCTGGAAAGGATATGGGAGATTCACGCCGAGAGCCGGGGGACCTACGGGGCTCCACGGATTCAGGCCGAGCTGTGCGCGAGTGCGATCCGGGTGAGCCGGAAGCGGGTGGCCCGGCTGATGAGAAGCGCGGGGCTTTCCGGGGCCAGCCGACGCTGGAAGAAGGGCATCACCGTGCGGGATCCCAAGGCGGAGACGGCCCCGGAGCTGGTAGAACGGGACTTCAGTGCCGCGGGACCGGATGAGCTGTGGGTAGCGGACATCACCTACATCCCTACCCGCGAAGGGTTCCTCTATCTGGCGGTGGTGATGGACGCGTTCAGCCGCCGGGTGGTGGGCTGGGCGATGGGAGATCGTCCCGTGGCGGAGCTTGTGCTCGGGGCGTTGGAGGTGGCGATCGTGAACCGGCGTCCCAAAGGGGTAATCCATCATTCGGACCACGGCTCGCAGTACACCTCGCTCGCTTTCGGGAGGAGATGTCGGGAGGCAGGGGTGGCGCTGTCCATGGGGTCGGTGGGGGACTGTTACGACAACGCCCTGTGTGAGAGCTTTTTCGCTACATTGGAATGTGAGCTTTTGCAGGGGCGAAAGTTTGGGGAACGAGGAGAGGCAAGACGGGAGGTGTTTTGGTTCATCGAGGGCTGGTACAACCCGCGCCGGCGGCACTCGGGGCTGGAGTATCTATCCCCGGTTGAGTTTGAAAGGAGGCACAGGAGCAAAGGGCTGGGAAAATTCGAGAGGCACAGGGATGTAGTGCCCGCGGTCGCGTGGTGGCAGGGGGATGCAGTGCTTGACCACCAGGACTTGCATGTGCGCTCCCCTCCAGGAAGCGGTAGACTGTCCACTAAAGCGAGGTAACTTCAATGGGTAGCCCTGGGGATCAGGCTGTACGGTCGCCGGGAGGTGCTGGGGTTCTGGCTGTTCGGGGCGGAGGGGGAGTCGTCCCAGAACTGGCGGCAGGTGGTCAGGGACCTGTGGGAGCGGGGGATAAGGGAAGTGAAGCTGTTTGTCAGCGATGACCTGCCTGGGATCCAGGAGGTGGTGCGGGAGATCTTCCCCAGCGCTAAATGGCAGCTGTGCGTGTTGCACACGGTGAGGAACACCTTGGCCAAGGTAAGGAAGGTGGACCGAGAGGCCCTGGCCGAGGACCTCAAGGCCATCTACAGGGCGGACACACTTGAGCAGGCCCATGAGGCTTTGAGAGAACTGGAGAAGCGGTGGACTGAGCGCTATCCAGACCTGGTAGCAGGCTGGCTCCAAAAGAGCTATGCGCTGCTGGAGTTTCTGAACCATCCCAAGGAAATCCGGTCCTATCTTTACACGACGAACCAGCTGGAGAGGCTGATGAAGGAGGTGAAGCGACGGGTGAAGGTGGTGGAGATCTTCTGTGGGCCTGGGGCAGCGGAGAAGTTGGTATACTTGGTGTTGGTGCAGGAGAACGAGAAGCTCCTCACGAGAAGGCTACGGGGCTTCGCTGAAATAAGCTTGGGAAGCTGCCATGCCGCCGGACACACTC
>JAJOKL010000158.1:0-1257 GCA_021129895.1 Candidatus Bipolaricaulota bacterium
ATGTCCCGCTTCCCGGTGGCATGGCTGGGGTCCACGATCACCGGGAGGTGGGTCTCCCGCTTGAGGGTTGGCACAGCCGTGAGGTCCAGGGTGAACCGGGTGTGGTTGGAGAAGGTACGGATCCCCCGCTCGCACAGGATCACCTGCTCGTTCCCCTCGGACATGATGTACTCGGCGGCCATGAGGAGCTCGGTGACGGTGGCGGAAAGCCCGCGCTTCAGTAGCACGGGTTTTTCCGCCCTACCCACTTCCCGCAGCAGGTTGAAGTTCTGCATGTTCCGGGCCCCGATCTGGAGGATGTCTGCGTGGCGCGCTACCAGGTCCACCTGGGAGGTATCCATCACCTCGGTGACCACGTAAAGGCCGTGCTCGTCGGCCGCCTCCCGCAGGAGCTTAAGGCCCAGCTCGCCCAGCCCCTGGAAGCTGTAGGGGGAGGTGCGGGGCTTGAATGCCCCGCCCCGGAGGATGCGGGCTCCGTCCCGGGAGACGATCTCGGCGATGGCGTGGATCTGTTCCTCCCCCTCCACGGCGCAGGGCCCGGCCATCACCACGATCTCCCGGCCCCCGATGTGGACATCGCCCACCTCGACCAGCGTGTCCAGGGGGTGGAAGGCCCGACTGGCCAGCTTATAGGGAACCCCTACCTCTACTCCCCGCTGAACCCCATCCAACACCTCCAATTGGCGGGGGTCGATCCCCCGCTTGTCGCCGATGGCCCCGAGGATGGTGTAATCCACCCCCTGGGAGACGGAACCCGAGCTCGACCAGCTTTTCACTTACGGCCGCGATCTGCTGGCGGGTCGCGCCCGGCTTCATCACCACGATCACCAGTTGCCACCTCCTCCAGCCTCAAACACTCCGCCATCACCGCCCGCAGGATCCGGCGGATGGCCACTTCATCCAGGGGCCCGGGGTTATGGGCTGCGGCATTGCGCAGTACTTCTTTCTCCCGATCCGGGCATCGGTTGGAGAGGCCGATTGCCCTCTTCGCTTCTGCGATCCTGAGCGCCATACGGGCCCGCTGGTTCAATAGTTCAACCAGTTTTAAATCCAACTCATCTATCCTTCGCCGCAAGTCCTCAAGCGACAAAAACACACCACCTCCCCGAAAAATGCAGGGGTCGGTCAGTTGGGGAAACGGCCCTGCGGGGACTTCTCAGAAGGCGGGATCTGGGGTCAATAAAGCCACCTGTCGAAGGCAAGGCCACCCGGGCCGATAAAGCTAAACTCGCTCTCCATAAACATCCCTCCCTTCAA
>JAJOKL010000158.1:1357-4589 GCA_021129895.1 Candidatus Bipolaricaulota bacterium
GAGGAAGGACATGCAGAGGTGCTGTAGTTGGCCTTGGGGACAGGGCTGCCGCCCCACGATGCGAGTTATCTCTATCTTGCCAGTTCTTTAGCCGTTCCCCTCGTCACGTTCGATGAGCGGCTGGCTGCCCTGGCGAAATGAACTCGGCTCCTCCGCGCCCGTTGCGCTGCCTTCCCGGTGCTGAGTGCTAAAGCTCGCCCCGGGCCAGGGAGGAAAGCAGGGGGCGGAGCCGCTCCAGGGCCCGGCGGCGATGGGAGATCCGATCCTTCTCCTCCGGGCTCAACTCCGCCAGGGTCCTGGTCTCCCCCACGGGGATGAACAGGGGGTCGTAGCCGAACCCATGCGCGCCCCGAGGGGAGGTGGCGATCTCCCCCTCCAAGATCCCCTCCGTAAGCCAACTGCGCCCGTCCGGGAGCGCCAACGCCGCTACCGCCCGGAACCGCGCCCGCCGGTTCTCCTCCCCGGAAAGCAGCTCCAACAGCTTCTCGTTGTTCGCCCGGTAGTCCTTCTCCACGCCCGCGAACCGCGAGGATAAGACCCCCGGGGCCCCGCCCAGGGCGGCCACCTCCAGCCCGGAATCCTCCGCCAGGGTGGGAAGTCCGGTGGCCTGCGCGGTGGACACGGCCTTCAGCCGGGCGTTCTCCTCCAACGTGGTCCCGGTTTCCTCCACCTCTGGGAAGGGATGCTCGCGGAAGGTGAGCCACTCGATCCCTGGGATGTCCCCGAGGATGCGGCGGATCTCCTCCAGCTTGTGGGGGTTTCTGGTCCCGATCAGGACCTTCACTGCATCTTTACGCCCCGCAGGGTGAGCTGGCCGGCCAGGTGACAGGCTGTGAAATGATGCTCCCCATAGTCCCGGAACTCCGGGGCCACTTCCGAACAGATGTCCTTGGCGTAGGGGCAGCGGGGGTGGAAGTAACACCCGGGGGGGGGCCTGATCGGGCTGGGCACGTCACCCTGCAGGATGATGTGCTCCGCCTCGTAATCCGGGTCCGGCACCGGCACCGCCGACAGCAGCGCCTCGGTGTAGGGATGGATGGGATGGGTGAACAGCTCCTCGGTCTCCGCCAGCTCCACGATCTTCCCCAGGTACATCACCGCCACCCGATCCGAGATGTGCTTCACCACCGACAGGTCATGGGCGATGAACAGGTAGGTGAGGTGGAATTGCTCCTGCAGGTCCTCCAGCAGGTTCAGCACCTGGGCCTGGATGGACACGTCCAGGGCGGACACCGGCTCGTCGCATACGATGAGCTGGGGGTCGAGTGCCAATGCCCGAGCGATCCCGATCCTCTGGCGCTGGCCGCCTGAGAATTCGTGGGGGTAGCGGCGCATGTGTTCGGGCTTGAGCCCCACCGCCTGAAGCAGCTCCGCGACCCGCTCCTCTTTCTCCCGGCCCCTGGCCACCCGGTGCACGATCAATGGCTCACCGATGATGTCCCCCACCGTCATGCGGGGGTTGAGGGAGGAGTAGGGGTCCTGGAAGATGATCTGCATCTCCCGGCGCAGGGGCTTCAGGGCCTTCTTGTCCAGTTTGGCGAGGTCCACCACTTTCCCAAACTGCTTGGAGCGGAACAGGATCTCTCCCGCGGTGGGTTCCACCAGGCGCAGGATGGTGCGCCCAGTGGTGGTCTTCCCGCAGCCGGATTCCCCCACCAGCCCCAACGTCTCCCCTTCGGGGATGAACATGTCCACGTCGTCCACTGCCTTGACCCAACCCACCACCCGGCGGAACACCCCGCGCCGGACCGGGAAATACTTCTTCAGCCCGGACACTTGCAGGAGGATGTCTTCACCCATGGTCGCTCGGAATGCCAAGTTCATCCCCTCCTCAATACAGCCAGCACGCCGCTTGGTGGTCCGAGGCCACCAGCTTCAGGCTGGGCATCTCCCGGGTACAGATCTCCATGGCATGGGGGCAGCGGGGATGGAACGGACACCCCGGCGGGGCGCCCAACGGGTCCGGGACCACCCCCTTGATGGGCTCGAGCCGCTCCTTCTTGGTGGCCAGGGAGGGGATGGACTTGAGGAGCCCTTGCGTATAAGGGTGTTTGGGATCGTGGAACAGGGGGCGCACCGGGGCGTGCTCCACCACCTTGCCCAGATACATCACCACCACTTCCTCACACATCTCCGCCACCACCCCAAGATCGTGGGTGATGAGCATGATCGCGGCCTGGAACTGGTTTTTCAGGTCCCGCATCAGATCCAGCACCTGGGCCTGAATGGTCACATCCAGGGCGGTGGTGGGCTCGTCGGCGATGAGGAGAGACGGGTTGCAGGACAGGGCCATGGCGATCATGGCCCGCTGGCGCATCCCCCCCGACAGCTGGTGCGGGTACTCGTCCACCCGCTGCTCCGGCTCCGGGATGCCCACCTGCCGCAGCATCTCGATGGCCTTCTTGCGGGCTTCTTTCTTCGAGACCTTCTGGTGCAGCATGATCGCTTCCATGATCTGGTAGCCGATGGTGAACACCGGGTTCAGCGAGGTCATGGGCTCCTGGAAGATCATGGCCATCTCCTTGCCGCGGATGGAGCGGTACTCCTTGCCCTTGGGGTTGAGGCTGGTGAGCTCCACCGCCTGGCCGTCGCGGTATAGGGTGATCTCCCCGTTCACGATCTTCCCCGGGGGCATGGGGACGAGCCCCATGATGGACAGGGCGGTCACCGACTTCCCGCAGCCGGATTCCCCCACCACGCCCAAGGTGCGCTCGGGCTCGATGGAGAAGGTGACCCCATCCACCGCCTTGACCACGCCGTCCTCGGTGTAGAAGTAGGTTTTGAGGTCGCGGACGTCGATTAAGGGCATCCCAACTCCCTCACAGGACGGCCAGCGCCAAGCCCAACCCGATGAAGAGCGCCCCCAGCACCCCGGTGGCGATCTTCTTGGGGTCCCTCTTTACGTCCCGGCCGAACACGGTGGAGGACATGCCGGCCCCGAACGCCCCACCCAGGGTGGCGTGTTCGGACATCTGTAGCAGGATCAGCCCGATCAAGGCCAGGCAGTTCAAGAAGAACACGACTTGAAGGAAAATTTTCATCCCATCACGCTCCTGGCCCACATTATACCTGAGGAGGTGGGAAGCGCAAAAACCGACTCGCCCTTCCCGGGCCAGCCCAGGGAACTGACCAGAGCTGGCGGGGCTGGCCCCTGTTGGCATCATCTCCCTCCGCTATAATCCCAGATATTGCGCCAGGGGGTGAGTAAGACCTTGCGAAGCGAGCGAGCAAG
>JAJOKL010000062.1 GCA_021129895.1 Candidatus Bipolaricaulota bacterium
AGCGGGCTCCCCCGGTAGCCCAGCCCGCTTGATTTACAGACGCTAAACACATACCTGCTTTTGAAGAGACAGACGCACCTCCTCTATCTCCCGACGCACCTGCTCTATTTCCTTCTGCAGGGTGAGCTTGGTGATCTCAAGGTCGCCTTTGGTGACCAGTTCTCCCAGAGGGATGAGGCGGCTCTCGAGCTCCTCCACCACCTCGGCGAGGACCCGGGCCTTCTCCTCATCGTCCTTGAAGGCCTCATAAATCCTCGTTGCAAGCTTCACTGCAGCCTCAGCCCCCTTTTGTCCATAAACAAGCTTACAGCTTTATCAACGTTCGTCCAACCCTGGCGCTTCTGCATACACCCGCTCGGTCCCGCGGAGCATGCGGTCGAGGGTGAATCCCTCAAGAGCTTTTTCGCGGCCGGCTTTTCGCGATAGGCTCGGGAAACCCAACGGCGGGGAAATGCCAAAAAGCAAGATTTTTTACCCCTTGGTCCGCTCTCTATTCCCCAATCCAGAGGATCGGGACCTCCTTCACGTCCTTGAGCTCAGGATCACCGGTGACAAGCGTCCCACCTTGAGCGATGGCGGTGGCCAGGGCAAAGCCGTCCGCATAGGCGATGGGGTATTTGATCTTGAGCGAAGCGGCTTGGAAGATGAGCTCTTCCGAAACGGGAACAACTTCGATTGCACTAGCCCTGATCTCTTCGATCGTCTCTCGCGCCCCCTTCTCCCCTATTCTCCGACCCAGTATATAAAATACCTCGCCAAGGTTGATCAGACTGATGGAGATCTTCGGCCTGCTCAGTTCCCCTCCTAAGCGTGCCTTAACTCTCTCCTCAACCTCCTCGTCCCCCTCCGCCCAACTGAGAAGGTCCCGAACAAGGGCACCCCCTGGTTCCCCTTGCAGCCAGGAAAGAATCGCCCAGGAGTCGAGGACGAGCTGGCTGGTCATCGCCGCTGCAATTCCTTCCGGACCTCTTGCTGATGTTCCTCTGCAAGATCTGACAGGAGATCCACCCCCCTATATCTCCCATAGAGCGCAGCCGCTACATTCTTCCTCAAAGGCTTGAGGATGATCGTATCCCCTTCCCGGAGCACGATGAGCTTATCCCCGGGCTTAAGCCCCAAGGCTTCCCGCAGGGCCTTGGGGATCACGATTTGCCCTTTGACCGAGAGAGCCGTTACAGCCATTTCATCCCTCCCTTCTTACCTTAAAGTAAGACAAAAGAGGGGAGCCGTCAAGTCCCTCTATAGCTGCTCTCCCTCCGCCTGCTTCGGAAAGGCAGTCCAGGGAATTGGGCGCTCATTTGACCAGCGAGCCGGAGGATCCCGCCTTCCCGTTCTCGGCTGTATTTTCCCATCACCGCTCGGCAACTGGCCCCATCCATCTTCCTGCGCAGCTCCCCTACTTCCAGCCCTGAAGGATTTCTGTGTACACCCGCTCGGTCGCCCGGAGCATGCGGTCGAGAGTGAACTCCCGCAGGGCCTTTTCGTAGCCGGCATGCGGGAGCGAAGGAGGGATGCCTTGAGCCAACCCCGGGGATCATCTAACCAGGGTGATTATTGCAACGATCACACCCGTTTGGGCCACCAAGAGCCCGGCAACCCACTTAATGATGCTTGCCCGTATCTGTTCCATCTCCCGACGCACCTGCTCTATCTCTTTCTGAAGGGTGAGACGTACTTGCTCTATCTCTCCTCGCACCTGCTCTATCTCTTTCTGCAGGGTGAGCTTGGTGATCTCAAGGTCGCCTTTGGTGACCAGTTCTCCCAGAGGGATGAGGCGGCTCTCGAGCTCCTCCACCACCTCGGCGAGGACCCGGGCCTTCTCCTCATCGTCCTTGAAGGCCTCATAAATCCTGGTTGCCAGCTTCATACCAACCTCAACTCCCTTTGCTCGTGAACAAGCTTACCGCTTCCCCAACTTTATGTCCATGCTCAGTTTATAGGCATTCATCCAACTACAGCAGTTCCATATAAACCCCCTCGGTCTCCTGGAGCATGCGGTCGAGGGTGAAACCACCAAGGGCGTTCTCCCGCCCGGCTTGTCATTGATGGAGCTTAGGGGCGTTTGGCCCGAACCCCCGAAAAAAATCAAAAGGCAAGCCTTGACCCCAGAGGCTCACGAACTCCTTCTTTCGTCCACAATTATAGCTTAAAAATTTCCAGGTACCTTAGCTTCACAGTGAACCTGATGCCCTTCTTTGCACCACCTCCGGTTCTTTGGAAAACCCGCCTTCATGCCTATTGTGGTCGGAGCTGTTCCAGGAACCGATTGATATCCGCTTTGTAGAACTCTCTGAGTTTGAGAGCGTCCTCCACCACCAAGGCCACCTTCTTGGGGTCGAGCTCATACGAGTAAGCGTGCCTGAAGAAGTGCCTGAAGGCCCGCAGCGAGTCGAGCAGCTTGTAGCTCTCCTCCGAGAGCAAGGCCGGCCTCACCCCCTCTATCGGGATCTTCATCCGCCAGAGGAGTTCCCGGTGGTACTTGGCCCGATCCTCAATGCGGTTCTCGAAGAAGTCGGCGACGATCTTGAACAGATCCTCGAAAGCACAGTATAGGTTGTGAAGTTGATAAGCGAGGCTTTCCAGATAGGCCACCCCTTCCCCGCGACGCCTCTCCTCTATCTTGGAAAAGATCTTCTCGATCTCCTTCAGCTGTGCCTCAATAGAAGCCCGCAGGAGGCTCAGCCGCTCCTCTTCCATTTGATCCCCTCTCGAACGATTTTCTCCCGCAGGGGATGGCCCTCAAGCTGGAGCACATCCACCTCCGCCTTGAGCTTCTGGGAGAGGAAGGCGATCGCCCGGAAGAAATCCTCATCCCTCAGGCCTACAAAGGCCACATCGACGTCCGAATCGTCGAAGTATCGATAGGGTTTGGCCAGGGAGCCGAAGATGTAGGCCTCCTCGAAGGGGACCCGGCGGGATAGCTCCTCGAGGGCCCCGAAGACTTCGGCCAACTGTTCCCGCCGTCGCCGTTCCCTCCTCTCCCTCTCCCTGGCGAGGGCCCGGTCGAGCAGATGGGTGGAGAAGCGCGTCGTCACCCTCAATCCCTCCTATCTACGGCTCCCCAGCATCATTTTCACTATAACCGCCCTGTCCCTGCATCTACACCTTCGCTGCCCCCTTGGGGGACCGATTAGCCCAGATCTCGGCGATGGCGATAGTGCCGCAACATGGGGATGACCTCCTGGCCTTTTTGTCAGAGGGCACCGACCAGCACCTAACCGGCGTCCTTATCGAGGACGATGGCCATTTCATACCGGCACTGCTTTTTCCATCGCTAGATAGCTCGCGTATTCTAAGCAGGCCAAGATATCTTCCCTCGTCAAGCGGGGAAAGTTGCGCAGGACGGTGTCGATGTCCTCGCCCGTAGCCAAGTGGCTCAGTACCACCCACACCGGTATCCTCGTCCCGGCTACACACGGCTCACCGCCGCAGATCTCGGGGTTCGACACGATCCGAGAGCTGAGCTTCATGCCCCTCTGTCTTTTCTCCATCTAAATCCCCCCATAACCCATGTTACAAGATTACCGCATAGCCGGGCTCCACCACTGGTCCGGCGATAGTGATATGGGCTCGTGTTATCTTTTCTCCCGAGCTGACGGCGGAGGTTTCTACTGTACCCATGGCTAATTCGGGGGATGACTCAAGATCACCTCACCCCTGCTCACATCTATAGTTACGCCGAAGTGGACCAGGAAATCCATGCCCAACAACCCGTCGACAAAGGCTCCCGGAGGCAAGGTGTGAGCAACCACCGGAAATTTTTCCAGACACTGTCCCAGACAATGGAACCAAGGCACGGCGACCACCGGCGCGACGATGACCCCATTTGCGGTGATGATATGTGCCCTGCGCAAAGGATGATGGGTGTCGCAGCCGATCGCTTCCACAGCCTCCACAGGTAACATGGTATAGCTGGCGCCGGTATCCAACAAAAGGCGAAGGACCACCACGCTGCCGTCGATTCCGCCCACCGCCGCCCGCAGGATCAAGAGGTTACCTTGCCGGTGTAACTTGTAGGACTTGTCTTTTTTCACAACGCCACCGCCAAGTCGTTGGGTATTTCGCCCATGTACTCCACGGCTACCTTCCTGCCACGAATCGACAGGAGCTTTCGGTAGATCTCATCCCTGTCGGGCGAGTGGGCAAGGACCTCTCCCTTGACGACGCACATGTCGTTGTCCAGTTCCGTATAAGCGATGAGCACCCATTCCCCACGATACTTTTGTTTGATCGCCTCCAGGGTCATAGCTCCCATAGCCATCACCTCCATCCCCTCTGTTGGATTCTTCAACCCTATCTGGGGATCTTTTTCACTCACCCACCTCGACCTGCTGTAATCCCACAAAGCGGGGAAGATCTTATTTCAACTCCGGATTTTCCTCGAGGCAGAGCTCAAGTACTTCCTTCAACCCAGATATTGCGCCAGGGGGTGAGTAAGACCTTGCGAAGCGAGCGAGCAAGA
>JAJOKL010000036.1 GCA_021129895.1 Candidatus Bipolaricaulota bacterium
CCGGCCTCCAGATCCCGGTCCACGGCCGCTCCCTTCCCATGAGAGCCCCCGCGAACCCGAACCCCCGTAGGATCTGGGGGAGCGAGGCGGGAAGGCCGGTCCCTCCATCTGCCAGGCCACCCCGACCTGGATCCCGAACTTCTCCCGGAAATAACGGGTGCCGAGGAGGAAGTTCCGGATCACCGACTCGCCCGTGACCTGTTCCATCACGATCTCCGCCCAGTTCCCGCCGACGAGGCACCACCTGCCCTCCCGGACCGCCGCCTTTATCTCCGCGAAGAGCCCCGGGGCGGCCCGCTCCACCGCCTCGTAGAGGGCCGCCTGGCCCTGGCAGAAGGCGTAGCCGGGAACAGACCGGGAGAGCGCAAGCTGCCTCTCAAAGGCCTCGAGCGTTATCTCCACGGTCTCATGCCAGTTCCACTGCCACACGAGGTCCATGTGGCACTGGGGGAAGAGGTAGATGGGGATCCGCGTAGAGGCCGCCCGCAGCCGGGAGGTGAGCGCCTCCTCCTGAGGGAAGATCTTCGACAGTTCCTCCCCGGCCGCGGCCAATAGCTCCAAGGCCTCCCTGGCCGACTGCCCCGGTCCCGGGAGAACCACCGGGGCGGCGATCCGCTCGATCTCCGCTGGGTCCACCCCGGCCCGCTCCGCCAGGACACACCGGGCCAGAAACTCCCCCAACGCGGCCCGGAGGTCCTGGGTGGCCCCGAGCCCCGCGACCGGGGCATTGAGCCCTAGCAGGAGAGATAGGGCCAGAAGGGCGAATCCCTTTCTCCTCATCCGAGGCCCCCTATGATGGAGTTTGGGGAGAACGCGGGGCCGCGACAAATCGGCATGTTGGGTGAAACGCTCATCGCCTGTGATATCAGGGCCGTGCTTTCGGAAAATTGGGCCCCGTGCGTGAGGAAAGAGTTGCTTAGGAAAACGGGGTTTAAGCCCTTAGTCGGCATGGACACACCGGCACGGAAAGGGGACCGTAAAACTTTGTCCACAGCCCATTCCCCTTGTGTTTCTCCCAGGATCGGTTCCCCTTGGCCGAAAGGAGCATGGCAGTTACCCTTCTCTCTCCGGGTAGGAGAGGAATAAGGAGTGCACATGCAAGGCTGTGGAATGTGTTATGAAGGCCCCTCTGAGCGCTTCGGGCTGTTCATGTGGCCGGTGGAGGTACTCGGGGCCCGCCGCTGGCGGGAGGCCCTGTGGGCCGGGGTGGAGGGGGAGGTGCTGGAGATCGGGATCGGCACCGGCGCTGGGCTCCTGGCCCATCCGCCCGGGGCCCGGGTGACCGGGGTGGACGGGAGCGCCGCCATGCTGGCCCGGGCCGAGCGCCGGGCGACGCGGCTAAGCCTAGATCTGAAACTCGTCCAGGCGGACCTCCACCACCTGCCTTTCCCGGACCAGGGTTTTGATTTCGTGGTGGAGAGCTTCGTGCTGTGCTCGGTGCGGGACCCCCAAAAGGTGCTCTCCGAGCTAGCGCGGGTGCTGCGCCCGGGTGGGGAGGTGCGGCTGCTGGAGCACGTGCGGCCTCGGTCCGATGGGTTAACGAAGGCCCTGAAGATCCTGGCTCCGCACTTCGCCAAGGCCACCTGGGAGCTCTTCCCCCAAGTGGGCTGGGAGCTCTTGGAAGAGCGGGCCCTGGACCGGTTCGGCCTGGTCCGCCTATATCGCCTCTCCCTCACGGACCAAGAGCCCCGAGAGCCAGCCTGACTGAGTCTCCCCCTTTTTCCAGCAGTAGCTCAGACGGGAGGTCGGCGCCTCGCTACAATGGAAGCGGAGAAATGGCCAGCAAACTGAAGCTGCTGCCTGAAGATATCTCTGAACGGTTAAAGAAGCTCTCGCAGTGGGTTGCCGCTGTAGACGAGCTGCTAGCCCTATGGCTGTTCGGCTCCTTCGCCCGGGGCGAGGCCACCCCCATAAGCGATGTTGACCTGGCTTATCTGGCGAGCGCTAAGCTGAAGGGGCAAGACCTGGAAGCCTTTGAGGGCCACCTATACCGACGCATTTCCTCCACTCTGGCGACTGATGAGTTCTCCTTGGTGAACATGGCCCAGGCCCCGGACTTCCTCCGGTGGCGCGTCCTGACAGAAGGGGCACTGCTCTTCTGCCGTGATCAGGAATGCGTAGCAAGTTTAGCAGAGGCGGTCTACAGCCGCGCCCCTGACATCCGCTGGCTCAGGGAGTCCGGCAACGTCCAATTTTTGGAGGTTTTAAATATGGGCGATCGAAAGGTGGACAAGGGACGTTTGACCGAGTTCCTCAGGCTGATCAGCCAAGACCTGTCGGTGCTGCGCGAGAAGGCACGGGTTCCCCTCGAGGCCTACTTAGGTTCAGGGGATCTGCAAAGCGTGGTGGAGCGGAGGCTGCAGACGGCCATAGAGAGCGCGACAAACGTCGGCAACCACATCATCGCCCGGTTAGGCCTGCGAGCTCCTCAGGACTACGCCGATGTGTTCAAGTTGCTTGAGGAGGCGAAGGTGTTGCCCGGAGAAACGGCCCGCCAGATGATGGACATGGCCCGGTTCCGGAACCTGCAGGTGCACGTTTATTGGGAGATCGACCATAAACGCGTGCATAGTTCCCTGCCCGAGCGGATAAAGGCGCTGGAGGCCTTCGTCGAGGGCATAGCCCGCTGGCTAACCGAACGCCCCGAAGGCGAGGACAACTGAGCCCCTCGACACCTTTTCCCGGTCAGCTACGTCCAGGTCAGGCCAGGGTGCGGGGGTCGGTGATGGCGCCGGTCACCGCGGTGGCCCCGGCCACCGCCGGGGAGGCGAGGTAGATCTCGGCCTCCGGGGAGCCCATCCGCCCCTTGAAGTTGCGGTTGGCGGTGGACAGGCACACCTCGCCCGGGGCCAGCACCCCCTGGTGGGCCCCCAGACACGGCCCGCATCCCGGATTGAGGACCAACGCCCCGGCCTCGGCGAACTTCTTCAGCAACCCTTCTTCGGCGGCCGCCACCCACACCTCCCGGGAGGCGGGGAGCACCAGCATCCGCACCCCGTCGGCCACCGGCCGGCCGCCCATGACCTCCAAGGCCAGCCGGAGGTCCTCCAGCCGCCCGTTGGTGCAGGTGCCCAAAAGCACTTGGTCCACCTTCTTTCCGGCCACCTGGGAGGCGGGCACCACGTTGTCCACCGTATGGGGGCAGGCCACCTGGGGCTCGAGGTCCGAAAGGTCGAACCGCAGCACCTCCTCGTAGGCCGCGTCAGGGTCGGGATATACGGGCTCGAACTCCCGGTCGGTCCGGCCAGCCAGGAACGAGAACGTGGTCTCGTCCGGGGCGATGTAGCCGTTCTTGGCCCCCATCTCCGCGACCATGTTGGTGAGCACCAGCCGCTCGCTCATGGAAAACCCCTCCACCAGCGGCCCGGCGAACTCCACCGACCGATACAGCGCCCCATCGGCCCCCAGCTCCCCGATCAAGTGCAGGATCACGTCCTTGGCGGTGACCAGCTCCGGGAGCGGCCCGGAGAGCTCCAGCCGCAACGTGGTGGGCACCTTTAGCCACAGCACGGAGGTGGCCCAAAGAGCCGCCATCTCGGAGCGGCCGATCCCAGCGGAGAACGCCCCCAGGGCCCCGTAGGTGGTTGTATGGGAATCCGAGCCCAGGGCCAGCTCCCCCGGCCCACGTCGTAGAACCGGATCCCCTGAGCGCGCACAAACTCGCGGATCTCCTTGTGGTTCTCCGCGTACTGCACCTGGGAGGCGGGCACCACGTGGTCCAGGATCACCACGAACCTGCCAGGCTCCTTGACCCGCTCCACGCCCAGCTTTTGGAAGATGCGTCGGATGGCGGCGGCGTGTCGTGGGACATGCCCAAATCGGGGGCCACCTCCACGATCTGCCCCGGGACGACTTCGGCTAGGCCGGCCTTCCTGGCCAGGATCTTCTCCACGAACGTCTTCCCCATCATCCCCTCCTGCCCTGCATGATAGCAGAGCTCGGGCCCTTTAGCCCGTTTTAGCGGCTCGGTTGAGCAACTCCCTGCCCGCGCTATATCCTTCCACCCGGGAGGCTGTGATGACAACCCCGATTACCAAGCGGAAGTTCACGGTGGACGAGTACCACCGGATGGCGCAGGCCGGCATCCTCACCGAGGACGACCGGGTGGAGCTGATCCAGGGGGAGATAGTGGAGATGACCCCGGTGGGGAGCAGACACGCAGCATGTGTAAAGAGGCTCAACCGGCTGCTTTCCAAAAGTGTGGGGGATAAAGCGATCGTAAGCGTCCAAGACCCAGTGGCACTAGACCCTCACTCGGAGCCCCAGCCGGATATAGCGCTGCTCCGGCCGAGTCCTGATTTCTACGCCGCCCAGCACCCAGGTCCGGACGACGTGCTCCTCATCGTGGAAGTGGCTGATACCTCGGCCGCGTACGACAGGGACGTGAAGCTTCCCCTGTACGCTCGGGCCGGCATCCCCGAGGTATGGCTGGTGGACCTGGCGGCAAACCGGCTGGAG
>JAJOKL010000038.1 GCA_021129895.1 Candidatus Bipolaricaulota bacterium
ATCTCTTTTGAATTTGGAAGGGCTCTGTGATCTCGGTGTTCTCTGTGGTCGCTTAGAATGCCATTTGGTGCTTCGTGGTGGAGGTCGCTTGCCCTGTGATGAGTGCAAGATCTGGGTTCATGCGAGCGAGAACTCCTCTCCGAGGTAGGCGCGGCGGACCCGCTCGTCGGCGGCGATCTCCTCCGGGGTGCCGGAAAGGAGGAGCCTGCCGGAGTGGATGATGAACGCTCGGTCGGTGATCCTCAACGTATCCCGCACGTTGTGGTCGCAGATGGCGATCCCTATCCCCCCTTCCGCCAACCGCCGCGCCAGCTGAGAGAGCTCCGCCACGGTGAGGGGGTCCACCCCGGAGAAGGGCTCGTCCAGGAGCAGAAAGGTGGGCTTGGCCACCAGCGTCCGAGCCAGTTCCACCTTGCGCCGCTCCCCGGCGGACAACTGGGCCACCGGCCGCCGGCGGAGCCCCGCCAGGCCGAGCTCGGCGAGGAGGGCCTCCACCTCCCCGTTCCAGCGCGCCCCCAGCCCCTCCAGCGCCAGCCTCAGATTCCCCTCCACCGTGGTCTTCAGGAACACCGACGGCTCCTGGGGTAGGTAGTGGATCCCCATTCGGGCCCGGCGGAAGAAGGGAAGGCCGGTGATGTCCTGCCCGTCCAGGTACACCCGGCCCCGGTTGGGGGCCAAAAAACCGACGAGCAGATAGAAGGTGGTTGTCTTCCCGGCCCCATTGGGGCCCAGGAGCCCGGTCACCTCCCCGGCCCGGAAGGAAACGGAAAGCCCATCCACCGCCCGCTGGCGTCCGAACGACTTCACCAGGGCTTTGCCCTCAAGGACGTGGGACAACTCGGGCCTCCTCGAGTTCCAGTCTCCCCTCCCGGGTGAAAAGCCGCGCCTCGGCCGCCCGGATCTCGTACCCATGGCCGAGGATCACCGCCTCCTCCCCTTCCAAAAGCCCCGACTCCAACCAGTAGACCGCCGTGGTCAGCCTCACCAGCCAGCCCTGGCTTTCGGCCTCCACCTCGGTCAAGTGCACTTCTTCCCCTTGGGACCAGCGGGCGGAGGCGGCGGAAAGGCGGAGGTCGGCTCCCGCCACCGAGAGTTCGGTCAGAGTGAGGCCATCGTCCCACACGGCCTCCCGGCAAGCTAGCTCCAGCCCCCCGGCCTCGCCGGTGATCTCCCCGCTTAGGGTCCACACCCGGCCCAGGCGGCCCGCGGCAAGCCGGGCTGCCCGCAAGGAGAACTCCAATTCCCCCTCCCAATACAGGCGCACCTCCACCCCTTCCCCCTCCCAGCCTGAATCGGTCCTGTAAAGCCGGTCCAGGGAGATCTCCCAACGGGGGCGCCCCTCCGCGTCGTACACGGTAAGCCAGGGGGCGTGGAGCTCCACCTCCTGGGAGAAGGCGACCAGGCCCACTAGGAAGAGCAGGATAAACATGCCTGCATGAACCCCAGGAACAGGGGGTGGGGGCGCAGGGGGCGGGAGGTGAACTCCGGGTGGAACTGCACCCCCACGTACCAGGGATGCCCCGGGACCTCCACGATCTCCACTAGCCTCCCGTCCGGGGAGCGGCCGGTGGCCAGCATCCCGGCGGCCTCGAACCGCTCCAGGTACTCGGGGTTGAACTCGTACCGATGGCGGTGCCGCTCCCGGATCTCGGGGACCCCGTACAGGGCTCTGGCCCGGCTTTCCGGGGCCAGGACGGCCGGGTAAGCCCCCAGGCGCATGGTCCCCCCCTTGTCCTCGATCCCCCCCTGTTCGGGGAGGATGTCGATCACCGGGTGGGGCGTTCTGGGGTCGAACTCGGTGGAGTTGGCCTCCGTCAGGCCCAGCTCCTCTCGGGCGAAGGAGATCACCGCCACCTGCATGCCCAGGCAGATCCCGAAGTACGGCAGGCCCTCCCGCCGGGCGTATCCGGCGGCCAGCACCTTCCCCTCGATCCCCCGCTCCCCGAACCCGCCTGGCACCAGGATCCCCGCCACCCCCTCCAGCACCCTCAGGTCCTCCTCCACCGCCTGGGAGGGGATCCAGCGCACGGCCACCTCCCCCCCCAGCGCCGCCCCGGCGTGGGTCAACGCCTCCAGGATGGAGAGGTAGGCGTCGTGGAGCTCCACGTATTTTCCCACGATCCCGATCCTCACCCGCCGCTCCGGGGAGCGAAGGCGGTCCACGAACTTTTGCCAGGCCGTGAGGTAGGCCCCCCCGGGGGAGAGCCCCAGGCGAGCAAGGAGCTTCTCGTCCAAACCCTCCTCCCGCAGTGCCAGGGGCACCTGGTAGATGGTGGGAAGATCCCGGTTTTCGATCACGTGCTCCGGGGCCACGTCGCAGAACAGGGCGATCTTGCGGCGCAGCCCCGGGGGGAGGGGCGCCGGACAGCGGGCCACCAGAAAGTCCGGCTGGATGCCGGCCTCCCGCAGCTCCCGCACCGAGTGCTGGGTGGGCTTGGTTTTGAGCTCCCCGGTGGTGGACAGGACCGGCACGTAGGTGAGGTGTACGAAGCAAGTATCCACCCGGGGGAGCTCATCCCGGAGCTGTCTCAAGGCCTCAAGATAGGGCAGGCCCTCGATATCGCCCACCGTCCCCCCCACCTCCACGATGGTGACCTCGGCCCCGGTGGCCTCCTGGGCGCTGCGGACCAATCGCTTTATCTCGTCGGTGATGTGGGGGACCACCTGCACGGTGTGCCCCAGGTAGTCGCCCCGGCGCTCCCGCCGGATCACGTTCCAGTACACCTGGCCGGTGGTGAGGTAGTTGACCCGGGATAGGTCCTGGTGGGTGAACCGCTCGTAGTGTCCGATATCCAGGTCCGTCTCCAGGCCGTCCTGGGTGACGAACACCTCCCCGTGCTCGTAGGGGTTCATGGTGCCGGCGTCCACGTTCAGGTAGGGGTCGATCTTCTGGAGGGTGACACTAAGGCCTCGGGCGCGGAGGAGGGCGCCCAGGGAAGCGGCCATCACGCCCTTCCCCAGGCCGGACAGTACCCCACCGGTGACGAACACGAACTTTGCCAAGCCAGTGAATTCTAGCCCCTGGGCCTGGCGCGGGCCACAGGTCCTCCGCAGCAGCCAGAGGGACGCTGTTTCACTGGCCGGGCTGGTAGGAAGGGGGGACGATCCAGGATCTCCTAGCCCCTCATCCCTTTTCACATAGGCCATTCCTACCGGGGGGCGGAGATCACCACAGTCCCGCCAGGTGCCAGAGCTGAAGCCAACCCAAGCCCGGCTCCCCCACCCCGCAGGTGGCCAGGATCCCCCCTTTGGGGCTGAATGCGAGGCCGGAGATCCACCGGCCCCGGCGGACGGCAGCTGCGAAGGCGGGCGATACCCCCTCATCCAGCCCCAGGGCTGCCCACAGATCCAATTGACCGATTTTCTCTCCGGTGGAGAAGGTCCCAAAACAGCACCAGCTCGTCCCGGCCACCGGAGGCCAGCACACTTCCATCCGGGGAGAAGGCCACTGCTGACACGGGTTCCCTGTGCCCCGCCAGGGAATGGATCAGCTCCCCGGTGCCCAGGTCATACACCCGCACCAGGGAGTCCCAACCGGCCAGGGCGAGGAGACGCCCAACCGGGCTGAAGGAGGCCACGACCAGTAGTCCAGGAAGCGGGGGCAGGGGGCGCACGAGCTCCCAGCTCCCCACTCTCAGGAGCTCGGGGGTCCCATCCGCCTTCCCCACCAGTAGCCACTGGCCGTCCGGGCTGAACGCCACCGCCCCTCGGGTGCGGGGAAGCACCATCACCGGCTCCCGGGAAGCCAGGTCCCAGATGAACGTCTCCCCGGCCAAGTAGGCGTTCACCGCCAGCCACGCCCCATCTGGGGAGATGGCAAGACGATTGTGATCCTCCGACACCAGCACCGTGGTTATCTCCTCGCCCGTCTTCAAATCCCACTCCCGCAAAGTGCCATCGGTGAGGACGGCCACCACGGTGCTCCCATCCGGGGGGATGAGGAGGTCAGTGAACTGTATGCCGGACAGGACCAGGCCATCGCGCTCCACTGCCAGCGGCGCGACCGCCTCCCACAGGAGGCCCCCGGTGGAGAGGTCCCACACCTGGACCCGGGAGGGCTCCAGGCAGGCGAGCAGGTTTCCATCAGGGCTGAAGGCAGCGCGGACTGCCTGGGTCGGCAGGGAGCAAACCCGGCCCGGCTCCACTGGGGGGCAGGGGCCCAAGGTCCAACCCTCGGCCCCGAGGAGCCCCACCCCCGCAAGAAAAATTACTAAGAGGTTGCCTACCGTTTTTTTACACTTATGCATTATCCACCTCCTCCGATTGAGCTCTTATATGGCTATGGCATAACGTCCTTTAGGCAGGGCTGGCAAATCTTCACAGTTAGACACCCAACCACACCAAGTACGCACTGCCTTAATACTTCCCCAGATATCATAGCAGGCCTCACGACAGCATAATTTGTGCTCGGACTGGCAGTAGCAGCCAAGGAATTTCCATGTGCACGG
>JAJOKL010000007.1 GCA_021129895.1 Candidatus Bipolaricaulota bacterium
CCTCCTTTCATAGCGGTTTGTGCGAGTTTACGGATGGGAGGGATGCCACACCTTTTCAAGAACTCCTCGAACGCCCCAAGTTCCGGCACCCGGGGTGGGTCACCATGTGTTGGCGCATCTACCCCATAAGGTTGACAAGCCCGCCGCTCGTTATTATAATGTTACGTAACTACGTGCTTACGAGGGGAAAAAGTTGGAGGACCTTGCTCGCTTGGAACAAGCCTTACGCCAGCTCGCGGACCAACTGGCACGACTGCGTTCCCAGCTCCCCAAGGGGAACGTCCCGTTGCCTGCCCTCCCATTGGTCGTCCCCGCCGATCTCCAACCGACCCTGAATCAGCTTTTTGGTAGCTTAGATCAGTTGCTAGACAAAGAAGGCGTGCAGGTTTTGATCGCCGGAGTTCATCGAAAGCCCCCCGCCCGGGTTTCCTCCTGGTACGAGCTCTTCTCTGGTGCGGGGATAGAAAAGGTATTGCGGCCGGAGGTGTTCCGGACTTTTGAGAGCATGGTAAGCGCTGAGCGACTGCGACTCCTTTTGGCATTGCAGGAGGGGTTTTACCGCTCGGCAGAACTGATGAAAAGGAGCGGTCTTAGCCAGGGACAGTTTTATCATCACCTCCGCATCCTCGAGGGGAGCGGCATGGTGCGAAAGAAGGGCCGGGACGAGTACGAAGCGACCGTTCACGGGATCTCTACACTGTTTACCCTCCTTGCGGTCGCAAGCTATGTGCTCTCCGGCATACCACACCTGGCAACTGGGGAGGGGGAAAAGGAGGGACGATGAAATCACCGATCCGTCGGTTCCTGACACGATTCATCCTCCCCCGCTGGAAGCTGGGCTTGGCACTTGTCACGGCTATGCTCGGATCCATGGCCCTGACCTTTCCCATTCCGCTTCTTTTCCGGAAAATCGTCGACGAGTTCATCCCCCAAGGAAGGTTCGGGGAGCTGAGCCTGATCGGGGCAGCGCTTGTGACGCTTGTAGGCATCAGGGGACTGCTTTTCTACCTAAGGCAATATCTGACGGTTGTCTCCGAGGAAACGCTTGTCCAGGACGTGCAAAACACTCTTCTCAGGCACATCATGCTCCTGCCCCCTGCCTTCTTTAAGGACCGGGAAGTGGGGTATCTGATGGCCCGGATACGTAGCGATCCCGCGGTAGCCAAGGGGTTCTTTCTCGGTACCCTAAGCATCATCACCAACGCAATCTTCCTCGTAACCGGAGCAGGAATCCTTTTCTGGCTGGACTGGCGACTGGCTTTCGTAGCCGTAGCGATACTTCCCGTGTTGGCCTTGGCCTCACGGCGGCTGAACATGAGGATGCAAGCCCTCTGCCAGGGGATCCAGGAGGGGGATGCCCTTGTCTCTCGGGAACTGGGAGAGGCCCTCTCCTCCGTGCTCACCACCAAACTCCTTGGATTGGCGAAATGGGTGGAGGGGAAGGTGGCTAAGGCTATCGAATGCCTCAAGTGGGCCAACATCAGCACCAACACAGTGGGGGCCATCGCCAGCGGGGTGCTTACCTTCATCGTGGAGGCCGGTCCTGTACTCCTGCTCTGGCTCGGTGCCTACCGGATAATGCAGGGGGGACTTTCGCTGGGAACCGTGATAGCCTTCACCTCTCTTATTACGTACCTTTATGGGCCGACCCAATCCCTCATCACCACCAATCTCAACCTGCAGCGAGCCCGAGTTGCAGCCCGGCGCATCTTTGAACTTCTGGACGAACAACCGGAACTCTCGGGAGGAAGCCCTCTCCATATCCCTTCTGGAGAGGTGAGGGTCAACGGGGTCACGTTCGTTTACCCCAATGGAACCGTGGCTTTGCGGGGCGTGTCCCTGGCCATGGCGCCGGGGATCAAGGTGGCCCTAGTGGGGCGTACCGGCTCTGGGAAATCCACCTTGCTTTCCCTTCTCGTTCGCCTTCATGACCCTACTGAGGGTACGATTTACATCGACGGCCAAGAGGTGCGGGAGGTAGACCTCGCCTCCCTGCGACGCCAGGTGGTCTTGGTGACACAGGAGGTGTTCCTCTTTTCCGCCACAGTACTGGATAACCTACGTGGTGGCGATCCAAATATCTCCGACGAAGAGATCCTAAAAGTCACCCGTGCCTTGGGCGCTCACGAGTTCATCGAGGGGCTCTCAAGCGGCTACGATACCGTAATTGGAGAGCGCGGAGGGAAGCTTTCAGGGGGCCAGAGACAACTTCTCGCTCTCTGTCGGGCAGTCTTGCGCAAGCCGAAAATCCTTCTCCTCGATGAGGCTACCTCGGCGATGGATTCGGAAACCGAAGGCAAGGTCTGGCAATCCCTGAACGAACTTTTGCCAAACACCACTTTGATCGTGGCCGCCCACCGCTTGACGACGGTGAAGTCCGCCGATTGGATTTTTGTCCTCAAGGAAGGGCGCTTGGTGGAGGAAGGCACCCATGGAGATCTTATAGCGCAAGGTGGGGAATACCAGTGCATCTTCCAAGAACAGCTCGCCACAGCAACCAAAGGGAGGTGATGCCCGGTGGACCGGTTTAGTCTTGAGCTCAAGATCTCGGCGGGCAAGGGCAACGAAGCTCAGGACTGCTCTTGTCCTTGCGAGTGTCAAGCAGGAGGAGGCCACGGGGCTGGGCAAGGGGCGGGAGGAAAGGCCGGAAGATGGGGGCCCGCCAGTGCCGAACCTGGGGAACGGGAAAGGAGGTGAGGAAGGATGCGGAAACTAGAGATAGTTCTCGCAATTGGCTCGCCTCTTAATACCAGGCCGCTTGGCTGCGGCTGTGGCTGTGGCTGCACAGGCGGCGCTGGCGAGGGTGCAGGCGAAGGGGCGAAACTCACGTAACCCCACTCGTCGATTGCCTTTTAACCAGAGAAACGTATCGGCGGGCCCCCTACCCCAGGAGGGTGGATTATGCAAAGCACACTGGAGCTAGCGGAAGATGTGGTCCACCTGACACGGGGACCTTGGCACCTTTTCTTCCGTTCCGCCACCCTTGATTGGGCCCTCACGAACGAAATAGGCGCAGATATCATCACGATGATCGCAAGCCACAAGGAACAAAAAGAAATTATATTGGAGATCTCGACAAAATATGGCTTTGACTACACTGAAGTAGCCACGGAGGTGAAGTCGCTCATCCGGTCTCTGAAAGAAGTTAGGATCCTATTGCCCGCGGGAGGTAGCTTTTCTCCTGCGGTTGGTGTCCCACGCGACCCGCGGCTTTCGGACCTTTATCTTCACCTGACCACTCGCTGCAACCTGAGGTGCACCTATTGCTATAACCGACCCTTAAGAGAGGAAAAGGGACGTGGAGACTTACCTTTGCAAGTCGCCTTGAAGGCACTGCGAGAGGCAAAAGAACTGGATGTTCACACGGTGCTCCTGACAGGCGGGGAGCCTTTGCTCCACCCCGAAGCTCTGAGGATAGCAGAGCTCTCCCGTCGAATGGGATTTCGCACAGTTCTGCTTACAAACGGCTTAATTATCGATAAAAAGATTGCAAATGCGATCTCCCAAACCTGTGATCAAGTAACCGTAAGTCTGGACTCAACTTTGCCAGAGCCTCATGATCTTCACCGTGGTAAAGGGACCCATCAACAAGTCATCGAGGCCATTGGACGCCTCAAAGAAGCCGGCGTAAAGGAAGTGGTAATTTCCGGGGTACTATCTCGACAAAACCAACAGGAAACTTACACTGATTTCGAAGCTTTCGCGAAAGGGGTGGGGGCAGATCGAGTGGTTCGTCAGCTTTACATCCTCCAAGGCGATGTTCGTGACACTCTGCTTGCCCCCGATTTTAACCCAATTCTGCAGGAGATGAACGATGCCCTCGAAAAAACAGTGACTGAGTTGACCGGATCTGAAGGCCGAGAAAAATTTGTTTGGCGCAATAGGTGTGGTGCGGCATTCGGTGTGATCGCCATAGACGCAGATGGGACGATTTATCCATGCCAAGGCCTGATGAAAGAAGGGTTTGCGGCCGGAAACCTTGCGACAGTCTCCCTGATCGAGGCTTTCAAGGGCTCGTCCGTTTTGGAAAAGGTAAGGGAGATCACCGTGGCTGACATCCCTGGGTGCCGGGATTGTACTTTTAGACACCTGTGTGGCGGCGGCTGCCGAGCCCTAGCTTATAACGTTTCCCACTCTTTAACCGCACCAGTTCCGGAACCGTACTGCGCCTTCAATCAGATCCTCTCGGAAGCCAAGCTGTGGGGAGCGGCCCTATCCAAGAAAGGATAGCAATTCATCCGTTTCAGAACCCTTCGGCAGGGAGAGCCCAGATTCCATCACGTGGGTCATCCAGCCCAGGGTCCTTACATCTTCGATCTTCGGCGGGGGCTGCCCCAGGGCCGCCGGCGAGGGGACCTTCTGGTGCGGCTCAAGGTGGCCATCCCCAAGGGGCTTTCCCGCCGGC
>JAJOKL010000040.1 GCA_021129895.1 Candidatus Bipolaricaulota bacterium
GATCCCGGAGTTCAAGTCGCTCCGGGAGGAGGCGGAGTTCTGGGATACTTATGACACGACGGAATTCCTCGACGAGTTCGAGGAGGCCGACGACGTGGTCTTCGTCCGCCCAAAGATGCAGGTGGTCTCCCTGAGGCTGGAGCGAGAGTTCGTGGAGCGCTTGAAGGCCTATGCCCAAAAGATCGGCGTCCCCTATACCACCTTGATCCGAATGTGGATCATCAAATCCTTCAAGCGGGAGATCGAGTCGGAGCGGAAGGGCTAATCTTGTTTGCGCGGCGGCCTGGGAAAGCACCTTGGAAGACGGGACGCTGGCGGTGGCGGACCTCGCTCGGCTAGTCCTGAGGGCCTAGGAAATGGCGGGAGGCGGGGCAGCCACGGCAGGGGTCCCGGTAGCGGGGGCACTCCGGACAGTAGGCCCCACAGGGGGAGCGGTCCCCCCGGGCCTCCGGGACCCGGGGCTCCATCCCCATCGGGAAGGCGGGCCGCTCGGTCACATACAGGGCCGCCCGCACCAGGCCCAACGTGGCCTGGGGGTTCTCCGCCACCGCCCGCAGCCACCACTTGTGCGCCCCAGAAAGGAAATAAATCCCCACCACCATCTTCCCGAACGCCCCCATGAAGTACACATAGGGGCAGGCCGAAAACACCTCGGCGATCCGGGCGGCGGCCTCCTCAGTGGGGGCCTCCCCCAAAAGCATGTAACACTCTTGCTTCAGGTCCTTTTCTTCCATAGTCGATAAAGCTCCTCGAAGGCAGGTCGATAGCGGTCCGCGAAGTCGTCCGGGGTCAGGGGCTCTGGCTCGTTTGCCACCGTCACGTAGGGCACCCGCGCCCCCTGGACTTCAAGATAGCCCGCCGGCTCGGGGGCGAGCTCCCGCCAGTCGTCGGTCCGATAGGTGCGCTCCATCTCCTCCCAGGGGACGGCGTGGGTAAGGATGCCGCCACGCCGATCCCGGTCGTAGCGGGCCTGGTTACGGCGCCAGGACTCCTCAAATGAAACGTCCAGGTACAGGATCGCCCCTCGCTCCAGGGCCCGACGGGAGAGCCGCGCCAGGGCCTTTCGGCAGGCCCCCTCCCCGCCCCGGGAGAACTCGACAAGGAGCGTGCGCCCTGGAAGCACGGGCTCCCGCTCGATCCGCTGGTTCAGCTTCTCGATCAAAAACGGCCAGGTGAAGTCGCAGGTCACGTAGTAGTTCTCCTCCGCCCGGGCGGAGATGAGCCGGCCCTTTCCCACATCCTCCCAGATGTCGTCCTCGATGAACTTCTCCCACAGAATAGGAAAATCGTCAGCACCTGGATGGTGCCTAGGTGGTAACACTCCGCCCGCTCATCCGGGGGCAGCCCCCGCAGGAACTGGATGAGCTCGGACTTTCCCGCTGCCGGCCGGCCGAGCAGGATCAGGTAGGAGAGCACCTCCCCGGCCGGCAGGGAGCGGTAGGCGAGCCCCAGGGCCCCAGCAAGCTCGACCAGCACCTCCTGGGGAGGGCGGTCGGCGTCGATACTCAGGACCTCGTCCCCCCGGCGGGCGTGCCAGGTAGAAAGCCACCCCTGCATCCGTTCCAAAAGCTCGCGGCCCACCTGCCAACGGGATTCGGCCCGAGCCGCCTGGCGGGCCAGGGACACCGGGATCGGGGCCTCCAGGGCCAGGAACTGGTCCGGCCACAGCAGTTTTTTCTCGAGCTTTTCGAACTCCGCCAGAAAATCACCGTCCCCCAGGGCGGCGGAGTAGGCGGCGTGTACCGCAAGGTGCGACTCCTCCACCACGATAAGACCCTGGGCCAGGGCCTTTTTGATTTCCTCCTGTCTGCGGGGGAGGGCGGCCAAGACGGCCCGGTTAAGCCGGTCTCGCTCCCGAAACGGATCCAGCCCCTCCCGCTCCCCCACCTCCTTCACCAGCTCGGGCAGCACCAGCACCTGCCCGGGGTAGAACAGGCGGATGGCCGAGAGGAGCTCGCTCTTCCCCAACGCTGGCAGGCCCTCAAGTGTCACATACCCCACGATCCCGAGACCCCCTTTTCAAGGACAGCATGATCACCACTAAGGCGCGAAGACACCAAGGGTTTCTGGTTCTGACCTGGATGTCGTGCCGAAGGTGTTTTGCAGGAAGTTGCCATCAAGGGAGGCTTGACGCGAGGAGTTCTTGGTGCCTTGGCGCCTTTGTGGTCCCTCCAGATAGGCAAAAACAAATGGGCGGAGGAGGACTCGAACCCCCGACTTCTCCCCCGTGAAGGGAGCGCTCTACCAACTGAGCTATCCGCCCTCGCAACGATTCTAGCCCTGGGAGTGGGAGCCATCAACCTTCCCCCAGGTCCTCCAGCATGGTGGCCAGGGACTCCCCCTCCTTGCGGCGGGTGATCTCGATCAGCCCCAATTTGGTGATGTCGATGAAGTCCGCCGGCACCCGGTCCTTTTTGAGCTCCTCCTTCAGCCGCTCGATCACCTTGCGCTCGTCGGACTTCCTGGCCATGTCCACGAAGTCAACGATGATGATCCCGGAGATCTTTCGCAGGCGCAAAAGGCGCGGGATCTCGGCGGCGGCCTCCAGGTTGGTGTTCAGGATGGCGGCATCCTGGTTCTTGTGCCGCACATCCGAGCCGGTGTTGACATCGATGGAGGTGAGGGCCTCGGTCTCGTCGATGGTCAAAAACCCCCCGCCCATTAGGGGGACCCGGCGCTGCAGCGCCTCCCGTAGCTGCCGCTCGATGTCGTAGCGCACGAACAGGGGGAGCTTCCCCCGGTACAGCTTCACCCGACCTTTCAGTTCCTTGAGATGCAGATAGTTCAAAAAGTCCAGGATCTCCTTGTGCTGCTCCTCATCGTCCACGATCAGCGAGGCTACGTCCTCGGTGAACCGGTCCCGGATCAGGCTCCGCACCAGGTCCAGGCCCTGATACAGGAGCTTGGGGGCGCTGGATTTCTTCGCCTCCTCTTCGATCCCCTTCCAGGTACCGAGCAGGAACTTGAAGTCCCGCTCCAGGTCCTCCTTGGGGCGCCCAGCGGCGGCAGTGCGCGCGATGAGCCCCTCCCCGGGGGCTTTGAGCTCATAGGCAAGCTGCCTCAGGCGCCGCTGCTCCTCGGGATCGGTGATGCGGCGGGACACGGCCACCCGGTCCTCTTTGGGCAGGAACACCCAATACCGGCCCGGCAGGCTGATCTTGGTGGTGCCTTGGGGGTTTTTCTTGCCCACCCCCTCCCGACGCACCTGGATGATGATGGACTGGCCGGGCCTGAGCACCTTCTGGATGGGAACCGGGCCCTTCCACGGCTCGAACCCCCGGGCGATGAGCATGGCGTCGTTGATCTCGTGCTGGGACAGAAACAGCGCCTGCTTCTCCCCAACGTCCACGAACGCTGCCCCCATCCCCGGGAGAACCGTCTCCACCTTCCCTTTGTAGATGTTCCCCACTAAAGGCCGGTGGCGAGGCACCTCGAAGTGCACCTCCACCAGGCGACCCTCCTCCACGATGGCCACCCGCTTGCGGGTGCCCATGGGGCCCCGTTCCACGGTGATCAAGATGTGATTCCCCTTCAGCGTAGCTGCCTCCTTTTTCCCGGTCCCAAGTGGACCGGTGGGGCGGGGAGGCGGTGGGGAGTCCCTGGAGGCGGAATCTCTTCCGGATCTAACTCGCCTCCGCTACTTCCCCCTTCTCCCCAAGCCCTAAAACCTCTTCTCTCACCCCGCGCCTGGTTTCCCTTCATCGGATCCCCGGCCATTACCAGGCGCCGGAACCCCCTATGGCACCACCAGCCGGCTCAAGTCCCCAACCTCCAGGAACAGTTCGGTGACCCGGCGCAGGAACCCAAGCCGGTTCTCCCTCACCTTTTGGTCTTCCGCCATCACCAGCACCTCATCGAAGTAGTGGTCGATGGGTTCTTTCAGAGCGAGTAGGTGCCGGATGGCCTGATCATAGTCCCGCTCCCCCAGGGCCTGCCGCAGATGGCCCTCCGCCTTGAGGTAGGCGCGCCATAGCTCCCGCTCGGCCTCCTCGGAGAACAGGTCCGGGTCGAACTCGGCCCTGTGGGAATCCTTGGTGATGTTGCGCACCCGGGAGAAGGCCACCGCCAGATCGGCCAGGGCCGGCTCCCCCCGCAGGGCAGCCAGGGCCCGGGCCCGCTCCAGGGCCCCCAAAAAATCCCCCCGGGGGGCGGCCAGCACCGCCTCCACCACGTCGTGAGGGAGCTCGTAATCGGCCCGCAGGCTGGCCCGCAGCCGGTCCACCAGGAACGCCTTCACTGCATCGCTGTCTTTACCCCCCTCCACCTGGGGGTAGAGCTCGGCCGTCTCGTCGATCAGGGCGAACAGGTCCAGGCGCAACTTCCGCTCCAGGATCAGGCGCACGATGGCCCC
>JAJOKL010000027.1 GCA_021129895.1 Candidatus Bipolaricaulota bacterium
AGCCCCAGCGCCCGATCGCGGAACACCTCCGCTGCGATCCCCCCCATCCCGGCCATGATCACGGTGCCGAAGGTGGGGTCCTTTTTAGCGCCGAGGATCATCTCGAACCCGTCCCGCGTCCTGACCATCCGTTGCACCGTGACGCCCTCGATGTGAGCATCGGGGCGCTTCTCTTTGGCCGAGGCAACGATCCGCTCAAAGGCAGCCCGCACCTGTTCAGCCGTCTCCAGCCCCAGGATCACTCCCCCTACGTCGGTCTTGTGGGTGATCTGAGGGGAGAGGACCTTGAGCACTACCGGATACCCGAGTTCCTCGGCCACGGCCACCGCTTCCTCGGCGGTCCGGGTGGGCTTGGGCTCGGTCACTGGGATGCCGTAGGCGGAGAGGAGCTCCTTGGAAAGCTCCTCGGTGAGCACCTCGGGGCCCTCGGCGAACACCGCGCTGAACTTCCCCCGCACCACCTCCCGCTCCACAGTGAACTTGACCGGGACCTCTCGCGGGGTTTGGTACAGCATCTCAAGGTTGCGGCCGTAATGCACCAGATGCATGAACGCCCGCACCGCCTGCTCCGGGGTGGTGTAGGTGGGCACCCCGGCCTCGTTGAGGATCTCGACCCCCTCACGTACGGCCGCACCTCCCATCCAGGCCGCGAGCACCGGCTTGCCCGTCTTGTCCGCAAGGGCAGCCAGCGTCTGGGCCGTCCCGGTGGCGTCGGTCATCGCCTGGGGGGTGAGGATCACCAGGGCGGCATCCACCCCGGGGTCGGAGAGGACGATCTCGGTGGCTTGGGCGTACCGTTCCGGGGAGGCATCCCCGAGCACGTCCACCGGGTTTCCATGGGACCAAAACGGGGGCAACACCTCGTTGAGCTTGGCGAGGGTGGCCTGGGAGAGCTCGGCCAGTTGCCCTTGGCGGGCCATGAGGGCATCGGTGGCCATCACCCCGGGACCCCCGGCGTTGGTGACGATGGCCAGATTGGGGCCCAAGGGAGGTCGCACCCGGGCCAAAAGCTCCGCCGAGTCGAAGATGTCCCCGATCTCAAACACCCGCACCACCCCGGCCCGTTGGAAGGCGGCATCGTACACCGCGTCCTCCCCGGCCATGGCCCCAGTAGGGAGGCGGCGGCCTTGGCCGACTCGGCGAATCGCCCGGCCTTGTAGGCTACGATGGGTTTGGTGCGGGCAAACGCCCGGGCGGCGGACATGAACTCCCGGGCCTCGGTGATCGATTCCACGTACAGGATGATGGATTGGGTGCCGGGATCCTCGGCGAAGTAGTCAATGAGGTCACCGAAGTCGACGTCCAGCATGTTCCCGATGGAGACGAAATAGGAAAAGCCGATGTCCTCCTCCAGGGCCCAATCCAGAACCGAGGTACACAGGGCCCCGGACTGGGATATGAATGCCACGTGTCCTGGTTGCGGCATGGCCCCGGCGAAGCTGGCGTTGAGCTTGAGCCCAGGGACGATGATCCCCAGGCAGTTGGGACCGATGATGCGCATGCCGTCGAACTCGCGGGCGATCTGGCGGATCTCCTGTTCCAAGGCCTTCCCTTGCTCCCCGGCTTCCTTGAACCCGGCCGATATGATGACCAGGCCCTGGATTCCGGCCTCCCCGCATTCCCGCACGATCCCGGGTACGGTGCGGGCCGGGGTGCAGATCACCGCCAGATCCGGGGTCTTGGGAAGGCCGGCCACGTTGGGATAAGCCTGGATTCCCTGCACCGCTTCACGCTTGGGGTTCACCGGGTACACCACGCCCTGGAACCCGGCCCCGATCAGATTCTTGAGCACGGTATAGCCCACGCTCTGGGGGTTGCTGCTCGCCCCGATCACGGCGATCCGCTGCGGTTTAAAGATCTTGTCGAGGTTTCTGATGCTCACCTATGCCTCCTTCCTGAATCCGGATCCTTTGAGGATCCGGGTTCAAGGAACTCCTTTCTACTCCTCTTTTATGACCGATTGCGCCCTCTTTTTCCTGGCGCAGCGTCAAAAGGGGCCCCGCAACCAGATCGCCGGTTCCCAAATTCAAACCTTCAAAAGCTCCTTTAACCCGGGGCATGGAACCGGGCCGGGCGAGAGCCTGCCCCGCTCCTTTGAGGTTTGCGGGGCAGGCTCCGTCACACCCCGGAATAGGCGGAGAAACCACCGTCGATGGGGATGACCACCCCGGTGACGAAGGAAGCGGCAGGCGAGAGGAGCCACCGCACCGCTCCCAACAGGTCCTCCGGCGCCCCGAACCTGCCCATGGGGGTATGGGCGATGATCTGCTTCCCCCGCGGGGTGAGCTCCCCACGTTCGTCCTGGAGCAAAAACCGGTTCTGCTCGGTGAGGAAGAACCCCGGGGCGATGGACACCACCCGGATTTTGGGGGAGTACTCCTGGGCCATGTGCACCGCCAGCCACTGGGTGAAGTTGGTCAGCGCCGCCTTGGCCGCAGAATACGCTGGGATCCGGGTCAGGGGCCGGATGGCGGCCATGGAGGCGATGTTCAGGATCACCCCCTCCTGGCGGGTGGCCATGGCCCGGCCGAACACCTGGCAGGCGAGGAACGTGCCCATGAAGTTGAGGTCGAACACGAACCGCACCGCGTCTTCCGGAAGCTCGAAGAACGGAACTTCCTGGGAGGTGGTGGCCTTGGGGTGGTTCCCTCCGGCCCCGTTTATCAGGAAGTCCACCCGACCATAGGCGGAAAGGGTTCGTTCAAGCGCCGCCTCGAGGTCGGTGCGGGTGAGGACGTCGGTCTTTATGGCCAGTCCGTCCGAGCCGGCCCGGCGCACCCTTTCCAGGGCGGCCTGGGCCTTGTCCTCCGCCAAGTCCAGGAGCACCGCCACCACCCCTTCCCAGGCCAGGCCTTCGGCGATGGCCGAGCACAGCACCCCGCCCCCGCCCGTTATCACCGCCACCTTTCCGGAAAATTCACCCATCACCTTTCACCCCCAACTCGATCAAGTGTCGCCCGAGATGCCGGGCCAATGCCTCGGCGTATTCCTCCTCATGCTGAGCCAGCACCCGGCGGAGCTCCTCGCCCAAGGGCCCAGTGAGCACGGAGCCGAACGCCACATGCAGCACCTGCCGCGAGTCCTCCTGCTCCAGGAGCTGCGGAAGCTCCTCATCGGAAAGGCACGCTAGCTCCGGGACGCGGGCAAGATCCGTGGACAGGTGATAGGTGGCCCGGTCCTCCTGGAACCGCTCGCAGGACAGCCGCACGATCCTTCGGAACAGCTCCGGGGCGCAGCGGGAGACCACCTCCAACGCCACCAGGTAACTCGTGCCAGCGGTCTTCACGTGCCACATCCCCTCCCCCTCCCGGGCGAGCACCGGATACAGGCTGAACTTGTCAGAGCCGGAATGGAGGCTGATCCGGTACCCGCCGAGTATTTTGGCGATGGCGATGTGGGCCCGCAGGTCCCGCCGGAACACCTCCAGGCTGCCTCGATAGTCCACCGCCTTTTCCAGCACCCCCCCAAACCGGGGGGCCAGGCTGGCGAGTTCCACCCCCCGGGCTTGCAGCTCTCGCACCACGAAGTAGTGCTCCATGGGGGAGGTGGGGACGTCCGCTTCGTCCAGGGAGAGCTCGAAATCAAACCCAGCAAGAAGTTTCTCCTTGAGCCCGGCATACATGGCAGCGGCGAATTCCACTGCCGGCAGGTACTTGACCGCAGCTGCAGCCAGGTCCCGCTCGGAGAACCGAATCCTCCCCAGGCCCTTGATGGGGATGTTCTTGCCCAGGTAGGTCTTGGTGAGGGACTCTGCCTGGGGGAGGGCGCGGAAGCGGGCCAGGAGATCCTCCTCTGGAAGCCGCTCCACCGGCTGCACCAAGTGAGAGGGATCACAGGTGAACATGGTGTAACCCAACGAGGCGGCGGCTGTGGCCTCCTCCACGCTCTTCAGGTGATCGGCGTCCGCACCGAAGCCTCTCTTGTAGCCCTCTTGGAACGCCCCGAAGATCGCGGAAGCCAGCACATCCTGGAAGCTTCTCCCGGTGCGGGTGTTCTCTCGGACCGACTGCTGGGCGAGCACCGGGAACACCTTGGCCCCTGCCAAGGCCCGCACATGTCCGGGGGTGGCGAGGCCGATCCGATCCCCGAACCCGAAACTGGGACCGGGTGGAAGCCTACGGGGTCGCAGCTCCGACAGGTGCTGCTGCAGGGCCTGGGCAGTGGGGAAGCTCAGGGGAGCGAGATACCCCTCCCCCGCCTGTTCCAACTCAGGGAATCCTGGGAGGGGCTGGGACAAGAACAACCGTTTTTCCCCGGACAATTTGACCAATGCAAGCGTTACCCCGTCCAGATTCCGTACGGAACGTGGGT
>JAJOKL010000101.1 GCA_021129895.1 Candidatus Bipolaricaulota bacterium
GGTTAAAAGGATCGTGGGGGTATCATGGGGAACCGCCGATTCGGCCGCGGGCCCTGTTCACCCAGCAGGTGAAGCCCCTGAAAGGCGGCGGTGTAAAGCTCGTGGGCAGGAAAAAAGTAGCCTCACCTGGATCCATGGGGATCCCCGTGATGGGGTGTCCTACAGGCCACTCACCCCCTGGGTGAACGCTTAAGTAGGGAGTCTGAAAGAAGGTCATCAGTGGAAAGGGAAAAATGCGGCTAGTTCCAACCCGGTTCCTGAGGGATCGGGGCATGAACGGGCGTCTCCGGAAATTTCTGGGGACGGATACATTGCTTCCCTATTGGCTCCTTCTCCCCACGCTCGCCTTCATCGGGGTGTTCTTCCTGATGCCGCTGTTCAAGGCGATCACCCTCGCTTTTTACGGTGAGGATGGGTTTACTTTGAGTTACTTTGAAAGAATGATCTCCGACGTGCGATTCTTCGATGCCCTTAAATTCACCGTCCTGTTCGCCGTTACCATCGTCCCCTTACAGTTGGTAACCGCCCTGGCCATGGCCCTCCTCCTCAACTCCGGGGTGAAGGGATCCAGGTTCTTTTTGTACATGTTCGCCCTCCCCTTGGGGATCGCGGACCTGGCGGCCGGCCTCATCTGGCTCTCTATTTTTACCCATCGCGGGTTCTTGAACTCGATCCTGTACACCTTGGGGATCATCGAAAGACCTATCCACTACCTTTCCTATCGGAACATCAGTTTCACCTTCCTGTCCGTGGTGGCGGCAGAACACTGGCGGGCTACTGCCATCGTGATGGTGATCCTGGTGGCGGGGCTACAGATGATCTCCAAGGACTACCTTGAGACGGCAGAGGTCCTGGGAGCGAGGGGCTGGAAGAAGATCTGGTACGTAGTCCTCCCTCTGCTTAAACCCTCGCTCCAGTCGGCACTCATCATCCGCACCATCTTCGCCCTTCAGACCTTCGCAGTGGTGCTCGCCTTGGCCGGGCAGATCACCCCCGTTCTGGCCGGGGAGGCCTACTTCTGGCACTTCCTATATCGCAATCCCCATGTCGCCTCTGCCTATGCCGTGCTGTTGATGGCGATGTCCATTGGAATGACTTGGATCTACCTGAGATATCTGAGGTCCAGAAGGGAGGTGATCGGGGGGTGAGCTACCGGTATCTCCTCAGACAAACCCTGATCTACATGGCCATCTTGACGCTGGCCCTGTGGGTGCTCATCCCCGTCTTCCTAATTAGTATTTCCGCCTTCACCCCCCGCCAGGAGCTTTACCTTTGGCCTAGATCAGTGATCCCTAGCCACTTCTCCTCGGAGACGATACGGTTCTTCCTGGGTGCCCATGGGGTGGTGCGTTCGCTTTTGAACAGCGTGAAGGTGGCGGTGCTCACCTTGGCCTTCACCCTGGCGGTGGGGGCACCGGCGGGGTATGCGGTGGCCAGGTTCTTCTTCCGGGGAAGGGAAGCCTTCCGGATGGGGATCCTCATCACCCGGATGTTCCCCACCGCGCTCCTCGCCGTCCCTCTGGCCGTCACCTTCATCAGGTGGGGGCTTTACGATACCCTGGTGGGGGTGGCGTTGATCCATACCGCCATGGCCCTACCCTTCGCGGTGATCATCACCACCGGGATCTTCATGGGGGTGCCCAAGGACCTGGAGGAGGCGGCGATGACCTTGGGGTGCAGTCGGCTTGGGGCGTTTGCCCGGGTAGCCCTGCCGCTCGCCCTCCCGGGCCTGGCCGCGGCGGCCATGTTCACCTTCGTGATCTCCTGGAACGAGGTGTTCGCCGCAGCCATCCTCACGGTACGCAACCGAACCCTGCCGGCGCACATCATCACCGCCCTCCGGGCCTCGCCGCTCGATTTCCGGTTCGCCGGTGGATTCTTCATGATCCTGCCCGCGCTCCTTTTCATGTTCTTGATCCGGAGATACCTGTTCCATATGTGGGCCACAGCAGAGAGGTGAGACATGGCCGGGGAAATCAAACTAGAGGGCGTACGCAAGACGTTCGGCAAGGTGGAGGCGGTCAAGGACCTCGACTTGTTGGTGAAGGAAGCGGAGTTCTTGGTCCTCTTGGGCCCCTCCGGCTGCGGCAAGACCACCACGTTGCGCTGCATCGCCGGCCTGGAGCGGGTGGATCGGGGCAAGGTGTTCATCGGAGGCCGGGACGTGACCGAGCTGCCGCCGTCCAAACGGGGGATCGCCATGGTGTTCCAAAGCTACGCCGTGTTCCCCCACATGACCGTGGAGAAGAACATCGGCTTCGGCCTGCGGATGCGTCACTCGCCCAAGGAGGAGATAAAAAAGGCCGTCAAAGAGATAGCCGAGCTCCTGCAGATAGGCGAGCTCCTGGACCGCTACCCCTCCCAGCTCTCGGGCGGCCAGCGCCAGCGGGTGGCGGTGGCCCGGGCCCTGGTCATGCGGCCCGAGGTGCTGCTCATGGACGAGCCCCTCTCCAACCTGGACGCCCTTTTGCGGCTCCAGATGCGGGCCGAGCTCAAGCGGCTTCACCGCGAGGTAGGTACAACCACGGTCTATGTGACCCACGACCAGATCGAGGCCCTGTCCTTGGGGGACAGGATCGCGGTGATGCGGGAGGGGGAGATAGTCCAGCTCGACATCCCAAACCAGGTTTACGACAAGCCGGCTACCGTGTTCGTCGGAGGGTTCATCGGCACCCCGCCCATGAACTTCCTAACTGTCCAGGTCAAGAGCCGCGATGGGCAGGTGTACCTGGCGGGGGGCGATTTCTCGGTGGAAGTGCACCCGGAGTGGGAGGAGAAGCTGCGGGAGATGGTGAAGAAAGAGCTGATTCTAGGAATCAGGGCGGAGAACATCGAGGTGCGTCCTACGGTGGAAGAGGGGGCCCTCCCCGCCCACGTGATCGTCGCCGAACCCTTGGGCTCACAGCAGCTCCTCACGGTCCAGGTAGGGAACGACATCCTCAAGGTGGCCACAAACCCGGACCTGACTGTGCAACCCGGTCAGACCATCGGCCTGGTGCTCACTAAAGAAAAGATCCGCCTGTTCAATGAGGAGACAGGCAAAGCCCTCAAACTCGAGTAAAACAGGAGGTAACAATGTCCCTGGTCGTTTTCCCTTTCAAAAACGAAGATCCGGAGATCCTCGTCGGGAATGTGAAAACCGCCCTTTCCCACCCCCGGGTGGAGGAAGTCCTGTGTGTGGGGGCGAGCGAGGACCAGTGCTTTGCGGCCGTGGCCGAGGCCTGTCCCACGCTTGAAAGGCAGTATGGAAAGCCAGTCAAGGTCATAGTGCAGGAGAGGATCGGGGCGCTCCGGCCGGGGAAGGGGGATGGCATGAACACCGCCCTCAAGTACTTCCTCGAGGAGACGAGCTACGAGAGGCTTCACTTCTACGACGCGGACATCGTTTCGTTTTCCCAGGAGTGGATCAGCAAAGCCGAGGAGGGGGCAGACCAAGGCTTCGACGTGGTGCGCCACTATTTCCCCCGGGCCAGCACCGATGCCATGATCACTTGGTTCGTCACCCGCACCGGGTTCGCGCTCCTTTGGCCCAAAAGCAGCCTTCCCTGGATCGAACAGCCACTTGGGGGGGAGCTCCTCCTCACCCGGCCGGTGGTCAAGCGGCTGCTGGAAGAAGAAAAGGTGCGGCGCCAAAGCGATTGGGGGATCGACACTTTGTACACCTTCACCATGGTGAAACACGGCTTCAGCCTCTATGAGACCTACATCGGCGTGGGAAAACTTCACAAGCTGTACGGGGCGTTGACCGACCTCAGAACCATGCTCGTCGAGTGCTTCGCCGCCATCCAATCGCTTCGCGGGGAAGAGATCCCTTCCTTTGGCATCCACCGGGTGGAGTATCCCGGGCCCGTATCTCAAGAGGTACGCGAGAAGGTGGGCTATAACGTAGAAGGCTCGCTGCCCCTCCTCACGGAGGGGTGGTCCCGGGAGGAGGAGTCCCTGCTGGAGGTGCTCCCACCCGATGTCCGAGCGGGAATGCAAGCCTGCCGTTCCTTCCCCAGGTTTGGGTTCATGGACGAGGAGGCCTGGTATGCCACCTACCAGGCGCTCCTTGACCACTTCCAGTTCGATAACCCCCACTGGCAGAGGCTGCTGTTCCGGCTGTGGCTGGCCCGAACCCTGAATTACACGGTCAATCAGGCCCTACGGGGCTATGGGCATGCCCTCCATTACCTCCACCAGATGGTCGGACGCTACGTGCGCAGTGCCTTGCAGGGTTAAGCGCCCGGGGCCGGA
>JAJOKL010000145.1 GCA_021129895.1 Candidatus Bipolaricaulota bacterium
GATGGGAAGATCCTGGAGGAGTTCGTGATCCCCCACACCCGAGAAGGGTCCCAGGACTTCTTCGATCGGGCGTAGCAATATCGAAGGAAGCTAGAAGTTTCCGTGGCGGTGGCCATGGAGCGCTACAACGGCCGCTGGTGAATTTCTGAGGGGTCCACTTCCGCTGGGCTCCCAGCTGGGAGCGGCGGAAGGTTCACACCAACAAAACCCATAAGTTCATGGTGAAAAGGGCGCCCAGGGTGGAGATCAAGATGAGGGTGGCGATTTTCTCCTCAAAGAAACGGTAGCGGGCACTCAATACGATCATGTTCACCGCAATCGGGGTGCCGTTCATGAGCACCGCCACCTCCCTGGCCCCGGGCCCAAGCTCCCACAACCACGCAAACAGGAAGGTCAGCGCCGGGAGGAAGAGCAGCCGGAGGGAGGAAAGCGCCGCTGCCTGGGTGAGCCCTCCGAAACGCCTGCCGTAGAGGAAGACGCCCAGCGAAAACAGCGCCACCGGAGCCGCTGCCCCGCCCAGAAGTCCAAGCGCCTTCCGCAGAAAGAGCGGCAGTCCCACCCCCGAAAGCGACACCGCGATCCCCAACGCCAAGGAGATGATGAGGGGGTTGCGGGCGAATCTCCGCAGTACATCGAGTGTAGCTCGGCCCACCGTGACCCCTTCCAACCCGTAAAGCTCCAGCAGCACCAGAACGAGCCCCACCGTGAACGGGGCCACCGCTGCAATCATGGCCACCGCCAGCCGCACTGGCTCCTCCGGGCCCAACACCACCTCGATGAACGGGAGCCCGAAGAAGGCCAGGTTCCCAAACACACTCCCCACTGCCAGCAGGTAGAACTGATCCCGGCGCAACTTGAAACACACTCGCACCAGCCAGAGGAGCGAAAGGAGCGCGGCTATGGGCGCTGCCCCGGCGGCCAGGAAGCGCAACGTCTCGGGGCCGAACCGAATTTCGGCCAGCTTGGCGAATAAAAAGGCGGGAAAGGCGAAAAAGTACACAAAGCCGTTCAACACCCGCTCATCCCCTGGCCACAGGATCCCCCACCTGCGGGCCAAAAAGCCCGCGAGGATGATCAGGGCGATGACCGCTGAGCTAGTCGTTGCTTGTGCCACTTTGCTTCGATCGCACTGGTGAGGGACCGGGAACAGGAAAAGGGGGCGGGCGCAAGCCCGCCCCCAAGCTGTTCACCACTTCAGGCGCATGGGCTGGTTACAGCACACCAGGGTCCCCGCCCCGGACTTCACCACCTGCACTTCTTGGCCGCAGATGTCGCACACGTACACCCTGCCCTGCTCTGCCATGCCCCCTCCTCAAAGCGCGAGAGAGCTCTCCCACAGGCCGTGGATGTTGCAGTACTCGATGGCGATGAGCTCGGAAAGTCCCTCCAGGTTGACGTGGGCGGTCACCTCTGGGGTGCCGTAGGTGGGCCCCAAATCGAAGGTGGAAAGATGCACCGCCACCCCGCCCTTGACCCCGAACAGGGCGATCCACTTGATGTGGTGCTCCACCGTGTTGGGATGGGGCACCTCCTTCCCCACGGTCACCTTGACCAGCTTCCCGGCGCAGCCGGCCTCCGGGCAGTCGGAGACCTCGATCACCGGCACGTGCTTCTCCTTTCCCTCGGCCTGCGCCGTCTTTATCAGTTCCCCTAGCCTCATCTTCCCTCCTTTCTACCCTGAGAGCATCTGGGCGATGTCCTCCCGGGGTTCCCCGATTAGCCTCAGGTCGTACTCTGCCTGAAGCACCTTGAGGATGTCCTCGTTCACCCAGGCCGGCAGGATCGGCCCCAGATAAATCCCTTTGATCCCCAGCGCCAGGAGCCGACCACAGGATGGCCACCGCCTTCTGCTCCATCCAGGAGATGACCAGACTCAAGGGGAGCTCGTTCACCCCCACCCCGAATAGGTCCGCCAGGGCCTGAGCCAGCTCCACCGCCACGATGGAGTCGTTGCACTGCCCCAGGTCGATGGGCCGGGGGATGCCCTCGATCTCCCCCAAATCGAGGTCGTTGAACCGGAATTTTCCGCAGGCCAGGGTGAGGACGATGGTGTCCTGGGGGAGGAGCTGGACGAACTCCCGGTAGTAGCTGGACTTCGGCAAGGGGGCGTCGCACCCCCCCACTAGGAAGAAGTGCCGGATCTTCCCGGCTTCCACCAGCTCCTTGATCCTCCCGGCCAGGGGGAGGATGGAGCCCAGGGAGTAGCCGGTGGTCAGGGTCACCTCCCCCGGCTCCTCCGGAAGCTCCGGCAGCTCCAGGGCTTTTTCTATGACCTGGGTATAGTCGTAGCTCGGGATGTGGGTCACCCCAGGGAGCCTGGCCGGGCCGGTGGTGAACATGCGGTCCCGGTACCCCTCCCGCGGGATGAGGACGCAGTTTGAGGTCCCCAGGATGGCCGCCGGGATCTGGGAGAAGAGCTCCTTTTGGTCGAACCAGGCCCGACCCAGGTTGCCCACAAGGTGCGGGTACTTCCTGAGTCCCGGGTAGCCGTGGGCCGGAAGGAGCTCGGAGTGGGTGTACACGTTGACCCCGGTGCCTTGGGCCTGCTCCAGGAGGGCGTGCAGCGCCTTGAGCCCGTGGCCGGTGGCGATGACGGCGTGTCCTTTCACAGTACCGGTCTGAACTTGGGTGGGGGTGGGCTCACCGAAGGCCTCGATGTGGGCCTTTTTCAGCAGGCGCATGGTGCGGAGGTTCATCTCCCCCGCCTCCACCGCCAGCTCCACGAAGGATTCGGCGTCGAAGTTGACGTTGGTGAAGGTGGCGTAGAAGGCCCGCTCCAGGAAGGCGTCTATCTCCGGGTCGGAGTGGCCCAGCTCCCGGGCGTGGTAGAGGTAGGCGGACATCCCCTTGGCCGCAAGGAGCAGGTTGTCCTGCAGCCGGGCCACGGTGGGGGCCTTGCCGCACACGCCCCACTTGGTACAGCCGGTGCCCCCTGCGGTCTGGGAGCACTGGTAGCAGAACATGTCCAACTTTTCCGGCATGGCTCTCCTCTAGCCGGCTCGGGCGCCGAGCTTTTGGTCGATCATCAGGATCCCCCGGCCGTCCGGCCCCACCCGCTCCAACAGCTCCACCGCCTTTCTGGTCTGATCCTCCTCCTCCACCTGCTCGGCCACGAACCACTGCAGCATCTGGAAGGCGGCGTTGTCCTTCTCCTCCCGGGCGAGGACCACGAGCTCGTCGATCCTTTCGGTGATATAGCGTTCGTGCTCGTAGGCGGCCTTGAAGGCGGCCAGGGGAGAATCCCACTGGAACGCGGGCTCGGGCAAGGCCTGGAGACTCACCCTTCCGCCCCGCTCCACCAGGTGGTCGAAGATCCGCATGGCGTGTGCGACCTCCTCCTTGGCCTGGAGGCGCATCCAGCGGGCCATCCCGTCCAACCCTTCGGCGTGGAAGTAAGCCGCCATGGAGAGGTAGAGATAGGCCGAGGAGAGCTCCTCCCTGATCTGGGCGTTCAGTGCTTCCTCTATCCGCTTCCCGATCATCCGCGTCCTCCCTTGGAGAAGGGGGCGGGCCTGGGCCCGCCCCCTCTCATCGATAAGCTCACGAGAGCTTCTTGTGGCAGAACCACCAGTCGTAGCAGGTGTACTGCTTGAGGCGCTCCTGGGCGGTCTTCACGTCGCTTGCCGGCGGGATGATCACCCCGTCCCCGATGAGTTCATTGTTGGGCCAGCCCGCGGGGATGGCCACGCCTTCCCGGTCGGAGACCTGGAACCCCTTAACCATCCGCAGGATCTCGTCCATGTTGCGCCCGAGCTCCTGGGGGTAGTAGAGGATGGCCCGCACCGTGCCCTCGGGGTCCACCACGAACACCGCCCGCACCGTGTTGGTCCCTTTTCCGGGGTGGATGAGCCCGAGCCTCGCCGCGACTTTCCCTGTATCGTCGGCGATGATGGGGAACTGGATCTCCACCCCCAGCTTCTCCTTGATCCACTCCACCCACTTGATGTGGGAGAACACCTGGTCGATGGAGAGGCCGATCAACTCCGTGTTGAGTTTTTTGAACTCATCGTACCTCTTCTGGAACGCCACGAACTCGGTGGTGCACACCGGGGTGAAGTCGGACGGGTGCGAGAACAGGATGAACCATTTTCCTTTGTAGGCGTCCGGGAGCTTCAACTTCCCGTGGGTGGTCTGCACCTCCAGCTCCGGGAATTTATCCCCAATCAAGGGGATCCCCGCCTTCCCCTCACA
>JAJOKL010000026.1 GCA_021129895.1 Candidatus Bipolaricaulota bacterium
TTGTGGGGGCTAAATGGGTAACCCAAATTCTGAGGCAAAACCTACCCCTTCGGTAGCAGGGACTTATGAGGCATCACGGGGGCGGACGCGAGAGCGATCTTGGTCAGGTAATCCGCCCCCAGCCACTCCTGGATGAGATCGGCAAGCGGCTGGGGGGATTCCTCGCTCAGGATGGAGAGGAGGTCCTGGCCCCGGGCGATCCGCCAGCGGTATTCCGCGAGATAGCGACGGAGGGCGCGGAAGAAGGCCTCGTCCCCCATGCGGGTCCGCAGCTCGTGGAAGAACAGGGCCCCTCCGGAGTAGACGATCCCCCCCCATAGCCGGCCCCGTCCGGGAACTCCCACAGGGGGGAGGCCACGGTGGCTGTGGGGTTTCTGGCCTTGCCGCGACGGTAGGAGGCCTGCCAGTAGTCCAGCATCTCCTCTAGTCTGCCACGAGCCTCGAAGTACAACCCGGAGGTGTAAGTGGCCAACGCCTCGTCCAGCCAGGGCTCGGCCACCTGGTCGTTTCCCACCGGGGCCGAACAGTTTGGAGTAGAGTTGCAGCGCCTGGGCGGTCACCTCCAACCCTGCTTGCCCGGCTTCCTCGTGCTGGGGGAGGAAATACCCGTTTACCTGAACGCCATCCACCCAGGACACCAGCCGCTCATGACCCCGCAGCGCCACTCCCGCCAGTTCCCGCAGGTTCTCCCCTTTCACCAGGAAGGTCTGAGGGGCGGTTTGCCTCTCCTCCCCCGTCGCCACCAGCTCCCAACCGGGGGGAAGTGATACCTGCGCGGAGTAATCGGCCACCTCCGCCACCACCGCATCCCCCCACGGGAAGATCGGCTGCACCAGCCAGGCCCCCTCATACCAGGGGGCAAGTAGTGGATAAGCTTGAGAGAACACCGCTGCCATGGGGGAATGGGCGAAAATCCCGTACCCTTCAGAAAAACTTAGCTCGGGCACCTTCCCGCGGAAGGAAATGGAAAGGGAGAACGTCTGTCCCCTCCCCTCCGGCGCAGGCACGGTGAAGGCGGTGGGGTGTACCTGGTCCCATTCCAGCCCGGCGTTCACTTCCCTGATCACAAGGGCGTCCGGGACCAGGGCACAAGGGTAAAGGCGGAACACGAATTCCTCCGCTCTTTCCGGTGCCGCTCCCGAAACCAGTGCCTCTCCGGTGAGCTCCCAACCCTCGGAGAAGACCAGCTCTAGGGAATAATGAACCGGAGCTGCCTGGACCACCAGGTGGACCAGGACCACTACCAGGATCAGCCGCAGCCGCACCCGCCACCAGCCTCTCTTACCCGCACTATCTTGCGCACCACGGTCACCGCCCCGGCGTCGTCCACCAGGGTAAGGGTGACCTCGAAGATCCCCTCCTGGTCGTAGACGTGGCTGGGGTTCATGTCCAAGGACACGCTTCTGTCGCCGAAGCCCCAGCGGAACACGACGATCATCCCGTCAGGGTCAAAGCTTTGGCTGCCGAAGAACCGCACCCGGTCCCCGGGTTGGGGGAAGAGGGGCGAGTAGCGGATGGACCCCTGCGGCGGCTGGTTGGGTGGAAGCTCCACAATCTCCTCCGGGGCCAGGTATTCGCTGAGGAAGTCGCCGGCCTCATTCCAGGGGATGTGCCCAGGATGGCCCCCCGGGGGAAGCCGTGGGCCCGTTCTCCTGCTGGGATCCCCGGTACCACCGGCACCCAGAACGTCTCCGAGACCCGGGAGAGCACCCACCACCGGTCCCCGGCCCAGGCCAGCTTGGAGGGGTACCCGAGGCCGGTGAGCCTCCCGGCCACGTACCGGGCCAGCTGATACTCCGACCAATTCTGTTTTACAGCGGTGTTGCCACAACCCAGCCACCGGTCGGACAGGAGGCGCTCCAGCTGGGAGATCGCCTCCAGGACCCCGTCCCTATCGGCCGGGGGGAGGTGGCTGAGTTGCAACAGCTCTTGGCCCATGGCTACCCATCCCAACAGGGCTATCGCTGCTAACGCTGAGAGCAGGACACCGATCTTCATATCTTCACTCCTCCTGTTTCCGCCGCAGGAACGCGGGGATGTCCACGTCCTCCTTGTCGATCTCCACCTTCCGCCGGGGCTGGCGGGGGACCGCAGGGCCGGTTTGCGGGGCTTCCTCTTCGAACACGGATGACTTGACGTCGGCGGCGATCACGGTCACCTTGACCACGCCCTCCAGCTCCCGTCGCACCACCGCCCCGAAGGTGAGGTCGGCCTCCGGGGCGATCTGCTTGCGCACAACCTCGGCGATCTGGGTGACCTCGGCCAAGGTGAGATCCTCTCCGCCGGTGATGTTGAGGAGCACCTTCCTTGCACCCCGGATGGAGCCGCCCTCGAACAAGGGGTTGGTGACCGCCGCTTTGGCCGCCTGAGTGGCCCGCTCCGGGCCTTGACCCTGGCCGATCCCCATCATGGCGGTGCCAGCGCCCCTCAGCACCGCGGCCACATCGGCGAAGTCTAGGTTCACCAGCCCCGGGACGGTGATGAGGTCGCTTATCCCCTGCACCCCGGTGCGCAACACCTCGTCGGCGAGTTCGAACGCCCGGGCGATGGGGATCCCCGCGGCCTTTTCGATGAGCCGCTCGTTCTCGATGACGATGATCACGTCCACTTCCTCCCGCAGCCGGGCCAGGCCCGCCTCCGCCCGCTGCCGCCGCACCGGCCCCTCGAACTCGAAAGGCAAGGTAGCCACCCCCACCGTGAGGGCCCCGGCCTCCCGCGCCAGCCGCGCGATCACCGGGGCGGCTCCGGTCCCGGTTCCCCCTCCCAGTCCGCAGGTGAGAAACACCAGGTTGGTCCCGGCTACCAGGCGCTCGATCTCCCAAGCGGCCGCCTCCGCCGCCCGTTTCCCCTTCTCCACATCCCCGCCGGTGCCTCGCCCCCGGGAGACTTCGGGGCCGAGCTGCAGCCGTTCGTGGGCCCGGGAGATGGACAGCACTTGGCTGTCGGTATCGGCCGCCACCAATCGCACCCCGGTGAGTCCGGCCTCCCTCATCCTCTCCAGGGCGTTTATCCCTCCATCCCCCACTCCAATCACCAGGATGTTGGCCGCCGGGGCGGGGGCTTCCTCTTCCATGGCCTCGATCAGCGGGAGTTCAGTGATGCGGATGTCCGCCACCGGGAAGACCTCACGTACGGCCGCCAGCAATTTCTCCCGCTTGCGCTGGGCATATCGTTTCTTGAATTGGGAGTCCACCTCTACGATGAGCACATCCTGGTCCAGGTGGACCTTATCGGCGGAGGTAGGCAGGCAGGCCCTCAGCATCCCGTCCCGGATGCCGAAGAGCACCTGCCGCCACTTTCGCCCCAATTCCTGTTCCCTGAATTCCGGCTCCATGGCCCGAACCATTGTGGCAAGCCGGAGGGCGGGCGTCAACTCCGAATGGGAATGAGCCGGGGAAGCTCCTGAAAGTGTTGGATCACTCGTCGGGCGGCGGCGGCCACGCGGGGATCCTTTGGCGCATAGGCGATCCCCCATCCCACCGCCTCCAGAACAGGCACGTCGTTGAGGTGGTCACCCACGAAGGCCACCTCAGCCAAGGGCAGCCCCCGTCGGGCGGCCTCGGCCTCCACCACCCGGAGCTTATCCCATAGCCCCACCCGCAGCACCGCCTCGCCGGTGAACCGTCCCTCTCTCACCACCAGCTCGTTGGCCACCGCGAAGTCCAAGCCCAGCTCTTCCCGCACGTGGTCCGCCACCAGGGACACCCCGGAGGACACGATCCCCAGGACGAGGCCGCGCCGGCGGAGCTCGGCCACCGTCTCGGGCACCCCGGGGGCATAGGGGGGCGGAAACAGGCGGGGGAGCACCTGGCTCAAGGGGACGCCCCGCAACAGGGCCGCATTCTCCCTCACCCAATCTTTGTAACTATCCGGCCGGTCCAGATATTTAGCGAGCAGGGCGTCCCACTCCGCCTTCAGGTCAGCGGCCACCCCCAACGCCCCCCAGCTGGACTCGAAGTCCACCCCCCGGTAGCGGACCAGGGTGCCATCCAGGTCGAAGAACACGGCCCGGATGGTCTTTTCCATCAGGGGAGCACGAGCGTATACGGGGAGCTCAGCCCGAGCTCTCCTAATCTGCCGGCCGGCACCTCCAACGCATACAAGAACGGCTCCCGGCTGGCGTATCTATCTTCGGAGCC
>JAJOKL010000166.1 GCA_021129895.1 Candidatus Bipolaricaulota bacterium
ATCCCTGGAGCTGATCTCTTGACCCCCGGTGGACAGGGACTGCCCCTTACATAACATTGGCTTGCCATGGGGGATTATCAGCTTGAGGAGGCAGCGACGAAGATCCAGGAGGTGAAAGAAAAGCTAGGGGAGGACCTCCTGATTTTGGCCCATCACTATCAGCGGGACGAGATCGTGGCTGTGGCCGATTTCCGGGGGGACTCATTGGAGCTCTCCCGCCGGGCTGCTGACTCGGACGCCCGCTGGATCGTCTTCTGCGGGGTGCACTTCATGGCCGAAACCGCCGCCATCTTGGCCCGCCCCGGCCAGCAGGTCCTCATCCCTCGGGAGGACGCCGGCTGCTACCTCGCCCACTCGGTGGACCGGGTGCAGCTTCTGGACGCGTGGGAGCGGCTCTCCCAGGTTATGCACGTGGAGCGGGAGCTGCTTCCGGTGGCCTACGTCAACACCACCGCCGAGGTGAAGGCGTTCGTGGGGGAGAAAGGGGGAGCCTGCTGTACCTCTTCCAGCGCTAACCAGGTCCTGACCTGGGCCTTTGAGCGAAGCCCCCGCGTGTTCTTCCTGCCCGACCAGTACCTGGGCCGGAACACCGCCTCCGCCCTGGGCATCCCGGAGGAGGAGATCGCCCTGTGGGACCCCCACCATCCCCCCCAGGACCTGTCCCGGTTCAAGAGGGCACGGCTTGTGCTGTGGCGGGGGGCGTGCAACGTGCACGTGCGGTTCCTCCCCCAGGACGTGGCCCGGGTACGCCGGGAACAACCCGGGGTGCTGGTGGTGGTGCACCCGGAATGTCGGCCCGAAGTGGTGGCCCTGGCCGACGAGGTGGGCTCCACTTCCTACATCATCCGGACGGTGAAAAACTCCCCCCCTGGGACCGTCTGGGCGGTGGGGACCGAGCAGCGGCTGGTAGCGCGCCTGGCCGCGGAGAACCTGGACAAGCTCGTGTTCTCCCTTGGCGATCCCCCGCCCTACTGTTCCTACATGTCCCTCACCCGCCTTTCGGACCTGGCCCGGGTGCTCGCGGGGCTCCCCTCTGGGGAGGAGCGGGGGCGGGTGGAGGTACCGGCAGAGGTACGGGCCGGGGCGCGGGCGGCCCTGGACAGGATGTGGGAGGCCATCCGTGCGAGCGGTTAGCGCGGATGTGTTGGTGATCGGGGCTGGGATCGCCGGGCTCTCTTGCGCCCTCGCGCTCGCCCGGGACAGGGGGCGGCGGGTGGTGGTGATCACCCGGGAGGAGGACCCGGAGGAGTCCACCACCCGGTATGCGCAGGGTGGGATCGCGGCCCTGGGGCCGGAGGACTCGGCGGAACTGTTCGTGGAGGACATCCTGCGGGCCGGGGCCGGGCTCTCTTTGCGGCGGGCGGCGGAGATCGTAGCCACCGAAGGACCGAAGCTGATCCGGGAGCTGTTGATGGAACAGGCCCGGGTGCCCTTCGACCGCACCCCCGAGGGTGATCTACATTACACCCGGGAGGGGGCCCACTCGCTCCCCCGGGTGCTCCACGTGGGCGACCGCACCGGCGCCGCCATCGCCCAAGCGCTGCACGCGCTGCTGAAGGGCTTTCCCAATGTGGAGCTCGTCACCCGTGCCACCGCGGTGGACCTGATCACCTTCCCCCATCACGCTCGCGACCCCCTCACCGTCTACGACCCCATTACCTGCCACGGGGCCTATGTGCTTAAACAGGAGACCGGACAGGTATACACCTACCTGGCTGGGGCCACGGTGCTGGCCACCGGGGGGCTGGGGCGGATCTACCGCTACACCACCAACCCACCAGGGGCCCGGGGAGACGGCCTGGCCATGGCCCACCGCGCCGGGGCCCGAGTGATCAACGCCGAATACATCCAGTTCCACCCCACCACCCTGGCCGTGCCCGAGGGCGAGAATTTTCTGATTTCCGAGGCGGTGCGGGGGGAAGGTGGAAGGCTCCTGACCCCGGATGGACGGCACTTCATGGAGGAGTACGCCCCGAAGTGGGGGGATCTCGCCCCCCGGGACGTGGTGGCCCGGGCCATCCACCGGGAACTTACCCTGCATGGCTACCCTTACGTGCTGTTGGACGTTTCGGGGATAAAGGACTTCGAAAGGCGGTTCCCCACCATCTACGCCAAGTGCCGGGAGGTGGGGATAGACGTGCCGCGGGTACCCATCCCGGTGGTCCCGGCGGCCCACTACTCCTGCGGCGGAGTGTGGACCGATGAGTGGGGCCGGACCACGATCAGGAACCTGTACGCGGTGGGGGAGGTGGCCTGCACGGGCTTGCACGGGGCCAATCGGCTCGCCTCCACTTCTCTCTTGGAGGGGCTGGTGTTCGGGGCCCGGGCCGGACGGGACATCGCCAAAACGAACCCAAAGCCCGTGCGGGAGGATCAGGTGCCGCCTTGGGAGTACCCCACCGATGGGGCGCCGGCGGACCCCGCCCTCATCCACCGGGACTGGCGCTCCATCCAGTACACCATGTGGTACTACGTGGGCCTATCGCGGGACGCGCACCGGCTCTCCCGGGCCATCCGGGACCTAAGGCACCTGTGGGAAGACATCGTGGACTTCTATCGCCGGGCCCGGCTCACCGACGAGCTTTTGGGGCTGCGCAACGGGGTCCAGGCGGCGCTGGTGGTGGCGGAGGCGGCCTGGCACAACCGCACCTCCCGCGGGGTCCACTTGCGCGAGGATGCCCCGACACGATAAAATCTGATTGCCTCGTTCTGGCAGCCGCTTGCCCGGGAGGCGGGATGAGGAGTTCCAGGAAGAGGATGGGCCTGGTGGTGATTGTGGCCACGCTCCTGTTGGGGACGGGCTTGGGGCTTTATCTTTCCCTGCCCAGGGGGACAGAGCCAGCCGTCCTGGCCACCGAAAGGTTCATCGCCCTCCCGGAGCCTCGCACCCAGGGCGATGTCTCCCTGGAGGAGGCGATAAGTCGCCGGCGCTCGATCAGACGCTACGCCCGCGCCTCACTGGCCCTGGACCAGGTGGGGCAGCTCCTGTGGGCCGCCCAGGGGATCACCGAGCCCGGCAGGGGGTTCCGGGCTGCCCCCTCGGCCGGGGCCACCTATCCGCTAGAGCTTCATCTGGTCGTGGGGGAAGGGGCGGTGGAGGGGCTGGCCCCCGGGGTCTATCGGTACCTGCCGGAAGGCCACCAATTGAAGCAGCGCCTGGAGGGGGATCTCCGGGGGCGGCTCTCCGCAGCCGCCCTGGGCCAGCCCTGGGTGAAGGAAGCCCCCATAGCCATCGTGATCACCGCGGTCTATCAGCGGACCACCGCCCGCTACGGGGAGCGAGGGATCAGGTACGTGCACCTTGAGGCCGGCCACGTGGGGCAAAACATCTACCTTCAAGCCGTGGCCCTGGGGTTCGGCACCGTGGCCGTGGGGGCCTTCCAGGACGATGCAGTGGCCGCGCTGTTGCAGCTCCCGCCCGAGGAGATCCCCCTGTACATATTCCCGGTGGGGCAGGTGGAGGGCTGACGGGTGTTCCGGCTCCATTACCTCCTTGCTGATACGGGGCTGGCGCTCATCTCCTTGTCGGTGGCCAGCGGCCTGCTGCTGATGCTTGCCAAGAGATATCGTGCTTTCGCCCGCTGGTACCGGGTCTTGCGGTGGATCCACTTCTTAAGCGGTGGCGGGGTGTTCCTGATCTACCTTCTCACCTACACCCTCGCCCCCAGATTCTGAGGGCCGCGCCCTGCAGGACCTTCTGGACACTTGAGCCCCCGCCATCTCCAGGTTACAACCCGGTTCCGTGGACCGGGTTTGGGTAATCGCAACCTGGATCCTCACAGAGCCTGCTCCGGAAAGCCAGGCTCCTCACGTCAATCGCCTTGCGCCCTGCCCGATGGTGAAAGAACTGCACCACAGAGGACACAGAGCCCACGGAGATTTTCGCCACCACCAAGGCACGAAGACACAAAGAAATTCGGTTCTAGCCATAAGATTATCCTTTGAGTCTTGGGGCCTTTGTGGTGAAAAACTCTGTGCTCTCGGTGGTCTCTATGGTTTTCTACCACCAAGACACAAAGGCGCAGAGGGATTCAAGTTTTCAATTCCGAAATTTCCCTTTGAGTCTTGGCGTCTT
>JAJOKL010000119.1 GCA_021129895.1 Candidatus Bipolaricaulota bacterium
CCTGCGCACCCTGCGCCTGCGATAACTGTAGCCGGGTTTCCGGCGATTTCGCCGCCTGCCTTTTACTCTGACAGGGCCTTGCGGGCGGAGACGAGGTAGCCGGTGAACCCCACCATCCGCTCGAAGGGGCGCACCCCCTCCCTCTCCCGCACCAGCACCTTCCGCTCCAGGATCTCCACCGCCTCCAGGGCCACGAACCCCGCCTCCCTCAGGGTTTGAAAAGCTTGCTTGAGCTGCTCGGCGGTGGGGAGGATGAGGGCCAGGGGCCGGCCCGGGGCCAGAGCGGCATAGGCGGGCGGGATGGCCAGCCAGGGATCCGGCAAATCCAGAAACACCGCGTCTGCGTCCTGAACCGGAAACGGCTGGCCCGCCTCCAGGATCCCGGCCTCCACCCGCCCTCCAAGGCCGTACCTCTCCAGGTTGGCCAGGGCGTTTTCCAAGAAATCCGGGCGGCGGTCGAAGGTGTAGACGCGCCCCTCCTCCCCCACCAGCTGCGCAAGGAGAATGGTGAACGCCCCGGAGCCGGTCCCCATCTCCACCACCCGCGCCCCGGGGAACAGGTCCAGGGCCAGGACCAGCCAGCCGGCGTCCTTGGGGTAGACGATCTGGGTCCGGCGGCGGACCTTCATCATCCGCTCCCCGATCCGGGGCCGGAAGGCGATGAAGGCGTGGCCAGTGCCCGAGAGCACCCGCGTCCCCTCGGGCCGGCCGGCGATCTCGTCGTGCCGGATCACCCCCCGGTGGGAGTGGAACTCCCCGCCTTCCTGCAGGGTGATGAGGAAGGTGCGGCCCTTCCCCTCCTCCCACAGAAGGACCGTCTCCCCGTACTCAAGCGGCCGCACCGCGATCCTCCGTGACGCGTGAGGCGTGGCGCGCGACAGTATCCTTGAGCCGGCAGAACCGGCAGGGCCCCTCGGCGGCGGTGGGCATGCCGCAGCTGGGGCAATCGTGGAGCACCACCGGGGCCGGCGGCCGGAACCTATCGCGGACCTTCAGGAACTGTCGCAGGAACGAGATTTTCGTGCTGGGGTACCGATCCTCGAGTCGGTTAAGCACGTCCTTTAACGCGATGGACCGAGCGCCTTCGGCGTGGGGGCAGTCCTGGTAGAGGTACTCGATCCCCCTGATCAGGCAGTAAGCGGCCATCTCCCGTTCGGACAGGAACACCATGGGCTTGACCTTCCTCACCAGCTTCCCCTCCCCGGGGAGGACCGGGTACTGGCGCGCCAGGTACCCTTCATCCCAGCGGAGCACGTTCCCCAGCAAGGTAGCCGCCTCGTCGTCCAAATTGTGGCCAGTGGCCAGGGCCTGGTACTCTCCCTCCCAAGCCAGCTTGTTCATCAGGTACCGCTTGACCGTGCCGCAAAGAGAACAGGTCTTCCCCCGGGCCAGACGGGTGAGCTCGTCCAAGGACGCCCCCAGCTCCGCGGCCAGCGACACCACGTGCAAGGTGAGCCCCCGGGCTCGGGCGAAGTCCTCTGAAGCTTCCCGGGAGGGGGCGGAGTAGCCTGCGATCCCGAGGTCTATGTACAGGCCGTCCACCCGGTAGCCGAGCTCCGCCAGGATGTGCCACAGGGCGAGGGAGTCCTTGCCCCCGGAGATGGCCACCAAAATCCGCTCCTCGGGGGAGAACATGCGGAAGCGGCGGATGGCCGAGGCCACCTCCTTCTCCACCCGGGCCACCAGATGCTCCGGGCACAGGCGCAGGCCAGCGTGCCTGAGCTTGATGACCGCCTCCCTCCCGCAAACCGAACACCTCATCGTAGTTCGCTCCTTTTTCAACCACGAAGACTCAAAGCCACAAATCAATTTACTTGTGCTCTTCGTGACTTCGCGTCTTTGCGGTTATAGTCCCCTAGCCACCGGAGATCACGTCCACCAGCTCCAGCTCCTCCCCCTCCTCCAGGCGATGGGATAGGGGCAGGATCCGGCCGTCCCGTACCGCCAGCACCGTCTCCGGCAGGATCCCCAGCTCCCGCAGGGCCTGTTCCAGCGTCTTCCCCGCCGGCACGGTGTAGGCCTCTCCCTTCCTCTTCAATATGACCATTTTCACGTCCTCGTTTTAGCTGGTAAAGTCCCTGAAGTTTATCATGCCCCAAGTCGGGGAAAGCGAAAAGGAGTACGAATGAGGATAAAGCTGATCGAGGTCAGCCAGGATCCGGAGGGGCTCATCGCCCGCTGCGCCCGGGTGTCGCACCGGTCCGAGGGCAAGGCCTCCCCGGAGGCGGATGCGAAGCTCATCCGCCGGCTGATCGAGCTGGGGCACGACTCGGTGCTGGAGTTCGCCTCCGCCACCTTCCTCATCGAGGGGATCTCCCGGGCGGCGGCCAACCAGCTCACCAGGCATCGCCTGGCCAGCTTCGTGCAGGAATCCCAGCGCTACGTGGACGTGCGGGACCAGGGGCTGGTCCGCCCTCCCAGCTTCCCGGAGGAGGGCTGGCGCAAGGCGTCCCAGCTTTACCAGAGGGCGCTGGAGCTATATGAGGAGCTCGTCGGAGAGGGCGTGCCCAAGGAGGACGCCAGGTTCGTGCTTCCCATCGGGGCGGAGACCCGCCTGGTGATGCGGGCCAACTTCCGGGAGCTGAGGCACATCATCCGGCTGCGGGGCTCCCGAGCCGCCCAGTGGGAGATCCGGGAGCTGGCCCGGAGGATGCTGGAGATCCTGCGGGAGGTGGCGCCAAACGCCTTTTTCGACCTGGAGGTGGAGAGGTGACATACAGCCTTCTTTCTGATAGGGAGATCAGGGAGCTCTGTGAGCGGGAGCCGCCGATGATTCACCCCTTCGTGCCCCGGCAAGAGGGAAAACCATCTTATGGCCTGGGCAGCTTCGGCTACGACATCCGACTGGGGAAGAGGTTCCTGGTGCCGCTGGGCGGGGTGAACGCGGTGCTGGATCCGGTGGACTTCCCCACCGGGCATTTTCGAGAGGTGGTGATCGAACCCCCGTCGCCTCCCGCGTCATCCGGCACCCGTCACGCGTTACGCGTCACGCGTCACGGATGTTTCGAGCTCGCCCCCCATTCCCAGGTGCTCGCCGAATCGGTGGAGGTGTTCCACATGCCGGACGACGTGACCGGGGTGTGTTGGGGCAAAAGCTCCTATGCCCGCTGCGGGCTTCTGGTGAACGTGACCCCCCTGGAGTGCGGCTGGCGCGGGCGGCTCACCATCGAACTTGCAAACCTGTCGCCGCTTCCCATCCGCCTCCACGTGGGACAGGGGATCGCCCAGGTGGTGTTCTTCCGGGGGAAGCGGCCGGCCCGCACCTACGGAGAGAAGGAAGCCGGCGGGGCATACCAGGACCAGCCCGGGGTGACCCTCCCCCGCTGACGGCTAGAAGCGCACCGTCAGGCCCAGGGCAGCGCCCCCTGGAAGCGCGAGAACCCCGGCCGCCCCTGGGGCTTGAACCAAGGGCAGGAGGCACTCCCCAGCAGCGAGAGCCGCAAAAACGGGGGGCCAAGCTCCAGCCCCGCCCACAGCACCGGCCCGGCGGCAAGCCACCGGAACGCTTCGGGACAGAGCTCGGGCAAAAGTTCCTGGATCTCGGGGTCCGGGGAGGAAAATTCGACCAGAAAATTGCCCCCGAACGCCCCCACCCCCAGGCCGCCCCTGGCAGCAAGGAGGCCCAGCTCGAGGCCCAACCCCCAGCTATAGGAGAGGCGCCAAGCGGCAAGCTGGAAATCGGCGGAAAGCCCTGGGGCGAGCTCCACGCCCTCGGCAGGCCAACCCCCCAGCCCCCGCAGCATCCCGTCGGTGAGGAGAGAGGCCCCCACCTCCAGCGCCCCGATGGGCAGGGGGAAGGCCAGGGAAACGCCGACCAGAGGCAAGGGGACGATCTCTGGGAGCCCGGCGATCCCGGAAGTCAAGGCCTCCATGACCTCGGGAGGGACTGGGATCTCCTCCAGCTCCTACAAGAGGAACGCCTTCGCCCCTTGGACCTCCAGCGCCCCCACCGCCACCTCCGCCGTCACCCCGGCCTTCCCGGTGGGGCTAGGGCGCGGGCGGATCACGATCTGGCGCCCGATCCAGGTAACCTGCTTACATTCAGCGTGC
>JAJOKL010000033.1 GCA_021129895.1 Candidatus Bipolaricaulota bacterium
GTTCAGGCCGCAGGGCTCGAATCGCGAGGGCATGAGGAACATGTCGGCCGCGGCCTCGATCCGGTGGGCCCACTCCTCGGAGAAGGTGATCAACGCCGCCACCTGGCCGGGGCGGCGGGCCGCCGCGTGGCGGAAAAAACCCTCGTAGCGGGGGTCCCCGGTGCCCAGGAGCACGAACTGGATGCCCAACGCCAGCATGCGGTCGAAGGCCTCTAGCACCAGGTCGAACCCCTTCTGTTCGGCGAGGCGGGAGATCATCCCCACCAAGGGCACCTCGGTGGCCACCCCCAGCCCCAGCTCCTCCTGCAGGCGCCGCTTGTTCTCCCCCTTTCCGGTCAGATCCTGGGCGGAATAGTTCGCCCACAGGTAGGGGTCCGTCTCTGGGTTCCACACCAAGTAATCCACCCCGTTTAGCACCCCCACCAGATCCTCTGACCGGGCCCGCAGCTGCTCCTCCAAACCCTCCCCCCGCTCCAGGATCTCCCGGGCATAGGTGGGGCTCACGGTGGTGAGGAGGTCCGCCGTCAGGATCCCGCCCTGGAGCAGGTTCAGCTCCCCATCCTTGTTCAGCACTTCAAGCCCCGATTCCGGAAGCCCCAGCACCTCCCGCTGCTCCCAGGGGAACACCCCCTGATAGGCCAGGTTGTGGATGGTGAGCACGGTCTTCACCCCATGGGGCCCCACCCCCGCCCGCAGGAACACCGGCACCAGGGCGGTGTGCCAGTCGTTCACGTGCAGCAGCTCCACCCCCAGCTCGCTCGCCAACGCAAGGGCCGCCCGGGATAGGAACGTGAACCGCTCCAGGGCATCCGGGTAGTCCCCGCCCCCTTCACCGTAGATCTGGGCCCGGTCGAAGTAGGGATCGTGGGCGAGGAAGTAGACCGGGACGGAGCTTCGGTGGAGGGCCCCTTGGAAAACCTGGCATCCCATCTCCTCCCCGCCCACGGGCACGGAGAACCGGGTGAGGGGAGCCAGCTCGGTCTTCTCCTCCACCCCTCGGTATTTGGGCAGGGCCACCGCCACCTCTACCCCCAGCTCGGCCAGAGCCCGGGGAAGGGCGGCCGCCACGTCTGCCAGCCCTCCCACCTTGGCAAACGGCGCTACCTCGGCAGACACAAAAAGAACGCGCATTCCTCTTCCACCTCCGCTTCCCCACTATGCCCGACCGGGACGAGGCCCGTCAACTGGGCCTGCACTTGTCCAGAGGCCCCAGGCCTTGATTTATCAGCCCCAAGTGATACTATGGGCGCGTAGGACCGTACGAAGTGCGACCGCGTGGCCGTAGGGTAGTTCCCAAAGGCGTAGCGGTAGGTGCATGTAGGCGGTCGGAAACCAGAAGGAAAGGAGGGAATGACCTATGGCCACCGGTAAGGTGAAGTGGTTTGACGACTCCAAGGGTTACGGGTTCATCGAGCAGGAAGACGGCCCCGACGTGTTTGTCCATTTCTCTGCCATCAACATGCCCGGCTTCAAGTCCCTGCGTGAAGGCCAGACCGTGGAGTTCGAGATCGTCGAAGGTCCCAAAGGGCCCCAGGCGAAGAACGTAGTACCGCGCTAGTCCGAAACCGAAAAGCCCCCTCCTCGCGGAGGGGGCTTTTTTACTTGGTGGACACCCTGCCTTACCTTTCCCCATGGCCCCCGGGCTCATGGAACCAGGCAAACTGGTCGCCGATGCTGCTGGCCTCTCTTCTTAATCCCAGGGGCGCTTTTCGCCCACCGTTACGGGGTGGGGCCCCGGCCGGAGCGGGAATGCTGGGCGATGCCGACCAGCCCCAACACAAGCCCCATCACCGAGGAAGAGAAGGAGAAAAAGCTCAACCCCATGTTGGGGGCCATGATCCTGAGCATCATCAGGATGGGCAGGATCCACCCTAGGACCAGCAGCACAAACCCAATCGTTATCAGCCTAACTCCCCTGTCCATCGCGATACAACCAGCAGGACACAAAATGCTCCGGCTCCGGTTCGAACTCCGGCGGCACCTGCTGGTCGCATAGCTCCTTGATGGCTTGGGTACAGCGGGGGTGGAAGCGGCACCCCTCCGGCGGGCGCACCAGGCTGGGGGGCTCCCCCGGGGGCACGTTCCTGAACGTCTCAGCGTTCTCCGGCTCCGGGTCGGGCAGTGCCTCCAGCAGGGCTCGGGTATAGGGATGAAGTGGGTTGTGGATCAGCTCCCGTACTTTCGCCTTCTCCACGAATTTGGCCGCGTACATCACGAATATCCGCTCCGAGAAGTAGCGGATGGTCGATAGGTCATGGGTGATGTAGATTACGCCCAGCTGGTGGGCCTCCTGCAGCTCCCGCAGAAGCTTCAGGATCTCCACCCGCACCGAGGCGTCCAGCATGGACACCGGCTCGTCGGCCACGATCAGCTTCGGCTTGAGGATGGTGGCCCGGGCGATCACCACCCGCTGCTGCTGGCCTCCGGAGAGCATGTGCGGGAACTTGCCGATGATATCCTTTACCGGGATGAGCCGGACCTCCTCCAGCACCTCCTCGATCCGGGCCAGCCGGGCCTCCTTTGGGGGGAGAGCTTTGTTGATGATCAGGGGCTCCTCCAGGATCCGCTTCACACTCATAAACGGGGGCAGGGCCCCGTACGGGTCCTGCTGCACGTAGCCCACCTGGGAGTGGTACCTTTTGCCCAGCTCCGGGAGCGATCGCCCCTGGAACCGCACTTCACCCTTGGTGGGCTTGTATAGCCCCAGCACGGTGCGGGCCAGGGTGCTCTTGCCACACCCGGACTCGCCCACGATGGCGAACGCCTCCCCCTCTTCCAGGTCGAAGCTGACCCCGTCCACTGCCCTTACGAACCCGATCCGCAAGAACCCGAACTTCCTGAGCTCGAACCAGGTGTGGAGGTCCCTAACCTGCAACAAGGCGCCGTTTTGTTTGCTCTCCATCATCTTGCCTTTCCTGCGTACAGCCAGCACTTGACCACCCGTCCGTCCTCCAGGGTGACGGCGGGGGGATCCTGATCGCACTTGCTGAACCGCTCCGGACACCGGGGGGCGAACCGGCAGCCCTCCGGCGGGTCGATCAGGCTGGGAGGCTTGCCGGGGATGAACGCCAACTCCTTGTCCTCCCGCAGCGTGGGTACGCTGGCCATCAGCATCTTGGAGTAAGGGTGGAACGGGGTCTTGTAGAACCCCCCGGCGTGGCTCCGCTCCGCCACCTGCCCGGCGTACATCACCATGCTCTCGTTCGCCAGCTCACTCGAAGTGGCGATGTCGTGGGTGATGAGGATGTAGGTGAGAGCCAGCTCTTTGCGGATTTTCTTTAGGGAGTTCATGATGTTGGCCTGGGTGAGTACGTCCAGCGCGGAGGTGGGCTCGTCCAAGATCACAAGCACCGGGCTGGTGACCAGGGCCATGGCGATAATTACCCGCTGCCGCATGCCCCCGGACAGTTCGAACGCGTACCTGGTCATGAAGTCGAGCGGCACCCCCACCAGGCGCAGCGCTTCTTCCACCCGCCCCATGGCCTCCTTTTTGCTCTTCACATGGTTGTGGATGAGCAGAGGATCCGCCACCTGGTCCCCCACTCGCACCACCGGGTTGAGGGCGTTCATGGCCGCCTGGGGGACGAACGACATCTTCACCCACCGCACCTGGCGACGGAACTGCTCCTCCCCTAGGGCCATGATCTCCGTCCCGTCCAGGTGTACCCGGCCCGTGTAGGTGTGCACGTTACGCGGCAGCAGCCGCAGCAGGGCGCGGGCCAGGGAGGTCTTGCCGCAGCCGGATTCCCCCACGATCACCATGGCCCGATCCCGGGCGAGCTCGAAGCTCACTCCGTCCACCGCCCGCAGCACCCCCTTGGTGGTGCGGAAATAGAGCCGTAGGTCCTCAACCTTCAACAGGATGTCGTTGCTCATCAGATCTCCCTCAACCTGGGGTTGAAGATTCGGTCCAAGGCGAAGCCCACCGCGGTGAAGCCCACCCCGGTCAGCATGAGCAAGAACGCCGGCTCCAGGACCCAGTAGTAGAAGCCTTTAT
>JAJOKL010000175.1 GCA_021129895.1 Candidatus Bipolaricaulota bacterium
TGCTGGTCGATCTCCTGCACCGTCCTCACCCTGGGGGTGGCCAAAACGGTGTGGGACTTGCTCACCTATCCCAAGCGCCAGGCGGCCCTGCGGGAGGAAGTGGCGCGGCTGTGGGAGACCGGACGGGCCAGCGGGTACGTGTAGGCCAACGCTCAGTCGGTGGTGCTGCTTTTGGGAATGGCTACCCCGGTTCCAGTGGTGAGGGTACAGGAGGCGGAGTACGCGGGCTGGGCTCCCCCTGCCGCCCAGGTGCGAAGGCCGCCTTTGGCGCCCACCCCAGCTCCGTTCCCCCTCGTTCGCACCCTCCCGGAGACCGAGCGCCCCCAGGAAGCCGCTTACATCGCCCCAGGCACCTACACCGGCAGCATCGGCTGGCCCGGCCCGGGGACTTTCCCGCCGGGACCCGGGCCGGATGATCGACTACGCCTTAACTTGGGAGATTCGCTCCTGAGCCCTTCCCCTGTGCTCTAGGGAGTTAGCCGGCTGTCAAGCCCAGGCGGGCTTTCCCTCCTCCCCTTCCATCCGGTACACTGGTAGGAAAGGGGGCACATGCGGATCGCCATCGTACGTACCGTACTACACCGGGGCTCGGGCCAGGTGGTGCACATCCGGGAACTCTCCCGGGCGCTCAAGGCTCGAGGACACGAGATCACCGTGTTCACCACCAAGGCCGAGGAGCGTCCTAACGGGCTTGAGATCGTGGAGGTTCCGGCCCGGCGCGCGCGGGATTTCCTCCCCGCCCTTTCCGGTTACGACATCGTCCACACCCAGTACCACCCGTGCATCTGGGTGGGGGGCCTGGCCCGCCGCCGGGGCCTGCCACATGTGTTCACGTTTCATGGGTTTGCCCCTATCCGGCATTGGAACTCGACCCGCCAGCGCCTGAAGATGATCCGCCGCCGGGTGGGCACCTTCCTCGCCCTCCGCTTGGGGGCGGACGCCTACATCTCGGTGTCCAAATTCCTCGCGGATGCCTTGGCCTCCCGGTATCTCGTCCGGAAGCCGGTACAGGTGGTTTACAACGGGGTGGACCTGGACCGGTTCTCCCCCCAAGTGGACGGGACCCCGGTGCGGGAGAAATACGGCCTGGGCGAGCGGAAGGTGGTGCTCTATCTGGGGCGGCTCACCAAGTACAAGGGGGCCCAGTACATGCTCGCCGCCGCCCCCCGGGTACTGGCGGAGATCCCGGACGCCCATTTCCTGGTGGCGGGGTCCTTACGCAACGACACCCTGGATCTCCCTGGGCTGGCCCAACGGCTGGGGATCGCCCAACGGGTCACCTTCACCGGCTTCGTCGCCGATGAGGAGATCCCGGCCCTGTACCGGGCTGCTGACCTGTTCTGCTATCCCTCGCTGTGGGAGGGGTTTGGGCTCACCCCGGCCGAGGCCATGGCCTGTGAGGTGCCGGTGGTGGGATTCCGCTGTACAGCCGTGCCGGAGGTGGTGCGGGACGGGGAGACCGGCATCCTGGTGCGCCCGCAGGACGTGGATGGCCTGGCCAAGGCCATGGTGGAGCTGCTGGGGGACGACGAGCGTCGGACCAGGATGGGGCGAGCCGGACGGGCCCACGTGGAGGAGAACTTCCGCTGGGACCTGGCGGCCGAGCGCACCGAGGCCGTCTACCGAGGGGTGCGGGAGGGCAAGGGATGAGGCTGGTGCTTCTGGACATGGACGGGACGGTGCTCATGGGGCGGTCGCTCCGGGCCCTGGCCGGGGCGTTCGACCTGGAGGAGGCCCTGGCCGCGTTGGACCGCGAAAAGTTGGAGCGAGGCCTGTCGGAGCGGGAGGTGGCCCACAGGATCGCAGAGCTGTTCGCCGGCCGCGGCCTCCGGGAACTCTACCGGGTGTTTGACCTGATCCCCCTCACCCCGGGGGCCTGCCAGTGGATTCGGGACCAGCAGCGGCGGGGGGCAGTGGTGGCGCTGGTGTCCGACTCTTGGCGGCCGCTGGTGGAGCGATTGGCCGGCCGCCTGGGGGTGGATGAGGTATGGGCCAACGGGCTAGCGGTGGAAGGGGGACGGCTCACTGGAAAGCTCCTCCCCCCGCCCGGTGTGGCTGATCCGCCTCCGGACTGCCGCCGACATGCGGTGTGCAAACTCCAGGCCCTGCGCAGCCTGGGGGAGAAGTACGGGGTGGAGCGGGAGAGGATCCTGGCGGTGGGAGACGGGCCGGTGGACGTGTGCATGCTCCGGGAGGCCGGGCTGGGGGTGGCGTTGAACCCCAAAGCAAAAGAGGTGGCCCGGGCAGCGGACATAGTGGTGTACGGTGATTTCTACGATCTAGGGCGGGCAGTGGATGCAGAGGAGGCGCGGGATGTCCAGGGTTCTGGATCTCGAATCGTATCGTAACCTCGACGTCGAGGAGTGTATACAGGACAAGATCGCCACCCGGGTGGTGGACGAGACCGGCCTCTCGGCCCCGATCTCCATCTCCCTGGTGGTGCCGGTGCGGTTCGGGGAGGCACGGTCCGAGGAAGAATGGGGACTGGAGGAGCAGACCTTCAACCGGATCCTGCGAGAGGTATCACAGCTTGTGGATCTCGGGTACCTGGACGAACTGATCGTGGTGGACGGCACCGTGGGCCCGGAGCGGCGCCCCGACTTCCGGGTGCTCCAGCAGGTGGTGCGGATCGCCTACGAGGAGATCGGCCTGTTCCACGCCCAGGTGGAGATGCTCCGCAAGTACAAGGTCCAGGGGGAGCTGGCCCGGCGGGGCTACGCCGACCTGTTCGTGAAGGTGATCCACCAGTTCGACCGCAATCTGCAGAAGGTGCTGCTGCGATACGGGGTGTCCGGGTTGGTGGGGGCGTTTGGGGTGCCGCGGGGGAAAGGGGCGGCGCTGTGGATCTCGGTGCCCATCGCCTCCGGGGACGTGGTGGCGTTTGTGGACGCGGACATCGTCAACTTCCAGAAGGAGTTCGTGGTGGCCCTCACCCATCCCATCCTGTACTCCTGGCATGTGGAGGAGCCCACGGTGAAGTTCGTCAAGGCCTATTACGATCGGGTGACCTTGGTGGAGGGCAAGGGGGAGGGGATCTATGGGGGGCGGGTATGCCGGCTCCTGGCCCGGCCGCTTCTTTCGCTCCTTTCCAAGCACGAGCTGTATCCGGGGATAGACGCGTTCAAGTACCCCCTGTCCGGTGAGTTCGCCATCGCCAGGAACCTGGCCAAGCGGCTCCGGTTCACCAACGATTACACCATCGAGATGGCCATGCTGACCCAGCTTTACAAGTTCATCGGCCCGGAGGCCATGGCCCAGGTGAGCCTGGACGTGTTCTACCACATCGGCCAGGCCTGGGAGGCCCTGACCCGGATGGCCGGGCAGATCGCGTCCTACGTGGTAGGGGAGCTGCGCGCCGCCGGGGTGAGCGAGGAGGAGATCCTGGCGGGTTTCCGCGAGGTGGCCGAGAGGCGCTTGGCCGAGGACGCCCGCCGGGCCGAGGAGCTCTCCCGGCGGGTGGAGGATGTAGCCGTTCACCATGCCCCTGAGGAGGACCGCGGTCGCCTGGAGGTGTACCTACGGATCATGGAGGAGCTCCTGTCCGGGGAGAAGGAGCGGCCCCGTACCCAGGTGTTCCCGGCCTGGGCGGCCATAGACCAAGCAACCCGTAACTATGTGCAGATCTCCCGCATGCTCCGGCGCCGGGCGGTGCAATCCACCTGGACCCGGCTGGTGGAGGCCGGCTACGTGTAAGCGCGTCCCCGAGCTAGGCAAGGAGCTTTCGCAGCAGGAGATCCACCAGGAGGAACCCAGCCGCTGCCCACAGGAACGCCCTCCCCACGGGAACCCCTTGCCTGCCTCCGCCGGGGGGCGGGGGTAAGAGCTCGTCCGGGGCGTAGCTGCCCCCGGTGAACGTGGCTATCTGCTTCAGGACTTCCCCGTCCGGGCCGAAGGCGGCGAGCTCCGCCGGATAGGAAGGGAAAGCGGGAAGCTGCCCCCGTAGGTCCCGCCGGGCTC
>JAJOKL010000016.1 GCA_021129895.1 Candidatus Bipolaricaulota bacterium
GCCCCTTCCTCGGTGAAGAGGATCACCTCCAGGTCGATCCTCACCCCCCGGTTCCAGAACCCGTAGCTCCCGGGCTCATCCCAGACGAACAGGATGGCCAGCTCTTGGGCGAGTGCCTCGGGAATCCCCTGAAAGCCCAGTAGGCGGGCCGGGGCCGTGTCCGCCACCAGCACCGTTAGGGTGGCCTCGTTGCCTCCCCCATCCCGGAGGGTGATGTCCCGCTGCTCCAAGGTCCCAAGCAGACCAGGGGGCCAGGTGTAGAAGTCCCGGGACATCAAGGGGGCAGGGTCGGTCCCTCCCCCGCCGAATGGGATCGGCTCGTCCCCGATTCCATCCCCGTCGGCATCCGGACCGGCGTAGTCCGAGTACCAGTTCCCCCGGCCGAAGGGGGCCCAGCGGTTGTCCCCGAAGTCCCGGGCTGCCCGATCACAACCCCAGACCAGGTTTTCGTAGATCCAGGTGTCTTTCGTCTCGCGCCCGAAATACAGGCCGTCCAGGGAGAGGTAGATGAGGTTGTGTCGGATGGTGTTGCTGGTGGGGGAGGCAGTACCGTATGCCTCCGGGAAGATGATTCCGATGTTGGCGTAGGCGATCAGGTTTCGCTCGTAGGTCCCCTGGGAGCCGGAGATGTCCAGCCCGTAGCCGGCCAGGATGAAAGAACAGTCCCGCACCTGGGCGTAGGTAGACCGTTTGGTGACTTGGACCCCGATGTCCGCGTCCTGCACCGCGCACCGCTCCACCACAACCCCCATGGAGGAGTCGAGCTGGACCGCTGTCTTGTGCCGGTAGAACAGGGAGTCCCGGATTTCCACCTCCCGGGCGGCCCCGGTCACCAGTAGCCCCAGCGCGTTCCCCCCGAAGGCGCTGCCGGTCACCTCCACCCGATCCGAGGCGTTGATGTAAAGGCCGACCTGATTGCCGTAGAACCCCGATTCCTGCACCCTGGACCGGGGGGAGAGCCAGATGGCCGTCCCGGACAGGGCGTTGTTGGCTATCCGCTCACAGCCGATCAGGGTGGTATGAGGGGAGGAGAGGACGAACAACCCATGGCCGCGATTGCGGAATAGGTCCGCCCCTTCCACGGTGATCCCTTCGGAGAAGGCCACCGTGGCCCCGTCCCCCTCCTCCACCTTGAGTCCCCGTACGATCACGTTTCGGGAGCCGGCCAGGTAGAAACTCCCGGCCTCGATCCCCTCCAAGACCTGGTCTTCGAGGCCGTAGTAATAGTGCACGGGCTTCCCGTTCACCGTGTTGGTCTGATCGATGGAGTGGCGGAAGTGCTCGGGGCCGGTGCCGGTCACCTGGAGCCCCAGGCCGGTTACGAACATGTGGGTATCGTGGATGGCCACATCGGTGGAGGCGAAGATGGAGATGCCGTTGTGACTCTCCTGCACCAGACAATCCTCGATGCTCCCCCCCTGGACCTGGGCCAGGTAGAAGGCCGCCCCGTTGGTGGCGCCGGCGCCGAACACCTTGATCCCCCGCAGGATGAAGGCGGCGGTGGTGTTCTCTATCCACACCCCGTAGAGGGCGCCCGCGGGCACCCGGATCTCCCACCCGGCGATGATGTAAGGGTCCTCCGGGGTGCCGGTTCCGGAGAGGACCCCGTTTTCCTCGGTGAAGTCGGCATCCGAGCGGATCACAATCGGCCCCCGCTCGGCGGCCAGCGCCGCCAGCCCCAGCACTGCAACCACGATCAACCCTACAGCAATCAGCCTTTTCATACATCCCCCCTTCGTTGGTCAAAGCATAGCCGTGGAGCCAGGTTGGAACAAGCCTATGGAGAAAGTGTGGAGGACTGATGGAAACTCGGCGCAGGGCTCCCCGGGATCTGCACCTTCTCTCCATTGGATCTCCACACCCACCGGGGTGGGATTGGGGTATAACGTTCTGGAGGTGGTGTAGCCGTGCGAAGGCACTTGCTAGGGCCAACAGGGAAGTTACTTGGCTGGCTTGTTTTTCTTGTCCTGCTTAACCCACCCCTCGTGGGTTGGACTCAGACGGAGCTCCCGCCCACCTTGAGGGGACTGATCCCCCAGGAAGGCTCCCCCACCAGCTATGGGATCCCCCTGGCCTGGGAGAACGCCCAATTTTTCGCGGATTGGTTCTACACGGTGGAGCTCACCCCGGAGCAGGCCACGGTGGTCAAGCAGGTCCTGTCGGAGATCCCCGCTCCCTACCCGGTCTGCCCGCGGCCTTGCCCATTGGTTGGTGACAGCCCGGGGATTCGAAGGCGAGGACTTGAAGGCGGCGGTGGAGGAGTGGCTACGGTTCGCCCACCGCGATCACTACCTGGCCCAGGCCCTCCGGGAGCGGGGCATCTCCCCCGGGAAATACGGGCTGTCCACCCGTGGGACCTGTTATCAGGGGGAGTGTGAGCTCCCCATGCGTCGTGGCGGCTGTGGGGGCATGGGAAGCCAGGTCAGGATCTAGCTGGTGAGGGTCCTTGGGACAGCGCTGCTGGCGCTGGGCCTGACCGGGATCGGATTCGCTCAAGGCATCCCGAGCCTGGTACAGGCGGAGTTCTCCCTACCCCGTGTGGAGCTAGGGGTCGGGGAAACCGTGCCGGTGGCGTTGCGGATCTCCATCGCCCCCGGTTGGCACATCAACGCGGTCCAGCCCCGGGCTCCGTTTCTAATTCCCACCGAACTCCGGTTGGATACTCCACCCGGGGTGGTGGTGGAGGTGACCTGGCCGGCCCCCGAGCAGATCACGCTCCCCCTGTCCCAGGAGCCGCTGGAGCTCTACCGGGGTGAGCTGGAGGTGAGGTTGCTCCTCTCCGGGGAAGAGGGCCTGACCTCCGGGACCCTCTCCGCAGTGCTCCGGTACCAGGCTTGCAACGATGAGGTGTGTGTGCCCCCCGCCGAACTGCGCCTTTCCCTTCCGGTGGAGGTGGGGGCAGCGCCCGGTCCAGTGGAGGGGAGCCAAGCGGCAGGGCTCCCATCCCCCGAACAGCCCGGGCGCGGGATCCTGTGGGGGATCCTGTTCGCCTTCCTCCTTGGATTGGGGCTGAATTTGACCCCATGTGTGTACCCACTGGTGCCGGTGACGGTGGCCTATTTCGCCGGGGGTGTTGGCCGAAGGCTGCTGCCCACCCTGGGGCTGGCCCTCACCTATCTTCTGGGGATCGCCCTCCTCTCCCTAATTGGAGGGATATACCTGCTCTGGACGGGAAGGAGGATCCGGAGACGGGCCTTTCAGCTGGTGCGCGCTGGGGCCTTGCTCTCGGGGATCGCCCTGGCCACCGCCAGCCTTGTCCCCCGGCCGAATGGTGGGCTCGATTGGGTCCCCTATCAGCCCGTTCTCCTTGCCCAAGCAGAGGCTGAGGGCCAACCCGTGATACTTTACTTCTCCGCCGACTGGTGTATTCCCTGTCGAAAACTCTCGGCCACCACCTTCCGGGATCAGGGGGTGCTAGCCCGGCTGGACGCGCTGGAGGTGATCCCGATCGAGGCCGATCTCACCTGGCGAGGGGGCGAGGCCGATGAGCTGCGGGAGCGGTTCTCCATATCCGGGGTGCCCACCCTGGTGTTCCTCCGGGGAGGGGAAGAGGTGGGCCGGCTGGTGGGGTACGTGTCCCCGCAGGAATTTCTGGAGGCCCTGACCGAGTTTTTCCCGCCTTCCCAGGGGGTGCCGCCCTAGTCTGGGGAAGAAGAACGGGGGCGGGGGTACCCGCCCCCGTGACCTACTCGTGTTAAGCCCGCTCCCCCAGGGGGAGGATGGTCTTCCCGTGCACCGTGTTGATCAAAATGGCCGCCGAGGCGTACCAGGCGATCAAGGCGCACACGATCCCCTCGTAGCCGGCTATGGTGTGCACCACCGGGATGAACTCCCCGATCGCAAGCAGGAAGAACAGGATGGTGAGGGTGATGAAGATCCAGGTAATGGCTCGGGGGAGCTTGAGCGAGGCGATGGTGGCGTAGCCGGTGAAGACCCCCCAGGCAA
>JAJOKL010000059.1 GCA_021129895.1 Candidatus Bipolaricaulota bacterium
CCCGGCGCGCGCTTTCAGAGATGGTTCAGTTCTTTCTCCCCCAGGCAGGGCGCAAAGCGATTGACGTGAGGAGCCTGGCTTTCGCAACAGGCTCCGAAGCTAGGTTAAACTAGAGCCCGTTGCATAGCTTTCGCGGCTGATCGAAAAGCCGGCAGCCCTCCCCGAGGCTGCATCCAGGAGGGGGAAATGACGGAAGCGGCGATCACGGTACAAGGGCTGGTAAAGCGCTACGGGGAAGTGACCGCGGTGGACGGGATCTCCTTCGAGGTGCGCCGCGGGGAGGTTTTCGGGCTGCTGGGGCCCAACGGGGCCGGGAAGACCACCACCGTGGAGTGCCTGGAGGGCCTACGGGTGCCGGATGCGGGTGAGATCCGGGTGCTGGGGGAGATCCCCTCCCCCACCAACTACGCCCTGAAGGCCAAGCTCGGCATCCAACTCCAGGAAACGGCCTTCCTATCCCGGCTCACGGTGGAGGAGACCCTGCACCTGTTCGGCCAACTTTATCCACGTCATCGGAATATCCGTGAGCTTATCGAGCTCGTCGCCCTGGGGGAGAAGCGGAAACGCCAGGTGAGGGAGCTGTCCGGAGGGCAGAGGCAACGCCTGGCCGTGGCGCTGGCCATGGTGAACGATCCGGAGCTCTTGGTCCTGGACGAGCCCACCGCCGGCCTCGATCCCCAGGCCCGCCGGGCCCTGTGGGAGGTGATCCTGGGCCTGAAGCAAGAGCAAAAGACGGTCCTCCTCACCACCCACTACCTGGAGGAGGCGGAGTACCTATGTGACCGGGTGGCGATCCTGGATCACGGCCACATCATCGCGTTGGGGCCGCCCCGGGAGCTGGTGGCGGAGCACTTCCGGGAAACCCCAATAGAGGTGGAGCTCTCCGGCCCCGCGGACGGGGTGGACTTCTCACACCTGCCGGGGGTGGCCCGGGCGGTGTCAGACCGGGAAGTGGTGGTGCTTTACTCCACCGCGCCCACCGAGACCATTCGGGCGGTGTCCCGGCTGGCCGAGGAGGGGAAGTTGCCCCTGCGGGATCTGGTGCTGCGCCGCCCCTCGTTGGAGGACGTGTACCTACTGCTCACGGGAAGGAGGATCCGCGAATGAGGGCCTATCGGGCGATCTTGGGCGGGATCCACAGGCAGTTTTATCGTGATCGGATGGCCCTGTTTTGGACCATCGCCTTCCCCCTGTTCTTCGTGTTCCTCTTCGGGTTCGTGCTGGGCGGCGGGGAGGAAGAGGTGCAGCTCACCCTGGGGGTGGTGGCCCCAGCCGGGGATCCACTTGCAGCCGGGCTCATCCAGGGGATGCGGGAGTCCGGGCTGTTCCAGATATACGAGGGGGAAAGGGAGGAGGAGCTGGCCGCGCTGCGGGCAGGGGATCGGGACGGGGTGCTGATCCTGCCCTCGGGGCTTCTTTCGGCCATCTCTCGGGGGGAGGAAGTGGAGCTGGAACTGTACTACGATGCCGCTCAGGGCACCACCTCCCAGATCCTCCTGTCGGTGGTGGGGGAGTTCCTGGCGGAGGCCGAGCGGCGGACCCGGGGGACGCCGCGGCTGCTTTCGCTGTCACCTCAGCCCCTGCAGGCCCGGAAATTCCGGCCCATCGATTACATGCTCCCCGGGATCCTGGGCATGTCCCTGATGCAGTTGGGGCTTTTTTCCGTGGCGGCGGTGGTGCTCCAGATGCGCGATCGCAAGATCCTGCGGCGGTTCTGGGCCGCCCCCATGCCCCGGAGCACGTTCATCGCCGCCCAGGTGACCCACCGGGTGGGGATCGCCCTGATCCAAGCCGGGCTGATAGCCGGGATCGGGGTGCTGGTATTCAGGGTGCCCATGTTGGGCCAGCCGGCGGTGATGGCCGGGGTGGTGCTGCTGGGGGCCCTGACCTTCGTGTCGTTCGGTTATCTTTTGGCTTCCCTGGCTCCGTCGGTGGAGGCGGGCACCGCGTTGGTGCAGCTGGTCAACTTCCCCATGATGTTCCTTTCGGGAGTGTTCTGGCCCGTGGACTGGATGCCGGGGATATTGCAACCGGTGGTGTATGTGTTGCCACTCACTTATCTTGGGGACGCCCTGCGGCAAACCATGGTAGGGGCCACGCCACTTGTCCCCCTGTGGGTGGACTTGGCAGTGTTGGGTGGGTGGCTGGTCCTATCCACCCTGCTTTCCCTCAAGTTCTTCCGGTGGGACTGAGGTGCCGGGCTTGGTGGTGGTGGCGGCCCTGATCCGGCGGGGGAAGGAGGTGCTGCTGGCGCGGCGCCGCCCGGGGGACGAGCAAGGAGGGCTGTGGGAGTTCCCCGGCGGGGCGGTGGAAGCAGGGGAGAGCTTGCCGGAGTGCTTGGCCAGGGAACTTGCGGAGGAGCTCGGGATCGAAGTCGAGGTGGGGAAAGAAGTGGCGGCGGTCACCCACAGCTATGGGGCCTTGACGATTGAGCTGCACCTTCTGGAGGCCGAGATCAGGCGAGGAGAACCCCGCCCACTGGGCTGCGCCGAGGTGCGTTGGGTAGCGCCGGAGGAGCTTGCGGGTTTGCGGCTGGCCCCGGCCGATGGTAAGCTGGTCGGCCTGCTCAACCGTGCTGGTAAACTTGCGGGCGGTGATGGCTGATGGACCTGGTTACGGTGGCGGTGGCGTTCGGGCTCATCCTGTTGACAGAGCTCGGCGATAAGACCCAGCTCGCGATCCTGGCCATGGCCACCCAGCGGGGGCCCCTTTCCGTGTTCCTGGGGGCCAGTTTGGCCTTGACCCTGAGCACCGCCGTGGCGGTGCTGCTGGGCACGACGGTCAAAGGGTACCTGCCGGAAAGCACGCTGCGGCTGGTGCGCTACGCAGCCGGGGCGCTGTTCATCGGCTTTGGCGCTTGGACTATTCTCCGAGGTTGAGGGTGTCCTCGTAGGACCGCAGCGCTTCCAGCACCGGGTAGGCGGTGAGGTCCAGCTGCAGCGGGGTGATGGACACGTATCCGGAGAGGAGCGCCCAGATATCGGTGTCTTCACCTCCAGGAGGTGGCTCGGACAGCATCTCCCCGGACAGCCAGAAGTACTCCCTTCCCCGTGGGTCGGTGCCCCGCACCAGCTCATCCCGATACAGCTTGCTTCCCAGGCGGGTGAACCGGATCCCTCGCGGGGTCCCCCGGGGGACGTTCACGTTCAAAAGCGTCCCCGGCTTGAGGGGCCTTTCCGTGAGCACGAACGCCGCTAGCTGAGCGGCTATCCTGGCGGCGTGGGAGTAATCCGGCGGGTTCTCCCCCAGCTCCTCCCCCACGTCCAGGGACACAGCGATGGCGGGGATGCCTTCTTCGGCCGCCTCCATGGCCGCGGCCACGGTGCCGGACAAGGTCACGTCCCGGCCCAGGTTGGCCCCGGAGTTGATCCCGGCCATCACCAGATCCGGTCGCCGGGGGGCCAGGCCCAGCAGGGCCAGGGACACACAGTCCGAGGGGGAGCCGTTGGTGATGCGCACCTCCTCCCCGCCCGGGAGCTTGACCGTCGACACCCGCAGGGGTTTGTGGAAGATGCGGGTCCTGGAGGCAGCGGACCAGTTGCGGTCCGGAGCCAGCACCCACACCTCCCCTAGGTCCACCAGGGCGTTTCGCAGGGCCAGCAGGCCGGAGGAAAGGTAACCGTCGTCGTTGGTGAGGAGAATGAAGGGCTTGGACATATAGGGTCCCTCCCTTTTTAGGTTGGATTCTATCCCCCTCCCCTCGCGGGGACAAACAGGAGGTGGGCGGGGATTCGTTTTCGCCAGCCTCCCCGGCTGGTTAACATCCCCGCATGGACTCGCCGAGGGTGACGGATGTGGACCGTTACGAAAGGCCCCCGGAATGGGTGAAGGACGCGGTCTTCTACCAGATCTTCCCTGACCGGTTTCGGAACGGCGACCCAAGGAACGAGCC
>JAJOKL010000118.1 GCA_021129895.1 Candidatus Bipolaricaulota bacterium
TAAGCCCACCTCTGGAAGTACGCTCAGCTCGGTCGTCCAGCTCCCAGAGAACTGGGCCCACCCCGTAAATCCAAGCGTACAAACCGCCAAAATCGCGAGAACCCGCTTCATCTACGTACCTCCTTTTCAGATCTTGAGTTTCCGAAAGGCCTTCTTCCAACATCCCAAACCCCGCTCCTCTCCTCTACCACCTCCTTCCACAGGATCTTCACAGCACGGACGTTATTTTAGCGACGGACACCCGCGCTGTCAAGCCCCCCCCGGGGTTTGTGATCTTGGTAACATTCGCGGGTGGCCCCACCCTCCTAGCAAAGGAGGAGGGATCCCGGGGAACCCAGCCCCCTATCCTCCTAAGTGGAAGGCCGGCGGCCAGTCCCCCACCGCATGCCTTCCTCCTCCTGGATGGGATGGGGGTGAAACCCGGCGGATCTGTACCAGTCCCCCGGGCGCTGACCTTACCAGAACATGGCCATGGCCACCGCCGCCACCCCCAAAAGCACCCCAGTGATCCCCAAAAGGAAGTTGGTCCTCACCTGGCCGGCGAGGTTCCCGGCCCCCGGTTGGGCCCTGAGGGCCTGCACCTCCGCCGATAGGGCGGTGACGCTGTTCCGCAAGCGACCGAGCTGCCCGGAGGTGTTCCGCAGCTCGGCCTGCAGGGACCGGATCTGGGCCTCGACATTGCCGATGCGGGTGTTGATTCCGGCCACGTCCAGCGCCTGGGACATACGTCGCATGGCCCGATGGATCCACAGGGCAGCGTCGTAGCGCAATAGCGCCTGGTCCCCCCGGAACTCCCCCCCGGTCTCGGCCACCACCAGCACCCCGGCATCCACCAGGTACCGGATCGCCGCGTGAGCGGGGTGGGCCGGGTCCACGTCTATGTACAGCCCTCCGGCCCCGCCACCCCCAGCGATCCCTGGGGTGAGCCCCCAAACGGAAACCAAGGCCACCCCGATCGCCACCACCAAAAGATTCCTTCCCCTCATCCTGATCCCCCCTTCATATGAAGTTCTACGCTAGCCTAGGGCGTTTGCCACTCGCTGTCAAGCCCAAGGTCCGCGTCTCTGTCTCTTGCTCCTACATGCGGCGACCGGGAAAATGGCGTGGGGCGAGGGGCCATGCGGTGGAGAGGGGTCTTTCTGTCATTGCTTTCGGTCACAACGGCAATAGGGACCAAAATCTCGGGCTACTGGCAGGGCGAGCTTACCCTGGTCCCCGCCCTCTCTCTTCCGACCTCGGCGGTCAAGCTCGAAGTTTCCCAGGGGTCATGGAAGATCTCCAGCACAAGCTCGTTTGAGAAGGGGAGTTACGAGTGCCAGACGTTTCGGCTCCGGGGCTACGCATTGGGGTACAGGCTCGCCTTGGAGGGGAAATGCGTCCTCTCCCCTCAGGGGCGGACGCTGAAACACCTATACCGCAGCCTGGGCGGAGTACTTTATGATCAACTTCTGTGGGGTCCGACAGGACCCCACTTCCGCTACGCTTGGCTGAAGGGGGAGTTTCCCACCCAACAGGGAACTCTCAGCGGCAAGGCCTACCACTCCGCGAACTACCCGGGCGACATCACTTACCGGTACTTCCCTCAGGTCTACGCCTGGGACGCTGAGGCCGGCCGGTGGCGTCCCACGGGCTCGATCTGGGGGGAGGTCATGGAGGCGGCGTTCATCGCGGCCAAGGTACGACTGCGGGCCCTGGTAGGGGGTGTTTGGCGCTCCAGGACGGAGTACAGCCTCCGGGTGACCCTTGACCCCGGCGATCGGGTTGAGCCCTTCACCCTGGCCGAGGCGGCTCGCCGGTATCTGGACGCAAAGTACCCCACGGGATGGGAGCTGCGGGAGCCCATCGACCTGGAGTTGGTCAAAGTGTATCTATGGCGACGGGGGGTCTCCGAGTACAGCCTCCGCTTCGAGAGCCCCAGCCAGGGGCAGGAGCCCGAGTGGGAGCTGGAGGTCACCTTCGGCGGGCGGAGGGGGCTGGCGTTCGAGGAATTGGAGTTCGATTGGGAAGGGTGGCACTGGTGCGGGACCGAGGGGGAGCTGACGATCTCCTTCTCCCAGGCGGGGTTCGACGGGTTCTGGTTGGAGCTCTCCGGATTCTCCCTGTTTTCCGGGATCACCGCGACCTTGGAACTCTCCTTGGCAACCACCCTCCAGCAGCTCTCCCTCAGCCCCGCCTGGCGTGGAACTTCCGGCCAGACCTCGCTCTATGGGGGCGTACACTGGCACGATGGGACAGTGGAGGGACTGGTAGTCTATGGGCTGGAGCTTTCCCACCAGGGGGGCGCTGGCAGAAAATGGAGGGCCCTATGGGTGGTCAACCGGCCCCCTTCCCCCCGGCCGTCTTGGTACACCACTGCGGGCTTCGAAAGGCTTGCCGAAACCGGCACTTACGAGGATGGGCTCCTTTCTCTTTCGGCTTGGTGGTATGGGCCCCATGGCAAGGACCAACTTACCCTAACCATGTACTTCTCTAGTGAATCAAAGACTTTGTTCGGAATTTCCCGGGTACAGCTTACGCTCTCATTTAAGGTTACTGATTCCCTGGAACTAAGGGTTCTTTTCCAATCAGAAGATCCTGTCACCCTGGAGCGGGACCCTTCCCTGGCCTTCACCTGGACGCTGGAGCTCTAGCCCACCTGCTCTCTTTCCCGCGTAAGCTCGGACAACAATCCCCTCCCGCGAGGGAGCAAGGGTCTCCTCCCCTCCATGAGGGCTCAGGGTAACGGCAGGTATCCTGGCTCGAGTCCTGAGGTCCACGATGCGGGGTTGACAACCGACGGCAAGGGACGTATATAGCAAGCTGAACATGGGCAGGAATATCCGCTGCGGCCAGGAGGTGATGCCGGGGCTAGGGCACGTGTACTTTACCTGGGCCTAGGCAACCCATTGGCCGGGCCAATGGGTTGCGAGAGAAGCGGTAGTTTGCCGCTTTTTGTTTTTCGGAGGTGGGCGACATGCTCGCGGTAGAGGGGGTCAGCAAGCGTTTCGGGGGCCTATGGGCGGTCAGGGAATGTAGCCTGACCGTGGAAGAGGGCACCATCACCGGGCTCATCGGGCCCAACGGGGCCGGCAAGACCACCCTGTTTCACATCATCACCGGGTTCTATCGGCCGGACCGGGGCCGGGTCACCTTCCGCGGCGAGGACATCACCGGCCAGTCCCCGTTCCGCCTGTTCAGAAAAGGACTCTACCGCACCTTCCAGATCCCCAGGGCGTTCCCGGAGATGACGGTGCTGGAGAACCTGATGCTGGTGCCCGGGAACCAATGTGGGGAGTTCCTGTGGAACCCCATCCTCTGCCCCCGGCGGGTCCACAGGGAGGAACAGGAGCTCCTCCGCCGGGCCCAGGAGGTGCTGGAGTTCGTGGGCCTCTCCTCGCTGGCCGGGGCCCTGGCCGGGACCCTCTCCGGCGGCCAGAAGAAGCTGCTAGAGCTGGCTCGGGCATTGATGGCCGAGCCCAAGCTGGGCTGCTGGACGAGCCCGGGGCCGGGGTCAACCCCACCCTGATGAACAAGCTCGCCGCCCGCATCCGGGAGCTCGCCCACGGCTTCGGGGTCACCGTGTTCCTGATCGAACACGACATGGATCTGGTCATGTCCCTGTGCGACCCGGTGATCGTGATGTCAGAGGGGCGGGTGCTCACTCAGGGGAACCCGGCCGCGGTGCGGGCCGACCCCAGGGTGATCGAGGCCTACTTGGGCGGGCAGTATGCCGTTGCTTGAGGCACAGGGGGTCCACTCCGGCTACGGGGGCAATGGCATTGACTTAAGCCCAAATCCGCTTCCGATACCGGTGGAAACTCAGTCGGTTGCTAACGGTCGTTTGCCGCTCGTTCCGGCGGCCTGGCCGCTCGGG
>JAJOKL010000034.1 GCA_021129895.1 Candidatus Bipolaricaulota bacterium
CGTATCCACGCTCTCGCCTCCCCTAGCCCAACCCTGAGCTCCTTCCAGGGTATGCCGAATGGCCACGGTTGCCAAATCAACCGGGGGTCCCGGCCCGATTGTCCCCGCGGCAGGGGCAGCAAAGGAGCCCACCCGGGGTCCAAAGGGCGCGGTTGTGGTCAAGGAGAACGCCCGCCCCCCGGTGAAACCGGAAGGCGGGCCCCTTTGAATCTCCCCACGGAGGTGGGTGGAATGTTGAGGAAGGCCTTTGTTCTGGTCCCGCTTCTTGTCTCTTTGGCGGGCCTTACGCAGGCGGCCGATCGGCCTTGGATCATGGTGACCCTGGACAAGCTGGAGTTCACCGGGAACCTGGAGTCCTGGCCTCGCTACCTCCCCAACCCTCTGATGTTGGCCTCGGTGGTGGGCTCCGGGGGGACATACCACAAGGTGGCCTGGCCGGCCCATGGCTGGCTCACCATCCCCGACGAAGGGGCGGCTCTGATCCCGGATACCGAGGCCATCCCGCTTTTTGCCCTGCCCGAGGAGGAGATGGGCGAGCGGCTGGGAATCGCCCTGGTGTTCCTGGGGAACGACACCGAGTTTGACTGGATACATCGCTCGGTGGGGCCCCTCCTTTCCGCCATGCAGGAGGTGCTCAGCCGGGGATTGCCCCTGGCCGGCCCTTCCGGCGGCACCGCCTGGATCGGGGAGCCATCCGTAAGTGATCTTGAAAGCGCGGTGGCTGGAAAGTACGGGGACAACACGCTGGTGGGTGTCTTCCTGCGTTACTTCCACGGGGGAAGCTACGAGACGGCGACTTACACGGCGGAGGTCGGGGACGAGGGAAGCCGCATCCGCTTCCAATACTCGGTGCGCAAGGTGTTCCTCCCCGACGGCCTGCGCGTCCGGGTGACCTTGGAGGGGATCCGGGTGGTGGAAAACGGCGACCTGCTGAAGGGCGAGATCTTCGTGTGGTGCCGCACCTCCCCGGGTTTCACCTCGGATGGGACCGGGATGCTGCAGACCACGTTCACGCGCCTGCCCGGCTCTGGCCACTACTCCCTGAGCGACGGCGATGAGAAGGTCTTTTCAACTGTGTTGTTCGAGGGCGCGGTCCACCCCTTCCTGTACGTTGAGATCGCCGTGTGGGACGAAGACGAGCCGGCAGTGGGCGACGACCACGACCAGCTTGGGCTCTTCTGCGGCCTGTGGCTTCCCTGGCGGCTTTCGAATCTGCCCGGGGGTGAGAAGCTCCTCACTATCCCCAAGAGCACCCCGAGCGGGGAGGTGCTGATCTTTCTCAGGCTGCGGCTCCTGTGACCTTGATGGCAGTGCTGCTGGGAGCTCGGGGCCCCTACCGATGGGGCTGCAAGGAGACAAAAAGGCTCGGAGAGAAGATCGCTAATCAGGGGGTCATCATGGAAGTCAGGGCTTTACTTTCAACTTCCAGCAGGGGATGCCTGTACTTGAGGCGGGGCCATCCTTGCCATGAAACGAGGATGGATTAGCATGGGTGAATGCAGAATTGCTTTCCGAGTTCCAGATGGGTTGTGGGGCGCCAGTGAAGACAAGGAGGTTGGGGTACGCACTGGACTTCCTTTGAACGGCCTCCTCTTCGCGGGCACCAGCCAACCTGCGATCATGGTGGAGGGGCTTCAAGGGCGATGACATGTTCGTCCGCGGTGAAATGCTGCCACCCAGCTTCAAGGACCAGTAGGAGCACGGGAATGAGTCATAACAGGTTCTGGGAAAGGCTCGATCGATTCGTGGATACCTGTACCCTGAGGATTGACCGACCGAAGGGTTCGCGGCACCCACGATATCCCTCGCTTATCTACCCACTCGACTACGGATACCTGGAGGGCACTACATCAGGCGATAAAGGGGGCATCGATGTCTGGGTAGGAAGCCTGCCAAAAAGAAAGGTCACGGCGATCGTCTGCACTGTGGACCTGGGAAAGCGAGATGCGGAAGTGAAGATACTTCTCGGCTGCACAGATAAAGAGGCTCAAGAGATCCTCGCTATCCATAACACGGGATCTCAATCGGCTATTTTGCTGGAACGCCCAGAGGAATAGCGAGGTGATCCGTGCCGCACGAGGGCGGGTAGCCGTAACTAAAGAGGGGCACAAACGGGGGGCAGGGGTTCATCCTCGGCTTTCATTTGCCGACCGCGAACCCACAATCCTACGCGGAGTCGGGCTCTACCAGTAGATTTATGGGTGTGGTTTTTGGGTTGTAGTAGCATGGGTTTTGGGGCGGGTGTAGCTCATGGGGTCTGAGGCCGCGGGCGCTGGCTTGAAATGCTGCCCGCTCCTCTTACCACATCCAGTCGGTGTCTACCAAGATGGTGCAGCCTTTTCGTGACGTAGGGTGCCCACGCTTGCCCCATGGAGTTCGTGGGAGCCCTTCGTCACACCACCCCCTAGCAATGCGGGCCGCCCACTTCTTTTAACGATGCCAACCCTGCCACCTGTCGCAAACTCCCCTTCGGTGCCTTTTTGACAAGATGAGGTGCGGGCCAGATAATGGACTTACAAGTAAGACATTATTCGGGAGGAAAGATGGTCGATACCACTAGGATCTCCACCAAAGGGCAGGTAGTTATCCCCAAGCGGGTGCGGGAAGCCCTCGGGCTCAAGCCCGGGGATCCCCTCCTCGTGGGGATTAAGGGAGACGTGATCGTCATGCGTAAGGTGACCTTGAACGATCTCGTCGCGGAGTCTTTGGAGAACCATCGCCGAGGCAAGACCCTTTCGCATGAGGAGACCTTCAAAGATCTCCTTTAGCGTCCCATGGCCGGTTGGACCCTCCGCTATGACCCTCGAGTCAGGAAGGAACTTGAGCGGGTCCGGGATAAACAGGTTATTGAGCGGCTAAAAAGCGCTGCCGAGACCCTCAAAGACGAGCCGTTCTCGGGAAAACCCTTAAGAGGGTACCCTGGAGTATGGTCCAAGCGCGTGGGGACCAAGGGCGGGGAATGGCGCATCATCTACATGCCTCTCAAGAGCGAACGCGTGCTCCTCGTCGTTCTCATCGCCCCTCGGGAGGAGGTCTATGAGCTCCTCAAGCGCGGCGGAAGGCGTAGTCGCGAACTTTGAAGATCTGTCCATGGGAATGCGGGGTCGGGACTTGGTTTGTGATACCGGAATGGGAAGGTCGGGGCCTGGGCTTGCGATCCCTCATCACCCCGCACGCCGTGACAGCTCTAGCCAAGCCGATAAAGGTCGATAGGAGCAAAGGGCTGGGGTGGACTTTGGAGCCCGCCCCGGTCCTTGCCCTCCATTGAAGCCCGCCCTTGTGTGTATTACACTGCAAATCGGCCGATGCCCCAACAGAAGATCACCCGATTGGTCTGGGACAGGGAGATCCTGGAGAAGGTCGGGAGCAAGCATAAGCTTACCCCAAGGGAGGTCGAGGAGGCTTGCTTCAATCCCCAGCGGCTGGTGCTCAAAGGCCCGAAACACAGGCGGAAGAAACGCTATCTGGTATATTCACAAACGGATGCCGGCCGATACATTTTGGTGGTGCTTGAACTCTTCGGCAAAGGGCAAGCGCGGGTGATCACAGCAAGGGATTTAACGGCTTGTGAGAAAAAATTCTACCGCGAAAGGAGGGGCGGGGCGCGATGAAAGCGAAGGCAGATGTGAAGGGAACCAAATCCAAGATCCCGGAGTTCAAGTCGCTCCGGGAGGAGGCGGAGTTCTGGGATACTTATGAC
>JAJOKL010000127.1 GCA_021129895.1 Candidatus Bipolaricaulota bacterium
GCCAGCGATGATGGAGTTCCACAGCATCTGGATGATCCAGGAGAAGAAGAAAAACGCGGCTATGCCGCCGGTGAAAAGTCTCCTTCCGTGCGGAATGTCCAGGGCCAGCACCACCTGGTCCTGGAAGCCCTGCGCGGCTTGCACTCTCCAGCTCTCAGCTCGATCTGGCCTTAGTAGTTTTGGGCAAAAAGTGACCGCCCGGTCCAGGGGAGCTCAAGGGAGCCTGGATCGATCCAGGTTCAAACAACCCCCTTTCTACTTCCCACTCTTATGATCCATTGCACCGCCCTTTTTGAGAGCGGCGCCAGGGCAAGCCCTTCTGCCTGATCATCGGTTCCCAATTCAAAAGCTTCCACAATCCCTTTAACTTCAGTTCTTGTAGCCGCGTTAAACTTAAGCCTGTTGCTTGATTTCGAGCCTTTGTGCACCAGGCTCAAGAGAGAAGCCCACCCGGAGCACTCCGCCCCTGGGAAACGCCCTAAGAGGGGCTGCAGCCGGACCTTCTCCGGTACAATGGCCCGGGGACGCAGCTTCGGTGATTTCAGCCAGTTCGCAGATTGAGCGGAAAAGCCTTCCTCGCTCAGGCCAGCGAGGTGGAACCTCCCGAGAACCAAGCGGAGCCTCTTCTCAGTCACGGCAGTGGCCCGAGCAGCCATACGGTGGGTCCCGGGGTGGGCGCAGCCGGTGATGAGGGCCGGCCCCAGTTGGGTGGCCAGAATCAAGCCGTGTTCCTTCGTTCCCCGGCCCATGGTGCCGGTGGACCAAAGCCCCTCCCCGAGGCGCCGCGGCCCCTTGACCAAGGTAAGCTCCGCCTTGGCCCGCTTGGCCCGGGGACGGAGGTAGCCCTCCATCACGCACGTAGGGGGCCCAGATGTGCACGCCCTTTGCCTCCTCCAGCACATAGGAGAGGCCCCCGATGTGGTCGCAATGCGGGTGGGAGAGGAACACGTCGGTGAGCTTAGAAAGCTCGACTTCAAGATGCCGAACGTTGTGCTCCAGCACCAACCGGTCCGCTCCCGTGTCGAACAGGATCTTTCTCTCTTGGACCTCGATCAAGGCCGAGAACCCCCAGCCTTCCTTCGCCGGAGCTTGAGCGCGGTTATCGTACAGGACCGTGATCCGCATGTCTCCTTCAGTCGATGGCCCCGGTGGGACAAACGGAGGCGCAGGCCCGGCACCCCTGACACAGGGCGGCGTTCACCACTGCGACCCCACCTTTGACCTCGATGGCCCCGAACGGGCAGGCTTTGGCGCACTCGCCGCAGCCCGCGCACTTTTCCGGATCCACCGCGGGCACCGCGACGGGGATCGCGGTAGCCCTGGCTCCGATACCTGGGCCCACGCTGGGCCTCATGCCTAGACCCATGCCGCGACCTCTGCTCCTCCCATAAGCCCTGCCACGGCCCGGACCGCGCCCTCTGCCGCGTCCGGACCCCCGCTTTCCGCTCCTCAGCCACCGCGGGCCGGTTCCATCACCCCACGGCATCCCACGCCTCCTCTGAAGTGTGCATATGATAATAATATGGCCGGGGTGCCGGGCCGCAAGCGTCGTTTATGGGGCCCCGGAGAACCGGCCGTCGTCCCGGGCCTCGGGGAGGCGGCCGATGCGCGCCTCAAGCCAGCCGAGCCGGACCTCCGAGGGCGCGTCGAACTCGGGCACATAAGGCTTGATGTCGAGGAGGGGCGTCCCGTCCACGATGTCCACGTCGGACACCTGAAGGATGTTACTCTCTATCCTAAGGAGTCTGACCACCGAGATCCCGATGGGGTTGGGCCGCGCCGGGGCCCGGGTTGCGAACACCCCACGCTCCCGGGTGTCCATGAACGGACGCACCATAAGCCTCATGGGGCCGGCCCGGTGGAAATGGTAAAGGAGGATCACGTGGGAAAAGCCCTCGAGGTCGGAGAGGCCTTCGGCGTACTCGGGGAAGACCTCGACGCGCCCCTGGATCCCCCGGGCCGCCGGCGGCTGGATCGGGGTCCCCTTCGGCTCCCGGAACGGGGTGTGGATCACCCCGATGGGCTCATACACGATCTTTTCCCGCTTGGACATCGGGGGTAGTGTACCCCCTGTGAGAGCCCTGAGGAAAACGCGCGGGGTCTACGTGCTCGTTGTGGCGGTGGAGCGCCCGCTAAAGGTAAAAAACGGGGTGGCTAGGCGGGATCCGCTTCGCCCCAGGGATCTACGCCTATGTGGGCTCGGCCCTGGGGGGCCTCGAAGCCAGGATAAGGAGACACCTGCGGGCCCAGAAGGCGGTCCGCTGGCACATCGACTACCTCCTCGCCCGCCCCGAGGCGCGGATCGTGGGGGTCTACATCCTGGAGACCATGGAGCGCCTGGAATGCCGGGTGGCGGAAGCCCTGGCCGCCGAGTTCGAGCGGCTGTACGGCCTCTGCCAGGCCCGGGCCAGGGGAGAGCGGCCCCGGGAGATCCCCGTGATCGCACGGGGGACAGGGAAAGGTGCTTAGGACCGCGCTGGCCTTGCTGCCCCCGATCCTGTCCCTGCCCGGGCTGTGCGCGGCGGTGCTCCAGGTGGACCAGCCGGTGTACGACTTCGGGCGGGTGACCGCTGGGTACGTGGTCCAACACGCGTTCCGGCTGATAAACGCCGGGGATGAGCTCCTGCGCTTTCTGCGCCCTCCGCAGACAAGCTGCGGCTGCACCTATGCCCCCCTCCCAGTGACGGAGCTCCCCCCAGGTGGGGAGGTGGAGCTGGTGGTGACCTTGGACACCACCGGTTATGACGGGAAGAGGATCGCCAAACACGTGGACCTGTTCACGAATGCACCGGGGGCACGTCGGGTGCGACTCACCCTGCGGGAGCCGGCGGAGTATGCGGCCGGGCACCTGCTAGGGGCGGTGAACATCCCCTTCCCCGAGCTCGAACCGAAGCTCGCACCCCTTCCCCGGAACATCCCCCTGTACCTGTACGATGCCAACGGGGGAGAGCTCCCCGCCGCGATAGAGGCCTGTTCCGCCCTGGGCTTCACCGCCGTGCGGGGGCTGGCCGGCGGGGCGGCCGGCTGGCTCGCCAGCCTAGGCGAGCTGTTCTGGGTTGGGCAGGACCCAGGCGGGGAGCCGGCGACCGCCCAAGGGGGGCTCATCCTGCCGCCGGAGGACTTGGCCCGGGAATACGTGGTGGTGCTGGACTTGCGCCCCCGGGAGGACTACCGCGCCGGTCACCTCCCCGGGGCGATACCCATCTCCCTCGGGGAGCTGGCGGCGTTCTCCGGGCAGCTGCCCCGCCCCCGCGGGGAAGCCCGCCTCCTCCTGTGGTGCGTGGACGAGGAGGGAGAGGCGGCCTGCCGGGCCGCCCGGCTCCTCCGGGAGATGGGCTTTCCCGACGCGGCCTGCGTGATCGGCGGGCTGGGGCAGTGGCGGCTGCTTTTCGGGGAGGCGCTGCTCATCCCCTCCAGCCGGTCCCGTTTCTGAAGGAATCCGGTCCGTCCGGCCTTCGGGCAGCTCCCCCAGATTCCGGGATGGGTTGACAGGGGGGCGGGACTTGGTTAGAATGCGAATGATGATCATGAAAGAGAAAGGACCGCGAAACTGGCGCTGGACCAGACAACGGAAGCTGATCGTGAACGCCCTACAGGGACGTACCGACCACCCCACCGCCGAAGAGCTATACCACGAACTCAAGGCCTCCGGCGCCCAGGTCAGCCTGGCCACCGTGTACCGCAACCTCAGGGC
>JAJOKL010000082.1 GCA_021129895.1 Candidatus Bipolaricaulota bacterium
CTTTGCTCCAAGCCTTGCCTTACAGAGAAGTCCCCAGCCGGAGGCCCCCAACGCTAAACACGTACGCACCAGGTAACCGCCGTGCCAAGCGGGGAGGAAGGGGTCAGGACGTTCCGGGAAGCGCAGCAGGGAGATCGCCCGTTTGAGCTGGTGATCACGGACCTCGGCATGCCGGAGATGGACGGCCGGGAGGTGGCCCGCCGGGTGAAGGCCCTGGAAAGCGGGGTCCCCGTCCTGCTGCTCACGGGTTGGGGCACGGCCCCCCCGGAAGGGGGGATCCCCGGGGAGGTGGATCTCACCCTGGCCAAGCCTCCACGGGTGGAGGAGCTGCGCCGGGCCCTGTGGGAGCTCACCACTGGGGAAGGATGAGGGGGGTCCAGCCTGCCCCGCCGGGGGGAGCCGGTGCTGGCTCGAGGTAAGCTAACGCTACTGCCGATGAGGCCCTAGCGAATCTTCAGTAAAATCTCCCATCGTGGAATCGGGATGGCCGAAGCCGTTCAAGGTCAAGGTGGTGGAGCCCATCCGTCTCCTCCCGCGGGAGGAGCGGGAAAGGCTCCTTGAAGCGGCCGGCTACAACGTGTTCAACCTCCGCTCCCAGGACGTCTATGTGGACCTCCTCACCGACTCCGGCACCGGGGCCATGTCCCAGGCCCAGTGGGCCGCCCTCATGGAGGGAGATGAATCCTACGCCGGCTCCCGCTCCTTCGACCTGTTCCGGGAGACCGTGCGCCAGATCACCGGCATGCCCTACGTCCTTCCCACCCACCAAGGGCGGGCCGCCGAGCACGTGTTCTTCTCGGTGGCGGTGAAGGCCGGGGATGTGGTGCCCAACAACAACCACTTCGACACCACCCGGGCCAACCTCCTGGCGTTGGGGGCGCGGCCGGTGGACCTGCCGGTCCCGGAGGCCGCCGATCCGGAGGCGGACCTCCCGTTCAAAGGGGACATGGACCTCGCCGCCCTGGAGGGGCTCCTCGCCCGGGAAAGGGGGCGGGTGCCGCTGGTGATGCTCACCCTGACCAACAACACCGCCGCCGGCCAGCCCGTATCGCTTTCCAACATCCGGGCCGTGTCCCAGCTTGCCCACGCCCACGGGATCCCCTTGATCCTGGACGCCGCCCGCCACGCGGAGAACGCCTACTTCATCCACGAGCGGGAGCCGGGACAAGGGGGAAGATCACCCCTGGAGATCGCCCGGGAGGCTTTCTCCCTGGCCGACGGGTGTCTGATGTCGGCCAAGAAGGACGGCCTGGGGAACATCGGCGGCTTCATCGCCCTCCGGGACCGGGAGCTCTACGAGCGGTGCCGGGCCCGGCTGATCCTGGTGGAGGGGTTCCCCACCTACGGGGGCCTGGCGGGCCGGGACCTGGCCGCCCTGGCAGTGGGCCTGGTGGAGGCACTGGACCTCGATTACCTGCGGGACCGGGTGGGGCAAGTCCGGTGGCTGGCCCGGCGCCTCCGAGAAGAGGGGATCCCGGTGTACTGGCCCCCCGGGGGGCACGCGGTGTACGTGGACGCCGGCCGGCTCCTCCCCCACATCCCCAGGGAAAACTTCCCCGGCCAGGCGCTGGTGTGTGCCCTGTACCTGGAAGGGGGGATCCGGGCGGTGGAGGTGGGCTCGGTGATGCTGGGGAAAGCGGCCCGCATGGAGCTGGTGCGGCTGGCCATCCCCCGGCGGGTGTATACCCGGGAGCACCTGGAGTGGGTGGTGGAGGCCGTCCAGCGGGTTAAGGCACAGGCCGAAAGGCTACACGGGCTGCGCCTGGTGGAGGGGGAAGGGCCCCTGCGGCACTTCGTGGCCCGGTTCCAGCCCTTGGCCTAGATGTCCGCGCTGGTCTGGGCCGGCTTTCTCGCCTCCCTCCTTGTGCTCATGGGCCTGGCCCGGTTCAGCCTGTGGGGGGCCATATTCTCCGGCGCATTGGTGCTGGGGGTGTTCACGTTGCCAACCGGGGAACTCGCCCACGCCTTCACCTCGGTGCTGCTCGATCCCGCGGTGATGCTACTGGCACTGGTGGTGGGCCTGATCCCGTTCATCGGTGGGGCCCTGGAAGAGCGGGGCCATATGACTCGTTGGTGGCCAACCTCAGGTTGGGGAGGCGCGCCTTCTACGCCCTGTCGCCTGCCATCATGGGGATGCTCCCCATGCCCGGAGGGGCGCTGCTTTCGGCGCCCCTCTTGGAGCGGGCCGGGGGCGCTGCCCCGGAGGTGCGGGCCGCGATCAACGTGTGGTTCCGCCACGCGCTCCTCCTCGTGTATCCCATCTCCTCGTCCCTCATCGCCACCACCAAGCTGGCCGGCCTGGACGTGTGGCAGGTGATCCCTTATCAGCTCCCGGCCCTGGCCGTGGCGGCGGCTTTGGGGTACCTGTTCCTTCTGCGGCGGGTGAGTGGGGATATGGACTACCGGGGCGCCTTCTCCCCCGCGGGGCTCCTGATCCCACTGGGCATCATCCTCGTGGCCCCGGCGCTCGATTTCGTGCTCAAACGCACGGCCCCGCTCCCGGTCCCCGAGCTGGCCACCGGCCGCATCCAGGCCCCGGCGGCCATCGTGATCCCCATCTACCTGGCCCAGCAGGGCAGCCTCTCCCCCTGGGGGTTCGCGGTGATCTACTTCGCGGTATATCTGGGTTATCTGCTGTCCCCCATACACCCCTGCATCTCGGTTTCGGTGGAATACGCGGGGACCAGCTTGGGGCGAACATTGCGGGCCCTGGCCCCGGCTAGCCTCCTCGCCCTGGGCCTGACCGCTTTGGCCGGGCTGTGGCTGCTTTAGCGCGGCTGCTCAGGCCCCCGGGTATGAAAAAAGGACGCGGCCCCTTTTCAGGAGGGCCGCGCCCGGCCGAAAGCCCGCAAAGGCCCTATGTCTTAGTCGGTAGTCACCGTGTACAGGAGGACCGCCTTGTAATCCCCCGCGGGGACCCCAGTGGCGGGCACGTTCACCCGATAGTCCACGGTCAGCAGGTACTGCCCGTTCTTCCCCTCGGCTATGGGCTGAGGCTGGAGGGAAACCGGCACGTAATCTCCACCCACGCTCACGGCCAAATCCTCCACTGGCCAGGTGAACGTGCCATCGTAGCTGGTCCCCAAGGTGGGGGACAGGGCCTGTACCAGCACCGTCCAGTGGGTGTTGCTCATGACGCTGAGGGTCACGGCCCCGGGAAGCTCGATGTAGCCCCTAGCGAGGTCAAACGTTGTCGGCTCCGGGATCTCCGTGACCACCACCACGGACTCCCCGTATTCGCCACTCCCCTCCAGGGAGATGACGGCGAACGGGAGCACCGTCCAAGTAACCCTAACCACCGCAGTAGCCTGTGCAGCTAGTATGGAAGCGGAAAGGCCGATCAGGAGAGCGGCCGCGATCAGGATCATCCTTTTCATCTTACATCACCGTCCTTCGGCAGCCCGGCTGTCTCAGAGAGACCCGTGGCTTTGCGCCCCCGCCTCGCGACGGGTTTGCCTTTGTCGGGACGCTTTCGCGGCCCGCACTATGGTTATGCCGTGAAAAGGCCCCCTTTAGACAACCTCAGCCGGAAGGACGCCGGGACACCTGACCCTGCCCCGGAAAACCAGGCTCCACACCACCCTGTGTGGGTACCCAGGAGGGTAGCTCCTGATTGCCGCCCCTCCCTTGATGGGCAATGGCATTGACTTAAGAGAGAAGGCAGATGTGAACAGCACTTTCAGA
>JAJOKL010000058.1 GCA_021129895.1 Candidatus Bipolaricaulota bacterium
CACCGCCTCTCCCTCCCCCACGGTGAGGTCGAGGTCGGCCACAGCCACCGTCCCGTCAAAGGTGCGCCCCAATCCCCGGGTTTCGATCATGGCACGGGAGTTTACCGCAATGGTCCGTATGGGGGACAGAGACTCACGCCCCTCTCAGGTCCGCAATCAGCTTCCTCAACGCGCGCAGCTCTTCCCGGGACAGGGGGACCACCTGGCCGGGCCGTAGTTCCCCCAGCTCCAGGGGGCCAATGGAGAGGCGCACCAGGCGCACCACCCGGTAACCCAGGGCGGAGAAGCCCCGGCGGATCTCGCGCTTGCGTCCCTCAGCCAACTCCAGCTCCACCTCTCTTCTCTCTACCTTCAGGACCTTTGGGGAAAACGGCCCGTCCTCAAGCTGGATTCCCCGCCGCAGCCGGGCCAGTTCCTCCCGCCGGAGGGGGCGATCCAGCTCCACCCGATATCGCTTTACCACGCCGAACCGGGGGTGGGTGAGGAAATAGGCGAGCTCCCCATCGTCGGTCAGGAGCACCAGGCCCTCCGAGTCCCGGTCCAGCCGGCCCACGGGAAACAACCGCCGCCCCGGGGGCACGAACTCGGCCAGGGTCCTCTCCGCGTGGGGGTCGGCCAGGGTGCTGGTCACCCCCCGGGGCTTGTACAGCTTCAGGTAGTGTTTGTCAGGAAGGAGGGAAACGGGGCGGTCATCCACCACTACCCGGTCCCGAGCCGGGTCCACCTCCCGCCAGGGTTCGGTGGCGGGCCGGTCGTTCACCTTGACCCGACCGGCCTTGATCAGCTCATCGGCCTTGCGGCGGGAGGCCACCCCGGCCGCCTGGAGGAACTTGTTGAGCCGCATCCCGAGGAGAAGGATAGGGGACTGGTGCTCCCGGACCAAGGGGGATAGTTTACAGTCATGGAACCCGATAGGTGCCGGCGCCTCACCCGGCCCTCGGAGTTGCGGGCCCTGCTTTCCCGCCACGGGATCCGCCGGCGGCGGGGGCTGGGCCAGCACTTCTTGGTGGACGGGAACGTCCTCGGCCATATCGTTGAGGCTGCCCTGGAGCCCGGGCTCAGCCGGGCGGTGGAGGTGGGAGCGGGGGTGGGCACCCTGACCTGCGCCCTGGCCCCACACCTGGAGCGGTTGTGGGCGGTGGAGCTGGACCCCCGCCTGATCCCCATCCTCAAGGAGCAGGTGGCCCCTTGGCCCCAGGTGGAGGTAATCCACGCGGATTTTTTGACCCTGCCCCTTGCGGAGTTCGGAAGAGGACTCCTGGTGGTGGGAAACCTGCCGTATCGGATCACCAGCCAGGTGCTGCTGAAGCTGATCAGAGAGAGGGAGGGGGTGGCCTGGGGGGTGTTCTTGACCCAGCGGGAGGTGGCGGAGAAGCTGGCGGCGCCGCCCGGCCCCCAGGCCTCCCGGCTGGGGACGCACCTTAGGGCCTACTACGACCTTGCGGTGTTGCGCAGAGTGCCCCGGACCGTGTTTTACCCGCCCCCGGAGGTGGATTCCGCCCTGATCCGGCTGCGGCGGCTCCCGGTCCCACGGATTTCCTCTCCCCCGGCCGCGTTCGAGGCCACCCTCAAGGTCCTGTTCGCCGGGAGACGCAAGACCCTACGGCGGGCATTGCGGGCCTTGCTTCCCCGGGAGGAGGTGGCCACCCTCCTCGCGGACCTGGGGATTGATCCCCAGCGGCGGGGAGAGACCCTGGATATCCCGGAGCTGGACCGGCTGGCCCGGGCCCTCCATGAGCGGGGCGCGGTGTGAAAGGGATCGGGCCCCGGCCTGTATTGATCCGATCACAGCTTTAAGGCGCTTGGAAAGGCAGCAAATCGGCCTTTCCGTCCCGAGAACCTAGGGCAGACAATTCGGCGGCATTGCCCGAAGGCTAGAAGCCGGCAAGGATCGCACCCCTTCAAGGGGATAAAATCTTTAGTCATGGGGATAGTCCGATTCGGCGTGTCCATCGAGGAAGACCTGCTGGCCCGGTTCGACCGCGAGGTGGTGCAGCGGGGATACGCCAACCGTTCCGAGGCGATCCGGGATCTGATCCGGGAGCGGCTGGTGCAGGAGGAGTGGCGACGGGGGGAGGAGGTGGTGGGGGTGATAACCCTGGTCTATGATCACCATGTGCGAGGGATCGAAGCCCGGCTCACTGAGATCCAGCACCAACACCACCAACAGGTCCTGTCCACCATGCATGTGCACCTGGACCATGACCATTGTCTCGAGGTGGTGGCGGTGAAAGGGGAGGGGGAGAGGATCGCAGAGCTGGCCGCCAAGCTCATCGGGCTCAGGGGGGTACGGCACGGACGGCTGACGGCTACCACCACCGGCCGCAGCTTGAAGTGATGGATGTTACATTCGCAGGGGGGTTACCCACAAACCTGTGGAAAACCTGCCGCGCCTGTCCCTTTTGAAAGGGACATATGTCCCTGATGTGTTGGATCCCGTTTGCAATCCGGCCGCCTTCGGGGAGAGGACAGCTGTCCACAGGTTTTCCCACAGCCAGTGGTGATGGAAACCACGTTCAGCAACTAATTCCCTGGCGGTGAAGCGCCCTAAAGGGCGAACTCGGCTACCAGGAACGTGTGGTCGGATGGCCGTTCCGCCCGCCTCGCCTCCCGGTCGATCCAGGCGATCACCGATTTTTCCGCCAAGGGCGGGGTGGCCCAGATGTGGTCCACCCGCCAGCCCAGGCCCCGCTCCAGGGCCCCCTTCACCCGGTAGTCCCAGAACGTGTACTGCCCGGGCTCCCCGGGATGGTGCTTGCGGAACACGTCCACGAACCCCCAGGCCCGGATCCGCTCCAGGGCCGCCCTGGCCTCGGGGTGGAAATCCACGTGATTCTTGAGCCGCACCGGGTTGTGCACGTCGATCTCCTCGGGGGCCACGTTGAAGTCCCCGCACCAGAGCAGCGGCTCCCCCGGGGAGAAGTGTCGGTCGAAGTAATCCCGCAGCCTGGCCAGCCACTGGAGCTTGTACCGGAACATCTCGTGGTCCGGGGACCGGCCCTGGGGGACGTAGGTGTTCACGATAGGGATCCCTGCGATGGTGGCTCGGGCAAGGCGCGCCTCGTCCGGAGGTCCCCCGTCGTCCAGGCCGAAAGTCCCCCCCTCCGGCTCAGCCAGGCTGGCGATCGCTACCCCGGCCCCGCCCTTCTCCCCCCGGAAGACCACGTGGTAGCCGGCCTCCTCGAACGCCCGGGCCGGGAACTGGGGGTCCGGGACCTTGGTCTCCTGCAGGCAGAGGACATCCGGCCGGTGCTGCCCAAGCCAGCGGAGTATCAAGGGAAGTCGGGTGCGGATGGAGTTGCAGTTATAGGTGGCCACAACAAACCTTTTACCCATGGCAAGCTCGCTGCTATTTTACCCCGCCCTATGCCTGTAGCCTTGGGTCCACGGCGTCCCGCAGTCCGTCCCCCACCATGTTGAAGGCGAGCACCGTGATCAGGATGGCCAGGCCCGGGAAAACGGGAAGCCAGGGGGCGACCACGATCCAATTTACCCCTTCCCGGATCATGTTCCCCCAGGTGGGCGTGGGCGGCGAGACCCCCAGCCCGATGAAAGAAAGGTTCGCCTCGATGCGGATGGCGGTGGCCGTCCACAAGGTCCCCATCACCA
>JAJOKL010000157.1 GCA_021129895.1 Candidatus Bipolaricaulota bacterium
GGGGACCTTCTGGTGCGGCTCAAGGTGGCCATCCCCAAGGGGCTTTCCCGCCGGCAAAAGGACCTTTTGCGCCAGTTCACCGATTCCCTTCCGCCCCCCGAGGGCCGCTGCTAAACCAGCCTCCCGCTCCTGGGACAGCGGCGTTGACTTACGCAGTTATTCAGGCTCCCCAGTCTTTTCTCCCTCTGGCGGGGAAAGTCGGGGCGAATGTCCCCATCACCCTTCCGCGCCGGGGGGCCAGGATTTCCCGGGCAGAAGGCACCCACCCCACGAGGGTCCACCGGTAGCCAGCGACTCGGAGCCAGCGAGGGCATAGGGGGCACCCCTTGAAGGGATAGGAGGGATCTGGAATGAGCGAGGGGTGATGTTGAACCGGGTTTCCCTATAATCCCAGCGCCCTCCCTGACGATTTTCTCATACCCGCGCGGCTTGGGTGAGAAAAACTCGACAACTCCGAGGAGAAAAGACCCTTGGAAGCTGGTACGCCCGGCAGGATTTGAACCTGCGACCTCTGGCTCCGGAGGCCAGCGCTCTGTCCCCTGAGCTACGGGCGCATAATCACAGTCCCAAGTCCGAAAGTCCACAAGTCATCCTGAGACTTGCAACTTTCCGACTTGCGACTGGCTGGTGGCGGAGGGAGTGGGATTCGAACCCACGGCCGAGCCTCAACAGCCCGGCTACGGCTTAGCAAGCCGTTGTCTTCGACCACTCGACCATCCCTCCGGCCACACCGATTCTAGGCCTTCCTCACACGCCCTGTCAAGCTGGCGACGGTCTGGTACCATGCTCCCCATGAACACCATCCTCGAGCGGTACACAGCGTTCATCCTGGATGTGGACGGGGTGCTGGTGAAAGGCAGCGAACCCATCCCAGGCGCTCGCGAGGCCCTGCGGAGGCTCAAGGAGCACGGCCGGGTGGTCCTCCTCACCAACAACTCCACCCGCTCCCGGGATCAGACCGCCCGTCGCCTTTCCCGATTGGGGTTCGATGTCTCCCCGGAGGAGGTGGTGACAAGTTCCTACGTGGCCGCCCGGTACCTGCGGGAGGAGTTAGGCCCCCGGAAGGTGTGGGTGATCGGGGAGGCGGGCCTGTCCGAGGAGCTCGCCGCCGCCGGCCATCCCCTCGTCCCCCCGGAGGACGCGGAATGGATCGTGGCCGGGATGGACAGAAACCTCACCTACGAGAAGTTAGCTCAAGCCCTCACCGGACTTCTATCGGGGGCACGGTTCCTCGCCACCAACCGGGACGCCACCTTCCCCACCCCGGAGGGGCTCCTCCCCGGGGCCGGGGCGGTGGTGGGGGCCATCGAGGGGATGGGGTTCCCCCCGGAGCAGGTGGTGGGAAAGCCGTCTGCCATCGCCTTCCGCATCGCCATGGAGGTGGCCGAGGCCGAGCCCGAGCGGGCCCTGATGGTGGGGGACCGCCTGGAGACGGACGTCCTCGGTGCCCAACGGGCGGGGCTCGCTACCGCCCTCGTCCTCACCGGGGTGTCCCGGCTGGAAGACGTTCGCCGCCTGGGGATCGTGCCCAGTTGGGTGGCCGAAGACCTCCCCGCCCTGGCCCGGGGACACGCGTCTGTCCCCTAAAGGTCCCACCAGGTGGTACCGGCTAGCTCGGTCTGGATATATTCACCCTGCCATGGATAAAGAGGGCATTGGCATCACCGCGGTCGGCGGGGTGATAAACGCCGGGCTTTTTGCTCTCAAGTTCGGCCTGGGCCTCCTCACCGGGTCCATGGGGCTGGTGGCCGATGGGGTCCATTCCCTTTCCGATCTGGCCACGGACCCGGTGGTGATCGGGGGGATCCGGCTAGCTAATCGGCCCGCCGATCGCTCCCATGCCTACGGGCACGGGAAGTTCGAGACCGTGGCCGGACTGGTTGTGGCTCTGGCTCTGCTCGCGGCAGGCGGCTGGCTCATTTGGGAGTCCGCGATCGGCTTGAGACATGGTGGGGGGCATCCCCCCGGAGCGGTGATCATGGCCGTGGCCGGGCTCTCGATCCTGGTGAAGGAGGGGTTGTACCAGGCCACCGCCCGCACCGCCCGGCGGGTCCACAGCACAGCGCTCCAAGCCAACGCCTGGCACCACCGCACCGACGCCCTGTCGTCGGTGGCGGTGCTTTTGGGTGGTGCCGCCACCGCCCTGGGCTACCCGAGTGGAGACAAGGTGGCGGCGGTGGTGGTAGGGGCCATGGTGATCATGGCCGCGGTGCGCATCCTGGGACGGGCGTTCCACGAGCTGGTGGAGGGGGCCTTGTCCCAAGAGGAACAGCGGGTGATCGCTCGGGCGATCGACGAGGTAGAGGGAGTGCAGAGCTGGCACCGCTTGCGCACCCGCCGGCTGGGCCGTCAAGCCCTGGTGGACGTCCACATCCAGGTGGACCCTTCCATGCCGGTACAGCTAGCGCACGACATCGCCACCCAAGTGGAGCGAACCGTGAATCAGGCCCTGGGCGGGCGCGCCTCCGTGGTGGTCCACGTGGAGCCGGCTGAACAGGAGGACGATGAGCGAGCTGATTGATCGGTTCTGCGACATGGTGAGGATCGCCTCCGAATCCGGGGAGGAGAAGGAGTTCCTTGACTGGCTGGCGCAAAGGTGGGTCGAAGATCTGGGGGTAGCGTGCGAGCGTGACGATTACGGCAACCTCATCGCCCGCCTTCCGGGCCGGGCCTGCTCCAGGGAGCCGCTTCTCCTCTGCGCCCATGCTGACACGGTGCGGCCCGGAGTGGGGATCGAGCCCGTGGTGGAGGATGGTGTCATCCGCGCCCGCGGGGGCACGGTGCTGGGGGCGGACGATAAGGCTGGGATCGCGGCCATTTGGTTCGGGATAAAGGCCGCCAGCCGACATCCTCCCCTGGAGATCGTGATCACCCGAGAGGAAGAGGTGGGGCTGCTGGGGGTCAAGAACCTGGACACGTCGGGCCTGACGGCCAAGACCGGGTTCGTCCTGGACGGGGAAGCGTTCGACGAGGTGGTGATCGGGGGGCCTTCCCACTTTCTCATCGACGTGAAGGTGTATGGGAAGGCAGCCCACGCTGGCATGGCCCCGGAGCAGGGGGTGTCCGCCATCAAGGCCGCGGCCAGGGCCATCGCCCGCCTCCCCGAGGGGCGCATCGACCACGAGACCACCGCCAACGTGGGCGTGATCCAGGGCGGGGAGATCCGAAATGGGGTGCCAGCCAAGGCCACTGTGCAAGCGGAGTGCAGGAGCCTGTCCCACGACAAGGCGGTGGAGCTTGCGGATACCTACCGCCGCACCTTCGAGGAGGAGGCGAGTGCGCTGGGGGCCCGGGCCGAGGTGGTGGTGGAGCTCGCTTACCGGGCGGTGAGCCTGGCTGAGGATGAGCCGGCGGTGCTTTTGGCCCGGCAGGCGATACGGGCCTTGGGCTTGGTCCCCAAGCTCAGGCTTATCTGCGGAGGCACGGACGCCTCCATCCTGAACGCGCGCGGCATCAGGTGTGCCGTGCTGGGCATGGGGGCGAGAGCCCCCCACACCCCGGACGAGCACATCCGGGTGGCGGACCTGGAACTGGCCGCTGAGTTGGTGAAAAAGCTCCTCGAGCTCGCCTGCTC
>JAJOKL010000137.1 GCA_021129895.1 Candidatus Bipolaricaulota bacterium
CGTCCTGCCTACGGGAGGTTGACCTGACGCTGAGGAGAACCTCGCAACAGGCTCCGTTGAACCCGGATCCTTTGAGGATCCGGGTTCAAGGAACACCTTTCTACTCCCCTTTTATGGCCCATGGCGCCCCCCTTTTCCTGGCGCAGCGTCAAAAGGGGCCTTGCAACCCGATCGTCGGTTCCCAATCCCAAACCTCCAAAAGCTCCTTTAACCCGGTTCATGGAACCGGGCCGGGCGAGAGCCTGCCCCGCTCCTCTGAGGTTTGCGGGGCAGGCTCTCATGTCCCTCCGCTTGAACCGTGGTGGCGCCGGTGGCGACCCTTACTCAATCGGATCAAGGTGCTCGGCCAGGCCGTTTGACTCATCGGCCAGATGACTTCGGCGGCCGCGGTGGTTTGCCGCGAAAAAGCATGAATGGCTGAATTTCGGTTCAGCGACCAAAAAGGAGGGACCATGAAGGAGAGGGTTTTTACACTAGCCCAGGAGGAGCTTCCACGCCAGTGGTACAACGTGCTTGCTGATCTGGACCGGCCGCTTGATCCCCCCTTGGATCCGCGTAGCCGGGAGCCATTGCCCCCGGAGGCCCTCACCGCCCTGTTCCCCAAGGCCTGTGTGGAGCAGGAAGTGGCCACCGATCGATTCATCGATATCCCGGAGGAAGTGCTGGAGGTGTACCGGCTCTGGCGCCCCACCCCTCTCCTGCGGGCGGTGAACCTGGAACGAGCCCTGAACACCCCGGCCCACATCTACTACAAGTACGAGGGGGTGAGCCCCACCGGCTCCCACAAGACCAACACCGCGGTGGCCCAGGCTTATTACAACAAGCTGGAGGGGACGGGGCGCCTCACCACCGAGACCGGGGCCGGCCAGTGGGGGAGCGCGCTGGCTTTCGCCTGCCAAGCCTTCGATCTGGGGCTGACCGTGTTCATGGTCAAGATCTCTTACCACCAGAAGCCTTACCGCAAGTCGATGATAGAGCTATACGGTGGGGAGATCGTCCCCTCCCCTTCCGAGCGGACCCAAGCCGGCCGGGACGTGTTGGCGCAAAATCCCGACTCCCCCGGCTCCCTGGGCATCGCCATCTCCGAGGCCATCGAGGAGGCCCTGTCCACCGGGGCCAAATACTCCCTGGGGAGCGTCCTCAACCACGTGCTACTGCATCAGACGGTGATCGGACAGGAAGCCCTGGCCCAGATGGAGCTCGCCGGGGAATACCCGGACGCGGTGGTGGGGTGTGTAGGTGGAGGGTCGAATTTCGGAGGGCTCATGCTCCCGTTCCTCTATGATGCCAGGAAGCGGGGACGGATGGTGGAGTTCATCGCCGCCGAGCCTACCGCCTGTCCCACCATCACCCGAGGGGAGGTGCGCTACGACTTCGGGGATACCGGGAAGATGACCCCGCTCCTAAGAATGCATACCTTGGGGCACGATTTCGTACCTCCGCCCATCCACGCCGGGGGGCTGCGCTATCACGGCATGGCCCCCATCATCACCCGGCTGGTGGAAAAGGGGATCGTGCGGCCGGTGGCGTTGGATCAAGTGGACGTGTTCCGGGACGCGGTCCTGTTTGCCCGCACCGAGGGGATCATCCCGGCCCCGGAGACCGCCCACGCGGTGCACGCGGCCATGCAACTCGCTCGCGAAGCAGTACAGACTGACCAGCCCCGCGTCATCCTGATCGGTTTCTCCGGCCACGGCCACTTCGATATGTCCGCCTACCAAGCGTACCTGGCCGGAGAGCTGGTCCGAACTTCTCCCCACTTCTAAGGGTAGGAAGGCGGGGCGGATCCCGCCCCGCCTTTCCCTATTTCTTAGCTTCCTTCCTCTCCTCCCGATCCAGGTACTGAACAATGGCCTGGACCACGAGGTAGTTGATGGAGCGGTCCTTCTTCTCCGCTAGCTTCCGCAGGCGAGGCATCACGTCGTATTTGGCCGCCTTGTCCTGTGGAATGTAGATGGAGATCTTGTCCAGATGCTTCCGCTCTCCCTTCGCCACTCGAGGCATCGGCTATTCCTCCTTTCCACAAGATTCCACTAGCATCTCCGCTAGCATCTATGCTATACTACAGTGTGGACATTCAAAAGTCAATAGATGACAAGGGCATAGCTCCCGGGCAACTCGTACGGAAGCTAAGGGAGCAAATGGGCCTGAGCCAATGGGAACTGGCAGAACCTTTGGGAGTCCACTGGGTGACCGTGTCCAGATGGGAAAGTGGACGCGTGGAACCCCGCACCGAGTACCTGCATGAACTAGCCCCCTTGTTCACGGCCAACGCCTTCCAGCAGGTAAAGGCGCTGGTGCTAAAGCCAGACCGTCCACTGGCTACTCCCACTCCCCATGCCCTCCTCTACATCCTCCCGGAGTTGGAGCTCGCACTGCGGGATTACGTAGAAGCAAGCCTTGAGGCCGGCTACTACTTATGTTTTGTAGCCTGTCCTGCTGAAGAGGCGACTGGCTTATGCAGCCGCTGGCAACTCCCCCCGCAGGTCCTCACCCATCCCCACCTTAAATTCGTGAGCCTGAAAGACGCCTATTTCCGAGATGGACGATACGATCTCAGCCAGATGAACTGGCTGGGGCGGAAAATCGAGGAAGAACTGGTGAACCAAGGATATCGCCACATCCGGTGGATAGGGGACCTATCGCCCCTGCTGAAACACGGCGTTTCCCTGAAAGAGCTTCTGGTGATGGAATACAACGCCGACTCGGTTTTTCACTCCCAATCGGTGAGCGAGGGGCTCAGCATCTACCCCTTTCCCGAGCAGACGGACGATCCCTATCAAGCCTGTATACTGTGCCGGCATCCGTGGCTTCTGGGGACAGGAGGGTTTGCGGAAAACCCATACTACAACAACCCCCTGCTGTGCTGGGCCAGGGGACAGCTGAAAGCGAGGCGGATATGAACGTGTGGGAGGCCATCAAGGGGAGGCGGTCCGTGCGGCGGTTCGACCCGCAGCAGGATGTTTCTCCTGAACTTGTGAACCGGCTCCTGGAGGCCGCCCGCTGGGCTCCCAGCGCCGGGAACGCCCAGCCGTGGAGGTTCGTGGTGGTGCGGTCGCCGGAGCTCAAGGAAAAGCTGGCTCAGGCCGCCCTGGGCCAACGGTTCCTCGCCCAGGCCCCGGTGGTGATCGTGGTGTGTGCGGACCTGGCTCGGACCAGGGACGCTTACGGCCACCGGGGTGAAACCCTGTATTGTCTCCAGGACACAGCTGCGGCCATTCAGAACATACACCTTGCCGCTACGGAGCTGGGCCTGGGGACCTGCTGGGTAGGGGCATTCGACGAGTCGGAGGTGGCCCGGCTGCTGGCGTTGCCCCCGGGATTCCGACCGGTGGCTTTGGTCCCGGTGGGATATCCGGCGGAGGCCCCTGCCCCCCGGCCCCGGCGGCCCCTGTCCGAGGTGGTGGAGTATCGCTAGGGCCGGTGTGCTGGATGGCGATACAGCCACCCGTCCGCTTGTGCCAATAGCTCTTGCAGAGACAGATCCCGGGCCGGGGTCCATACCGCCATC
>JAJOKL010000072.1 GCA_021129895.1 Candidatus Bipolaricaulota bacterium
GAAAGGTTCGCCTCGATGCGGATGGCGGTGGCCGTCCACAAGGTCCCCATCACCAATATCTCCCCGAACACGTTGGGGAGGATGTGGCGAAGCAGGATCCGCCAGGGGCTGGCTCCGATGGCGTGGGCGGCGTCGACGAACTCCGTCTCCCGCACCGACACCGCGGCCCCGTAAGCGAGCCGGGCGAACCGAGGCGCGAGCACCACCCCGATGGCCACGATGAGCTTGCCCAGCCCGGTGCCCAGGATGGCCATGACCAAAAGCCCCATGACCAACGTGGGGAAGGCCATCAGCACATCCGCCACCCGCATCACAACGAGCTCCAACCAGCCCCGGAAGTAACCGGCAGCAAGCCCCAAAAAGGTGCCCACGCCCATCCCTAAAAGCACGGAGAAGATCCCCACCGTAAGTGAAACGCGGGCGCCGTAGATGATGCGGGAGAGCACGTCCCGGCCGAAATCGTCGGCGCCTAAGGGATGGATATGACTAGGAGGGGAGAGCTTGGCATATACGTCTTGGGCCAAGGGATCGGCCGGGGCGAGCAGCGGCGCACAGATGGCGGCCAACACCATGAGGCCAGCCACCACGGCCCCGATGACCGCCGTGCGGTTTTTAAGAAATGCCCGCACTTTTCTGCTTTTCACCCGGTATCTCCTAGTCATAGCGGACCCTGGGATCGATGAGCCCATAGGATAGATCCGTGATCAGGTTTATGAATACCACGAACACCGCGTAGATCAGGATCAGCGACTGAAGGGCGATGTAGTCCCGCTGCATCATGGCGCTGACCATGAGCTTCCCCAACCCCGGGCGGGAGAACACCACCTCCGTCATCACCGAATCCCCGATCAGCACCACCGAATACACGCCCAGCACCGACACGATGGGGATAAGGGCGTTGCGTAGGGCATGGGAATATATCACCACCCTCTCCGGAAGGCCCTTGGCCCGGGCGGTCCTCACGTAGTCCTCCCGCAGCACGTTCAACACCGAAGAGCGCGTCATGCGGGTGACGTAGGAGGTCATGATGATCCCCAGGGCGAGTGCGGGCAGGGCCAAGTGGGTCAAGTTGTCATGAAGATCGGAGAGGTCTCCGCCCCCCATCACCGGGAACCACCTCAATTTGATGGCAAAGGTGATCATGAGCAGGATCCCCAGGTAGAACGCGGGGACCGATAGCCCCAAAAGTGAGAGAGTACGACCGATGTAGTCCGGGAGGCGATTGCGTTTGAGGGCCGTGAGGATACCTGTGGGGATGCCGATCAGTGCCCCCAGCAAGATGCCGGCAAACGTGAGCTCGAGGGTGTAAGGAAGGGCGGTGGCCACCTGCTTTGCCACCGGCAACCGGTTGATGAGCGACCGGCCGAGGTCGCCCTTGAAATAGCCCACCAGGGAGCGGATGTACTGCACCCAGAGGGGGTCGTTGAGGCCCATCGCCTCACGGAGTGCCTCCACCGCCTCCTGGGAGGCGTAGTCCCCCAGCGCGGCCACCGCCGGATCGCCTGGGGCCACCCGGACAAACAGGAACACCAGCGTATACACCGCGATCAAGGTGGGGATCGCGATCAGTATCCGCCGCAGCGCGTAGGCCCACATGATCGAAAAAGGGGCGGAGGGGCCATCCCCTCCGCCCCTCCCAAGCTCACCTAAGCTCGGTTAGCTCGTTGATCTGGGGGTAGAGGGCGAGCGAGGACTTGAGCTCGTAACCGTAGTCGACCCCCTCCGAGCGGGCGAACACGAACTTCAAGATGTACAAGGGGTAAGAGGCGACCTCCTCCAGCAAGCGGATCTGGGCCGTCTTCCAGATGCAGGCCTGAAGCCCGGCATCCAGGGTGTATCGGGCCGCCTCGATCAGGTCGTCGATGTCGGTGGTGTGGGAGAAGTTGGTGTCGGGCTTCCTCCCGGTGACCACGATGGAGTCCGAGTGATAAAAGCGAGTGAGGAACACGTCCGCATTCGGCCGCCAGCACTCGTAGTGGACCAGAGGGTTCGCGTCCTGGCGGATCAAGGAGTGGTAGGAGGAGTGGTCCACCACCGTGAGGTTGAGGGTGATGCCCACCTGAGCTAGCTGCGCTTGAATGTTTTCAAATGGTTTGCGGTAAGACGCACGTTCAGTGATGTAACAGTCCAGGCTGAATCCATCTGGATAACCGGCTGCGGCCAGAAGTTCTCTGGCCCTCTCCCGATCCACCTCGTACAGGAGTCCAGCCGCGGCCACCTCCTCGCAGGACAGCCCCCCGGCGAGGTAAGGTGGCACCACCGCACACTGCCTTTCCGCGATGTCCGGCCCGATGAAGGCGATCAGCTCCTCCCGGCTGATGGCGTAAGCGATGGCCTGGCGCACCAGGAGATCGCTGATGGGGTCCTTGGACATGTTCAGGTGGAGGACCTCTGTCTCCCCCGGCCCGAACACGTCCACCACCAGGCCCGGGAAGCCCTTGACCTGATCCACCCAGGCCTGCTCCCGCACCCCCTCGATCACGTTGAGCTCTCCGGTGAGAAGCCCGTTCAACCGGGCGTTCACGTCGGGCATGTACCATACCTCAACCCCGTCCAGCTTGGGGGACCCGCGGAAGTAACGGTCGTTCTTTACGAGTACCACCTTCTGGGTGGGGACGTAATCGGAGAACATGAACGGCCCGGTGCCCACGGGATGGGTGCGGAAATCCTCCCCCAGGGCCTCGTAGGCTGCCTTGGGCACGATGAACCCGCCGGCATAGTCCGCCACCTTGGGCAGGAACAGGGCAGGGGAGAGGGCTCGGTCGAGGGTGATCCGCACCGTGTACCGATCCACGGCCTCGAAGGTTAACCCGGTGTATTCACCGGCATAGGCGGAGGTGTCGGGGTTCGCCGCCTTGTTCAGGGAGAAAACCACGTCTTCACTTGTGAGCTCGTAGCCATCGGGGTTTCCGGGGTAGGGGTGGACCATCACCCCGCGGCGCAGGTGGAAGGTCCAGACAAGCCCGTCATCGGATATCTTCCAGGATTCGGCAAGATCCGGCTCGAAGACCGTGATATCGCCGGGGCGGTAGCGCACCAACCCGTTGAACACCATGTCCACCACGGCACGGTCCATGGTGGCCGCCGCATAATGGGGATCTAAGGTCTTGAGATCATCGGCATCGAATGCGATCTTGAGCACGTCCCCGGAGGCGGCCAGCCCGAAGAGGAGACACACACTACGATGCCAATCGCCAAACGCATTCCCATCACCTCCCATAGTTCAGCTCAACTCCCCCACACCAACTGTTGCCCGCTCTCACCCCCTTTCCCGCCTATTATAGTGAGGGGGAGGGCGAGGAGCTAAAGATTCGAGGTGAGGGCAGCTCCTTTACGCCTGGAGATCCGGGTTAGAGTTATCCCCCATTTCCCTGTTTCTCGGAGATTCGCGAGCCTGTTGCGAAAGCCAAGCTCCTCATGTCAATCACTTTGCGCCCTGCCTGATGCGAGGTGGACCTGACGCTGAGGAGAGCCTCGCAACAGGCTCCGTTGAACCCGGATCCTT
>JAJOKL010000153.1 GCA_021129895.1 Candidatus Bipolaricaulota bacterium
ATGCTGCACTATTTCTTGCATGCACACTGGCAAGGCGAGGCCCGGTTCAACTCCCGCACTTTGCTCTTGAGCCTGCCCCGGAAAGCCAGGCTTCCCACCTCCATCACCTTGCGCCCTCCTTTTCCTGGCACAGCGTCAAAAGGGGTCTTGCAACCTGATCGCCGGTTCCCAATCCTCCGGAAAGCCCCTTTACCCGGGGCATGGAACCGGGCCGGGCTTGCCCAGGCTCGCCTTCAAATGGGCTCCTTGACGCCGGGGGGGCCCAAGCTAACATCCCAGCGGCGGGGTGTAGCGCAGCTCGGCAGCGCGCCTGCTTTGGGAGCAGGAGGTCCCCGGTTCAAATCCGGGCGCCCCGATCACATGGAAAACGAGATCGTAGTTGCCGAACTGGAACGGGGGTCGGACCAGAAGATCGTCACCCGCAGGACGGTGTTCCGGGGCAGGGAGTACTTGGACATCCGCAACTTCTTCCTGGCCGATTCCGGGGAGTGGCTGCCCACCAAGAAGGGGATCGCCATCCCCTGGGAGCTGTGGGCGGAGCTGGTGGCGGCCCTGCAGCGGGCCGGGGAGGGATAGTTGCCGGCCACAGGGTGTCTGGTCATCCTCAACCCGACCGCCGACCGGGGGGAGGCGGGCCGGCGGGAGCCGGAGCTGCGGGCCGCCCTGGAGGAGGCGGGGCTAGCGTTCGAGCTGGTGCGAACCGAGGCCCCCGGCCACGCCTCCGAGCTCGCCCGCGAGGCGGTCCGGGCCGGAGTGGCCCTGGTGGTGGCAGCCGGGGGGGACGGCACCGTGAATGAGGTGGCCCAGGGGCTGGTGGGGACTGAAGTGCCCCTGGGTATCCTGCCCATCGGCTCGGGGAACGATTACGTCCGCGCCCTGGGAATCCCAAGGGACCTCCGGGCCGCGGCCCGCCGGCTGAAAAGCCAGCCCCCCCGGAGGGTGGACGTGGGGTTGGTGGAGGGCCGCTACTACGTGAGTTCCCTGGGCATGGGCATCGACGGCCAGATCGCTCGGGACTTCCGACAGATGCGGTTCCTGAAGGGGGAAGCGGGGTTTCTTGCCGCCGCCCTGCTGGAGATCGTGCGGTTCCGCTCCTTTCGGGCCGAGGTGGAGGCGGACGGCTGGAAGTTCTCCGGGTGGCTCCTCAGCACGGCGGCGATGAACGGGCCCTACGCCGGCGGTGGTTTTTACCTGGCCCCCCAAGCCCGGCCCGACGACGGTCAGCTGGATCTGGTGTTCATCGGCAACTACCCCCGGGTGGTGAGGTTTGCTGTTCTTCCCAAGACCCGCGATGGAAGCTACCTTTCCCTCTGCCGGATGCAGCACCGCCGGGCCCAGAAGGCCCGGATCGAGGCTGACCGGCCACTCCCGGTGCACATGGACGGTGAACTTCTCCCAGAGCCCATCTCCAGCTTGGCGGTGGAACTTCGGTCCCAGGCCCTATTGGTGATTTGAGCACTGGCGCCTCCTCCGGCTAGCGTCCCTTGTTCCGGGCCGATAAACTCCCGGCTATGACCGGCCAGCTCGCGGTCCTGGTTCTGGTGGCGTTACTGTACCCTGTTCTCCCCCCGACAGGAGGGGCTTCCCGGGGCGGGCGTGTTCGCCATCGTAGGCCAACCCGCACCACCTTTCACCCTGCGCGGCTCGGGAGGAGAATGGCGGCTCTCCGATCACCTGGGAAAACCCATGATCATCGCGTTCTGGACCACCTGGTGCGGGGCCTGCCTCAAGGATCTACAGGTATTGGAGGAGTTCCATCGCCGCTACGGGGACCGGGTGGTGGTGGTTGGGGTGTGTCCGGAGCGATGGCCTGAGGTGCCCCCGATCCTGGCCCGGTATCGGATCACCTTCCCCGTCCTCTACGATCGGGGCGCCCAGGTGACCGCTCGTTATCAACTGTTGGAGCACCTGCGCTACCCGTTCACCGTGTTCGTGAACGAGGAGGGGAGGGTCACCGGGGTATGGGCGGTGATCATCCGAGATCTGGCGCAGTTGCTGAAGCTTCTAGGCCGGGCCGGCATCAGCGTGACCACGGGCGAGTGAGGGGCCAATCCCGGGAGCATGGCTCCCACCGATCCGGACGGGACCTGCCGCAGGAGGTCGCTAGCCGCCGGCGCAGCTCGTCCAAAACCGGATCCCGTGGGGGATGTCGGCGTCCCCACGCAAAGGACCACCAGTTCTTCCCACAGGCTCTCTCCTTCCGCATAAGCCTAATCCTAGCGCCAGCCAGTTTGGTCGTATAGCCCGGCCGCTTCCTGGAGAGCGCACCAGGGCGGGCTGCCCAGGCCACCCAAGTCCGTTGCCGGGATCACCCCCCCCACTGGCCGCAACCCCTCGGTTTCTTTAGAATTTTCCGTGATGGCTAAAGGAGGCCCTAGATGTACAGACGAAAGGTCCAAGTCACCGGCGGGGGCACGTTCTTCGTGACCCTGCCCAAGGAGTGGGCGGAGCGGGTAGGAGTGCGACATGGTTGTACAGTCACACTGGTGCCCGGAGAGGGAGGGCCACTTCTCGTGGTCCCAGAGGGCCTGAGGGAACACAACCGGTGCTCTATCGAGCTTGATGGCCGCAGCCGGGTGGAGCTCCAGCGGGCCATCATCGCCCGCTACATCGCCGGGTATGACGCGATCGAAGTCAGTGGGGCCAGGGTGCGCCAAGAGGAACGGCGCATGATCAGGGAAATCGCCCAGGCCCTAATCGGCATGGAGATCCTGGAGGAGACCCAGTCCACGGTGGTGCTGCACTCGGTGGTAAATGTCCAGGAGTTCCCGGCTCGGCAAACCATCCATCGGATACTGGACATCACCCTGGCCATGCTGGACGACGCGGTAGCTGCCTTTTTGGGACGCGACGAGGAGCTGGCCCGGGACGTGATCGAGCGGGACGGAGATGTGGACCGACTGGTGCTCCTGGTGGCTCGTCAGTTTAGCCTCCTTTTACGCGACCTTCTGAGTGAGGAGGAGACGGGGATGTCCCGTTTTCAGTTCCTCTATTACCACACGGTGGCCGACCAGCTGGAACGGGTGGCCGACCACGCGGTGAAGATCTCCCGGGCGACCCTGGCCCTCAAGCTGGACCTGGTTTCCGGGGTAGCGGAACGGGTAAGGGGGCTTCACCAGGAATCGCGGGATGTGCTGGTGGGGGCGGCGAGGGCATTCGAAGAGGCGGACACGGTGGAGGCCAACCGGGTTCTGGCTGGGAAGGAAGACCGGGTAAGGCTCCTGGAGCTGGCCCAGCTTTCGGCAGCAGACCAACCGGAGAACGCCCCGGCCATCAGCATCGTCATGGACAGCTTGCTTCGAGTGCGGGAGTACGGGTTCAACATCGCCGAAGTGGCCCTGGACGCCGCCGTTGCTTGCGCTCAAAAATGCACTGGCTAAAGAGCCTGCCCCGCAAACCTCAGAGGAGCGGGGCAGGCTCTCGCCCGGCCCGGTTCCATGCCCCGGGTTAAAGGGGCTTTTTGGACCCAGCTCTTTTATTCACCACTAAGACGCCAA
>JAJOKL010000080.1 GCA_021129895.1 Candidatus Bipolaricaulota bacterium
CGAGGAATAGGAGGGGCCCCACGGCGAAGGCGAACGTGAACACATCGATCCCCATCACCCCGTACATGGGGAGGAACGAGACGGCGATGGCCCCCAGGGGCGGGGAGACGATGGACAGGAGCCCCCGCATGGTCTGGTTGAGGCCGGCGACCCGGGTGAGGTGCTTTTCAGGGACCAGGAGCGAGGTGGCGGCGGCCATGGCCGGCCAGTGCAGGGCCCCGCCCACAGCCCGCAGGGCCATCACGAGATAGATGTGCCAGATCCTGATTGCATCGGCCCAAAAGAGGAAGGCCAAAAGCCCGGCCAGGGCCGCGATCCCGCAGTCCACCCCCACCATGAGCCAACGCCGGGGGAGGCGGTCCACGAAGGTGCCGGCGAACGGGCCCAGGAGGACCTGGGGGAGCAGGGCCACCAAGGAGGCGGTGGCGAGCACCGTGGCCGAGCCCGTCTCCTGGGTGAGCCACCACACCAGGCCGAACTGGGCGATCTAGCTCCCGAAAAGCGACGCCTGCTGCCCCGCCCAGATGGCGAAGAACCGCCCCTTCCAATCCCTCATTCCACCTCTTCGATCCACCGGATCGGCTCGAACTTCCCCCTCAGGGCGTTGAACAGCCGTTTGTCGGCGGTGATAAGGGGGACGTTCTCCTGGAGGGCCAACGCGAGATAGGCCGCATCGTAGGCCGTGCGATCGTGCCCGTGTGACAGCTTCAGGATCCGCGAGGGAGGGGGCATAGAGGTCGGGATCCGCAGCTCCTCCACGGCATTTAAGGCGTCCAAGGCATCGGCGATCTCGATCCTTCCGATCCGCACGGCCTTCCACAGGGCATTGGCCACCTCGAAGATGAGCAGGGGCGTCGTTATCAGGTCGAGCTCTCTTTTAGCGAAACGCCTGAAAAAAACGAAGGCCTTGTCGCGGAAGGGCTCGTCCCGGAGGACGAGGCTCACGGTCACCGAAGCATCCACCACGTACTCATCCATGGCGCTCCTCCAGTTCCTTGCGGGAGGGGTAGTAGATATCCTCCAAAGTGAGGCCACGGAACTTCTCGCTGATCTCCTCCAGGCGTTTCAGGGCCTCCAGCCGGAGCTCCCGCAGCACCGCCCGTTCGATGAACTCGCTGCGCTTGCGGGGACCCACCAGGGCGTCGATCCGCCGCACCAGCTCCTCGGGAAGGTTCACCTGTATCCTGAGCTTCATCCTTCCACCTCAGGCTAAATTATACAGTCAAATAAGCTGTACAATTTTATTGATTTCATAGGCCGGCCACTTATTCCCTCCGGAACGACTTCACCCCCAAAGACCAAAGCTCCCGCAACGAGAACTGCTTTCCGTACATCAACAGCGCCACCTCGAATACCTTGGCCGCGAACCTCATCAGGAGGAAGACCGAGGCAGCGAGCACCGCCAATGTCGCCGCGATCTCCCACCAGGGGAGGGCGCCCACCCCCAGCCGGAAGAACATCATCCCGGGGGTGAAGAAGGGGACGAAGCTGAGCGCCCGGAACACGGGGTGATCGGGTATAAGCATCATGGCGCTCGCGAGGATCATGGGGATGGTGGGGAGCATTATCACAAGGCCCTGTGGCTCCCCTCCCGACTGGAGATCCTTCGTCCCGGCCCCCACCACCGCGAAGAGGGTGGAGAAGAGCAGGTGCCCCAAGAGGAAGTAGAAAGGATAGGCAATCAGCTGTTGGGGTCGAACGGGGCCGAGATCGATCTCCACCTTGAAGAACGCCCGCACGAGGCAATACACCGCCACGCCGAACAGCACGGTCTGCGAAAGGCCCAGGATCCCATAACCCAGGATCTTCCCCATCACCAGGTCGTTGGCGGTGACCGAGGAGAGCATGAGCTCCACCGTGCGGCTCGCCTTCTCCGTGACCACACTTTGGAAAACCTGGATCCCGGAGGCGAAAAGTCCGAAGCTCAGTAGCACTGCCATCCCGAAGGCGAGGTAGGGGAACCCCGGTCGTTGACCCCCCACCAGTACCGGGGCGATCCGCACCTCCTCGGCCAAGGGAAGCACCTCCGCGGGCTTGTAACCCGCCCGTGCGAGGCGCATCGACGTCACGATCGACGTGAGTGCCTCCCTCAGAGGAGCCACATCCAGATCTCCCGGGCGGCGGGCGTAGAAGACGGCGCTGTTCGTGTCCAGGATATCCTGCTCGATCACCAACGCCCCGTCCAGGTCCCCTTCCTCCACGGCACCGATGAGCTCCTCCAGCGTGCCGCGCCACTCCACCAGTTTCAACGCCGTTTCGGGGAAGCTTTGTTTCAACCGGGGAAATACCGTCCCAAGCGCGTCGTATACCCCCACCTCCCGCTCCCGGCCCTCGATCAGGTTCCCTACGAGAAGGGGGACGCTTCCAAAGGCCACGATCATCAGGGGCGTGAGCAGGGTGGCGATGAGAAACGCCCTGCTCTTCAGCATCTTCGCGGCCTCCCACTTCGCTACCTGCCAGAGCTTCATCTCAAGCTCCCTTCACCGCGCTGACGAAGATCTCGTGGAGCGTGGGACGCCTGATGGCGAACTCCTCGATCCCCAACCCCGCGGGCATGGCGCGGAGGAACGCCTCGGGATCGATGCCCCTGGAAAGCGAAAGGCAAGCGAACCCATCGTTTATCTCCGACTCCTCCACCCCCTCGAGACCTTCCAGGAGGGATTTGGGCCCGCGGAAGCGGAGCTGGACCACATAGCCACCGTAAAGGGCCTTGACCTCCGGGAGGGGGCCGTAAAGGACCTCCCGGCCGCGGTGGATGAGGAAGATCCGGTCACAGAGATCCTCCACTAGATCCATTCGGTGGGAGGAGAGGATGATCGCCGCGCCATTGGACTTGAGCTCCAGGATCAGCTCCCGGAACAGGTCCTGGTTCACGGGGTCCAGGCCGGCGAAGGGCTCGTCCAGGACCACCAAGTCCGGTTCGTGGAGCACCGCGGCGATGAACTGGACCTTCTGCTGCATCCCCTTAGAGAGCTTCTCCACTTTGCGACGGGCCCATTCCCCGAGCTCAAGCCGCCCAAGCCAGTCCATCGCACGGGAGCGGCCCTCCACGCGGGGGATCCCCTTCAGCTCCGCGAAGTAGACCAAAAGGTCGATGACCCTGGCGTCTTCGTAGAGACCCCGTTCCTCCGGGAGGTACCCGACCCTCTCCTTCACCAGGGGACCGGCCTTCCCGTCGAAGTGGAAGAGGATCTCCCCGCGATCCGGCCGGAAGATCCCCATGATCATCCGGATGAGGGTGGTCTTTCCGGCCCCATTGGGTCCCAGAAGCCCCAGGATCTCCCCCCGCGCAACCTGGAAGGAGACCCCTTGAACCGCCTTGACCTCGGCGAATCCCTTCTCGACCTTTTTCAGTTCGAGGAGCATCGTCGCCCTTCGATCGGCCTGATCCAGAATTTTAACCCAGATGTTGCAAGCGCAAGGTGGTCAGCCAGCTGAAGTTAGGATAGGGAGC
>JAJOKL010000103.1 GCA_021129895.1 Candidatus Bipolaricaulota bacterium
GGTAGCACCCCCCAAGGGGGCGAAACCTGAGATCAGGCGGCCTTGCGGATCAGGGCCACCGCCCAGGCGGCGATCCCTTCGCCTCGGCCCATGGGGCCCAGCCCCTCGGAGGTGGTGGCCTTCACCGAAACCGCCCCCACCGGTAGCCCCAATGCCTCCGCGATCCTCCCTCGCATCTCCCCGATGTAGGGGGCGAGCTTTGGGGCCTCGGCGATGACCACCGAATCGAGCTGCAGAGGCAGGTAACCTCCCTCGGCCAGCAGCTCCCGTACCCGCGCTAGGAGCTCCAGGGAGGAGATGTCCTTGTAGGCGGGATCCCCGGGCGGAAAGTGGCGGCCGATGTCCCCTAGGGCCGCCGCCCCCAAGAGGGCATCGCAGATGGCATGAAGCAGCACGTCCGCGTCCGAATGCCCGGCCAGGCCCAGCTGGAAGGGAATCTCCACCCCCCCTAAGAAAAGTCTTCGGCCCCGTACCAACCGGTGGAAGTCCACCCCGATCCCCACCCTGATTCCCCCGTCACCCATCACCCATCACCAAGTTTTCCACCACCTCTCGGGCCAGCTCCGCCGAAAAGCCCCGCCGCAGGAGGAAGCCGTAGGCCCGACGTTTCTTCTTCTCCTCCGGAAGGCCCTGCCACAGGGGGAGTTTTTTTGCCAGGGCCCGCTCGGAGAGCTCCGCCAGGGCCCCGGCAGCGGCCTGGCTCGCCAGCTCCTTGGAAACCCCCTTGGCCTTCAGTTCTTGAACGAGCAGCTTACGGGACCGGGGGCGGGAGAGGAGCCGGTCCTCCGCGTAAAGCCGGGCAAACAAGGCATCATCCACTAGCCCGGCCTGCTTGGCCCTTTCCAGGACCCGCTCCGCCACCTCGGGGGGGCAACCCTTGGCCGCAAGGCGCTGCCTCAGTTCGGCCTCGGTGCGGGGGCGGAAGGAGAGAAGGCGGGTGAGATACCCCCAGGCCCAGTCCTCATCCCTCGCTTTCTTCATCCCCGCGGGACTTGGGGATGGGAAGCCCGGCTTTCTCCCGGATCTCCTGCTCGATCTTGGCCGCCAGCTCCGGATTCTCCTCCAGAAATTGGGCCGCCTGGGCAACCCCCTGCCCCAGCCGCACGTCCCCGTAGGAATACCAGGCGCCGGAACGTTTCACCACGCCCAGGGACTCGCCGGTGTGGATGATGTCCCGGGCCCGGGCGATGCCCTTGCCGTAGATCACGTCGAAGGTCGCCTCCCGGAACGGGGGGGCGACCTTGTTCTTCACCACTCGCACGTGGGCGCGGGTGCCCACCCGCTCCGAGCCCTCCTCGATCTTCCCCTCGGACCAGATCTGCATCCGCACCGAGGCGTAGAACTTGAGGGCCCGGCCGCCGGTGGTGGTAGTGCCCCCACCCCAGGGGCCGGACTGGATGGTGGACCGGATCTGGTTAACGAAGATGGCCACCGTTTTGGACTGGGCGATGGCCGCGGCCAGCTTGCGCATGGCCTGGGACATGAGCCGGGCCTGCAGCCCCACCTGGGTGTCCCCCATCTGTCCCTGCAGCTCCGCCTCCGGCACCAGGGCCGCCACCGAGTCGATCACGATCACGTCCACCGCCCCGGAGCGTACCAGTTGTTCGGTGATCTCCAGTGCTTGCTCCCCGGAGCTGGGCTGGGAGAGGAGCAGGTGATCCAGGTCCACCCCAATGGCCCGGGTGTATTTTGGATCCAGGGCGTGTTCGGCGTCCACGAACGCCGCCGTCCCCCCGAGCTTCTGGGCCTCGGCCAGGATGTGAAGGGCCAGGGTGGTCTTACCCGATGCCTCCGGGCCGAAGATCTCCACCATCCTGCCCCGGGGCACTCCCCCCACCCCCAGGGCGATGTCCAGCGACAGAGCCCCGGTGGGGATGGCGTCGATCCCGGTGGCCACCGCCTGCTCCCCCAGCCACATCACCGCCCCCTCACCGTAGGCCTTCTTTATCTGCTTGAGCACGCTCTCCAATACTTCTCGCTTCTTCTCAAGGTCGTCACGATTGGCCATGCTTCCCCCCTCCTCATGGGCATGGTAAGGTCCACCTCCAGATGGGGCAACCCTCAGCGGAGCCAGTTCAACACGAGTTCCGCTACCCTTCGGTCGATCTCCTGGGGCACGGGATATACTCCGGGGGATGGGCGCTCCCCCTCCCGGATCAGATGCTCCAAAGACAAAGCTTGCAGGGCAAAGGAGATGTCCATGATCTCCACCGGGTGGCCGTCCCCCAAGGCCAGGTTCACCAGCTCCCCCTCCCCCAACAGGTACACCGTCCTGCCGTCGGGGAACCGGTACCCGGTGACCCCGGCCCGGGCGGGGAAGGATTCCTGGGCCAGCCGCTCCAGTGCTGCCCGGTCGATCTCGTAGCCGAAATGGCCGGCGTTGGCCAGGAGCTGGCCGTCCTTGGCGTGCCGCAAGGCGGCCTCGTCCACCACCCCGGGCTTCCCGGTGGCGGTGACCACGAAATCGGCCTCTTCCATGCCCGCGGCGAGCTCCACCGGGGCGAAGCCTTCCATGGCCGCTTCCACCGCCTTGACCGGGTCGATTTCACACACCAGCACCCGCGCCCCCAGGCCCCGGGCCCGCAGGGCCAAACCCTTGCCGCACCAGCCGTAGCCCACGATGAGCACGGTCTTGCCGGCGATGAGCAGGTTGGTGGCCCGCATGATGGCATCCCAAGTGGACTGGCCGGTGCCGTAGCGGTTGTCGAACAGGTACTTCATCTGGGCGTCGTTCACCGCGATGGCCGGCACTGGAAGTTGTCCACTCTGGTGGAGGGCCCGCAGCCGTTCCACCCCGGTGGTGGTCTCCTCGCAGATCCCCAGGAGTTCCCCCCAGGCCCCCCGCTCGGCCAGCCGCCAGGCCACGTCCCCGCCGTCCTCCACGATCAGGGTGGGGGAAAAATCGACGAGGAGGTCGATATTACGCAGCCGTTCCTCCTCCGGCTCCCCGTGCCGGGCTGCCACTGTTATCCCCTCCACCTCGGCCAAGGCCAGGGCGATGGGATCCTGGGTGGACAGGGGATTGCTCCCCACCACGAACATTTCCGCCCCCCCGGCGTGCAGGGTGAGGATGAGGTTGGCCGTCTTGGCCTCAAGATGCAGGGCCGCCCCGATGCGCTGGCCGGAGAACGGCCTCTCCCGCTCAAACCGGCTTCGGATCTCGGCGTGAAGCGGCATGTGCGCCTGGGCCCATTCGATCCTCTCCCAACCCAGTTTGGCTTGTTCCTTCATTCTCGCTCCTCTCTCCCGGTCTGGGGGCCTTCAGTCCGCCCTTGGACGGCCTGAGCGAGTATATCCGGAAAGGTTGCTCGCTCCGCTGGCTCCCCCGGGTAAGAGGCCTGCCAACCTCCCCGGGGCGGTATAGTGGGGACTCGACGGGGCATGGGAGCTGGGCGTGATGCTGCACTATTTCTTGCATGCACACTGGCAAGGCGAGGCCCGGTTCAACTCCC
>JAJOKL010000073.1 GCA_021129895.1 Candidatus Bipolaricaulota bacterium
GGCCAGGGCACATCCCCGCTCGGGCCAGAAGCGGCCGACTCCACGTACGGGGTCAGAAACACGCGGAAACCTGCGGCATGGGCGGCGCGGATCGCCTCCCCCAGGTAGTACTCGGCTTCAGCGTCGTTTCCCACAAGTTCCCCGGTTGGGCTGCAGCTGTAAAACACACTCAGGAGGAGGAAGTTCGCCCCCACCTCCTCTGCTTTGCCCAGGAGCCGGCGGTTGCTCGCCGGGTCGTAGATCTCGGCGTAGATGCCGGGGTGGTAGCAGCGGTCTATGGTGCGCCAGATCAACCCCCGGAACTCCAATTCCGCCGGGTCGGCCCCCTTCGGTGAGGGGGCCCCGAACCCATCAAGTATCAGGGGAAAGAGCCGCAGCCAGAGGATGGCGAGGAGCGCCAGTCGGGGCCGGCTCAAGCAGGGGCGTTCGCTCACCGATTTCCCCTCCGTGGGTATACTCGACCTGGTATGGAACTCACCCCGATGATGCGTCAGTATCACGAGGCCAAGGCCCGCTACCCTGACGCCATCCTGTTCTTCCATTTGGGGGACTTCTACGAGACGTTCTTTGAGGACGCGGAGCTGGTGGCCCGGGAACTGGACATCACCCTCACCCAGCGGGACGGCCATCCCATGGCCGGGGTGCCGGTGAGGAAGGCGGAGGTGTACATCCATCGGCTCCTGCGGCGGGGCTACAAGGTGGCCTTGTGCCAGCAGCTGGAGCGGCCCGGAAAGGACAAAAAGCTCCTCAAGCGGGGGGTGGTGCGGGTCCTCACCCCGGGGACGGTCCTGGAGGAGGAGGCGCTGGAGGCCGGCCAAGACGTGTACCTGGCCGCCTTGTGGCCGGAGGGGGAGCGGGTGGGGGTGGCCTGGGCGGAAGCGGCCTCGGGCGAGTTCGCTGCCACCGAAGTGGCCTTGGGGGAGCTCCCCAACCTGGTGGCCCGGCTGTCGGTCCGGGAGTGGCTCCTTCCCGCCGACTGGCAGCCCCCGTGTGAGCTCCCCGGCGCCCATACCACAAAAGGCAGGGAGGCGTTCTCCCTCAAGCTTTTGCAGGACCGGTTCCCAGGGGCCCTCCCCCAGGCGCCGCTTGCCACCCGGGCCGCCGGGGCGGTCCTTTCCTACCTCCAGGAGACGGTGGGGGAGCTGGCGCACCTACGCCCCCCACGCCTGTCCCCGGTGGAGGACTGCATGGTCCTGGACCCGTTCACCCAGCGGTCGCTGGAGCTCCTCACACCGCTGCGTCCCGAGGGGAAGCTCACCGTGCTCTCCGTGCTGGATCGCACCAAGACCTCTATGGGGAGGCGGCTTCTCCGCCGCTGGGTCCTGTCGCCGCTTCGGGATCGAGGCCGCATCGAGGCCCGGCTGGACGCGGTGGAGGCCCTGATCCAGGGGGCCGTGTGGGAGCCGCTGGGGGAACTGCTCAAGCGGACCTGCGACCTCCCCCGGCTGCTGGGGCGAGTGGGCACTCGCACCCTGCGTCCCCTGGACCTGTTGGCCCTGCGGCGCACCCTGGAGGTGCTGCCGGAGATCGAGGCTCGCCTCTCCCAGCTCCCCTCCCCCCCGGCCCGCCTGACCGACATCGCCCACGCCCTCTCCTCCGCCCCCCGGGGGCTGGCGGAGGAGATCGCCCGGGGATTGACGGATGAGCCCCCGCCGGACCCGCGGGAGGGGGGCCTCATCAAAGAGGGCTACCACCCCCGGCTGGACGAACTCCGGGGTCAGGCAGCCCGACTCAGGGGGGAGATCGCGGCCCTGGAGGCACGGGAGCGGGCCCGCACCGGAATCCCCACCCTGAAGGTGGGCTACAACCGGGTGCTTGGGTACTTCCTGGAGATCACCAAGGCCCACCTCGCCAAGGTGCCGGCGGACTGGCGGCGGCGGCAGTCCCTGGCCTCATCGGAGCGGTTCACCACCGATGAGCTGGCGAGATTGGCCGATCGTTTGGCCCAAACCGAGGCGGCAGCTTTGGCGTTGGAGGAGGAGCTGTTCCAGGGCTTGTGCTCCCGGGTAGGGGACGAGCTTCCCGCCCTGGCCCGGGTGGGGGAGGCGCTGGCGGAGCTTGATGTCCTCCGGTCCCTGGCCGAGGTGGCCCACACCCGCGGGTACTGCCGTCCCCGGTTCACCGACCGACCGGCCATCCGCATCCGGGAAGGGCGGCATCCGGTGGTGGAACGGGTGACCGACTTCGTGCCCAATGACCTGGTGTTGGATGAGGCCACGCAGCTGGCGGTGGTCACCGGGCCCAACATGGCGGGGAAGTCGGTGTTCCTGAGGCAGGTGGCCCTGATCGCGCTCCTAGCGCAGATGGGCTCGTTCGTGCCAGCCAAGGAGGCGGAGCTCCCCATTCTGGACCGGATCTACACCCGGGTGGGGGCTTCCGATGCTTTGGCTGAGGGCTTGTCCACCTTCATGGCCGAGATGGTGGAGGCGGCCCAGATCATCTCCGGGGCCACCCCCCGATCGTTGGTGATCCTGGACGAGCTGGGGCGGGGCACCAGCACCCACGACGGCCTGGCCCTGGCTTGGGCCATCGCCCGGTTTCTTGCCGAACGCATCCGTTGTAAAACCCTGTTCGCCACCCACTATCGGGAGCTGGCGCGCCTGGCGGAGGAGGTGCCGGGGGTGGTGAACCTGCACGTGGCAGTCAGGGAGTGGAAAGGGGAGGTGATCTTCCTCCACCGGGTACAGCCCGGGGTGGCGGAGCGAGCTTACGGGGTGGAGGTGGCCCGCCTGGCCCAGCTCCCCCCGGAGGTGCTCTCCGAAGCGGAGCGGATGCTGGCAGAACTGGAGCGAGCCATGCCCAAGGCCTCTGAGCAAGCCCAGCAGCTCCCCCTGTTCGGGCCAGAGGAGCACCCGGTGGTGGCGGAGCTCAAGCGCATCCAGCCGGAGCGGCTCTCCCCCCTAGAGGCCCTGGAGCTCCTGTTCCGGCTAAAACGCCAGTTGTGACCCCCCGCGCGCGACCTTAACCTCCGGGAGGAGGTGGGAGAGTTGATCGTGGAGTTCACCATCTCGCCGATCGGGGTAGGGGAAAGCCTGAGCCGATATGTGGCCCAGGTGATAGACCTCGTGGACAAGAGCGGCCTTCCTTATCTCCTCACCCCCATGGGCACCATCGTGGAGGGGGAGTGGGAGGAGGTGCTGGGGCTGATCGAGCGCTGTCACAAGCGGATGTTGGAGCTGGCCCCCCGGGTGGCCACCCGCATCTACATCGACGACCGGCCGGGGAGGAGGGGCCTGTTGGAATACAAGACGAAGTCCGTGGAGGAGAAGCTGGGACGGAAGATAAAACGGACCGAAACGGCCTCCTGAGCGATCTCCTCTCCCGGCGGAGCGCTCTGCCGTTTTGCGGGACAGGGGGACGTCGGAGTGTCCCGGGCTTTGCCGCTTAAAATGGCTC
>JAJOKL010000139.1 GCA_021129895.1 Candidatus Bipolaricaulota bacterium
GGGGGCCATCCGCATTATAGGTGGAGAATCAATTTTTTTGGGCCTTGGCGCCTTTGTGGTGGATGTCGGTTACCCTGTGGTGTGTGCAAGATCTGGGTTTATGCGATAATCAGCGTAGGCAGCCCGGCGAAAGGTTCCTTCTGCCCGGGGAGTAAGGGGGTGCAATACATGCAAAGGGTCCTGGTTAGGGTGGCGGGGGAGGTGGCCATCTCGGTGGAGCCTGGCCCGGATGGCCGGATCGAGAGGGTGGAGGTGCAACCCTGCTCCCCAGTCCGGGGGTTTGAGACCCTGGTCAAGGGGAGGGGGTTCACCTTCGCCGTCCCGGCGGTGATGCGCATCTGCGGGGTCTGCCATGCCGTCCAGGGGGCGGCGGTGTGCGAGGCGATCGAGGGGGCTCTGGGAATCAGGCCCCCCAGGGAGGGGTTGCTCCTGAGGGAAGCTTGTGTATTGGCCAACCGCCTGCAGAGCCATCTCCTCCAGCTGTTTTTGGTTCTCCCCGACCTCCTGCCCCAAGGGGCGGTGGAAGGGCTCCAGCGGGAGGCACTCGTCGGCCTGGATAGGGCTTCCAAACTGCTCCAGATACTCGGGGGCACGGCCACCCACCCCTCGCGCATCGCCGTGGGCGGCATGGGCCAGGGGTTGACCCCCAAGGCCCTGGAAAAGGCGGCGAAGGAAGTGGCCGAGATGGCCGATCTTGTGAGCGCATTTTCGGAGAAAGTGGAGGAACTCCTCGACCGAGGCCCCCTGGCGGACCTGCTGGCTGAGGCCTCGCTTTCCCAAGCCCTCCTTGCCACTGACCCCTTCTACGGCAACCCCGCCCGGATCAAACCCGACCTCATCCAGCCACAGGCCGCATCCGGGAACGCTCCGCCGGTGCTCTACGCCGGCCGGCCGGTGGAGACCGGCCCCCGGGCCAGGCTGGCCAAGTTCTTCGGGTTTGAGGAGAGCTCCCTCCTCGGGGTGCAGCGGGCGCGGCTGCGGGAGCTGGCGCTGGCCGTGGGGAGGTTGCAAGAGATCCTGGGTGAGCTCGACCCCCAAGCCCCGGTGAGGTTGCCCGAAATCCCGCTCCGGGCCGGGGAGGGAATTGGGGTGGTGGAGGCCCCCCGGGGGACCCTGATCCACAAAGTGGAGCTGGATGAGGAGGGGAGGATCGTGACCCTGCACATCGTTACCGCCACCCAGTTCAACTTCGCCGCCCTGGGCGAAGGGTTGGTCGGGCTCCCGGCTCGGCTGGCCGAGGTGGCGGTGAGGATATACGATCCTTGTATTCCGTGTGTCATCCACTGAGAGGACGGACATGACAAACCGGGAAGAGACGACTGGGAGCCAGCTAAAAACGATTGCAACCACCCGCCTCCGGGTGGGCTTGGCCAACTTCGGGGGGTGTGAGGGCTGCGCCATCGCGTTCCTCCGCGCCGTCCCCAAGCTCCGCGGGATGTGCGAGGAGATTTACTGCTCCTACTTGGGAAAGGAAGTAGGGGAGGAGGAGCTCGATATCCTCTTCATCTCGGGCTCCATCTGTCGCCAGGACGAGGCCACGGTGGCCCACATAAGGGAGCTGCGGGACCGGGCCCGGATCGTGGTGGCCCTGGGCTCATGCACCGCCCTGGGAGGGGTGATGCGGTTCGCCCGCGGCGGCCAGGAGCCCAAGCCGGAACACTCATCCTACCTGGCCCTCCCGGTCCTGATCCCGGTGGATTACTCCCTCCCCGGGTGTCCCCCCCTCCCCGCGGCCGTCTCCTCCCTGGTATCGCACATCCAGCGGGGGAACGAGAAGGGCCTGGAGCTATTCGCCAACCTGGCCAAGCTCACCAAGCTGAGCGGCTTCGACCTCATCGACGATGTGGTCCTGTATGGGCTTTGCATCGGCTGCGGGGCCTGCGAGCTCTCCTGCCCCACCCGCGCCATCCGCATGGTGGACGGAAAGCCCGACCTCTCGCCGGAGAAGTGCATCCGGTGCGGCACCTGCTACGTGCGGTGTCCCGTGGGGCGGCAGAACATCGTCCAGCGCCGGGTCCTGCGGGAGCTGGACGAACGGCTCCAGGAGGTGAGCAAGAGCTACATGGAGCTGCTGGGGTTCGTGTCCCACGAGCTCAAGAACCCCCTCGCCTCGGCGATCATGGGCCTGTATACAGTGAAGGACGGGCACCTGGGGGAGCTCACTCCCCAGCAGAAGAAGGCCCTGGAGGCGGTGGCCAAGAGCCTGGATTACTTCCAGGACCTGGTGAGGAAGTACCTGGACCTCTCCCGCGTCGAGCAGGGGACGCTCCAGGTGCGGAAGGCCCCCGTGCGGCTGCGGGAGGAGGTGATCGACCCGGCCCTGGAGGCCCTCGGCCGGGAGCTCGAGGAACGGGGGATGGAGGTGGAGGTTCACGTTCCCGCGGATCTCGTGATGCACGCGGACCGGGACCTACTGCGCATCGTGTACGATAATCTCCTCTCCAACACGGTGAAGTACGGGAATGAGGGCGGGAGGATCGTCCTCGAGGCCGAGGAGGGCCCCGAGGAGGTGATCCTCTCGGTGTGGAACGAGGGGCCCGGGATCCCCCAGGAAAAGCTCCCGTATCTCTTCAGGAAATTCAGCCGGATAGACCTCCCGGCCCACGCCAAGCGGCGGGGCACTGGCCTGGGCCTGTTCATCTGCAAGGAGATCGTGGAGCGACACGGAGGACGGATCTGGGCGGAGTCGGAACCGGAAAAGTGGGCGAGGTTTTCCTTCACCTTGCCTAAGGAAAAGGAGGAGGGATGAAGAGGATGCTGATCGTGGACGATGATCCCCAGTTCGTGGAGAGCACCCGGCGCCTCCTGGAGGCCAACGGCTACCGGGTGCTGAGCGCGGGAAGCGAGGCCGAGGGGTTCGAGGTGGCCAAACGCGAGAAGCCGGACCTCGTCATCATCGACATCATGATGGAGACCTGGAGTGCGGGACTGGATCTCCTGGAGCGGCTGAAGGGGGATCCCGATACCAAAGACATCCCCCGCATCCTGCTTTCCGCGGTGGGCATCCAGTCGCCCCTGGAGCCCATGTCCTCCCCCGAGGCGCTGGGGGTGCGCTCGATCCTCCAGAAGCCGGTGAAGCCGGACGAGCTCCTCTCCGCGGTGCGGAGCGCCCTGGGGGAGAGCTGAAGGAGGGACCATGGCCGAGAAAAAGAAGAAAGCGGCAGTGGAGCAGGAGGCCCCGAGCCCGGAGGAGCGCCGGGCCCGGCTGGACGAGCTCCTCCGCCGGGCCCGCAACGCGGCCCGCGCCTACAGTACCTACTCCCAGGAGCAGGTGGACCGCATCGTGGAGGAGGCCGCCCTGGCGGGGGCCGATGCCCGCATCCCCTTGGCGGAGCTCGCCGTAGAGGAGACGGGCATGGGGGTGGTGGAGGACAAGGTCATCAA
>JAJOKL010000136.1 GCA_021129895.1 Candidatus Bipolaricaulota bacterium
TAACAGTCATGTTCCAAACACCACGGGCATGATAGTTCTCGGCTTCTTCGTAAATCAACTTTGCTCTTTTTAAATCTCGCTTGGTAAGCTCCCCTAAATTCATAGTTCGATCGTTTCGCCGGGGCGAAAGTCCGGCTTCAGATCCCAGTACCGAGCTTTACCCATGGTCCTTCTTCTCGAACCCAGGCTCTTCAGCTTGGCGCGAAGCGCCTCTAACACGCCTGAGAAGAAGTTGTCCTTATCAACCAGGAGGATCGCGTCCTCGGTCATGTCCAAGTAATACCATCGCGGCTGGCGAGCCTCTCCTTCCGTGTGAATGATCTCCACGAAATCCGTATAGATCCCTTGCTGCCATAGCTCCTCCAGCTCTGGGAGGAGCCTTTCCCGGATCGGGGCAAGCACAGCCCGACGTTTGAACGCCCCCTTGGGAAGCTCCTTGCAGACCACAAGCAAGTCGATGTCGGACCGCTCATTGGCTTCCCCTCGGGCAACGGAGCCGAACAGCACCACAGAAGTGAGGTTGTCACCTAACATCTCCTCGGCGATCTGGGCGTAGTTGCGCGCCAGCTCTAGCAGCCTCCGATTGAGCTCTCTACTGGGCATGGAAAAGTCCACGTCCCTCGGTTTTCCCCCGGTCGCGGCGGCTCAGCAGGCCGTGAAGCAATTGTCTTTCCTTGTCCCCGTCGGGAAGCGTCTCCGCTATCGCCTGGGCCACCTGCCAAAACGGCTCTTGGGCTCCAAACTGGCCAGCTAGCACCTCCTCCAGTTCCCGCTCCTTCCCCTGTTCCCAATATAGCGCCGCTTGGTGCAGGGCGTCGATCATGTGCTCAGGGGCTTTCGGCAGGGCGGGCCTATCTTTCGGCCCCAAAAGCCGCATGTAGGAGCCGTTTTTCTTGACCAACCCCTGTCGCACCAGCTGCTCCAAGTCCACCCCCATGGACTGTGAGAGTTTTCTGGCTTCGTCGTAGGGGACCAGGCCCCGGCCGTAGCTCCACCGCCACAGGAGGTAGAACTGGGCGACCCTGTCCACCCCGGCCAGCTGCCCGTCCTTTAAGATCCTCCGCAGGGCGAACTCCGCCGCCAGCCTCCTTGCCAGGCCGAGTAGATCCCTCACGGACACCGTTTCCCCGGACAGCCGTTCCACCCGCCCATAGCGGCCGAACACCTCCACCGCCGGGCCGATGGCGGCCATGAAGAAGTCCGCCCCGGAGATGCCCTGCCGCCAGAACTCCGCCAGCCGCTCCTCCACCCGGCTCTTGAGCTCTTCTTTCACCCTGCCGAACTCCCCCACCTCCCCGGAGGTGCGCTTGCGGCACACCATGTAGATGCTGGAGGCGAGGGCGGCCGACTCCTGGGCCCGCAGTCGGCCTTCCATCTCGGTGTGGAGTGGCCAAGATGCAGTCAGGTAAAGCCCTGCTTTCAAAAGCGCGTTGATGATGGTCTCCCAGGCCGCGGTGGTTTTATGAGCGAACACGATGACGGCAATGCCTTCCGGCTTGAGAACCCGGGCGATCTCCTTGAAAGCCTGAGTAAGCCGTTCTTCAAAGTCCTGTTTGGCCTGGTCCATCCCGCCGGCCTTGCTGGCGTCGGCCACCATCTCCTGGGACTTGGGGGTGAGCGGGGTGGAGAAGAGCTCGAGATAGAGATCCCCCACGGTGCGCTTGAGCCACACGTAGAAGAAGTCAGAAAGATCGGCATACGGCACGTTGTCGTAGTAGGGCGGGTCGGTGAACACGGCGTCGAAGTGATCGTCCGGATAGGGGAGATCGGTGGCCGTGCCGTAGATCACTTGGGGAACTCTAAGGGACTCCACCGCTATCACCTTGACCCTGGGGCTTGAACCCGAGCTTTTCCTGAATAAAACGCTTGAACTCTAGCGCCTTCCGGAAGCAGGCTTCCGCTTCCTCCTCTGTGATCTGGAGAGGCTCTCCCGGGTAGCGCAGCTCAACCGCGTAGAGCGAGAGGTCATCTATGGGGAGGTCGCTGAAGTCAGGATCCATTTCGGCGCACAGGGCCTTGAGGAAGCTGAGGTTATGTGTCCGGGGAAATTCCCTCCCATGCAACACAAGAAAGGCCTTTAATGCCTTCTCTACAAACTGCTGGGCGTGGAAACAGATGGCCGTCGCCACCCTTTCCCCGGGAGCTAGCCGCATCTCATGCTCCGCCACCCGGAGGTCCTCCAAGGCCTTGCTGAACCATTGTCTGGCTTCGTCACTCAAAGGAGCACACCTTCCTCTGAGGCGATTTTCTCGATGGAGAAAACTTGTGTTCTGGCTTTAGTGAATTCTGCTTCCGTGCGAATAATGATATCAGCGGGAATCCGTTTCTCGGCAAGTTGCTGGCTTATTCTCACGAACAGCTCGCGTCTTTCCTCGCGACCTAGCTCGTCCCGAACCACCACTAAGATGTCCCAGTCACTTCGCTCATCGGCCTCATCTCGGGCTCGTGACCCGAAGAGATAGAGCCGGGAGAGCGTGAGCCCCATTTCCGTGGTAGCGGCTTCCACCGCCTGCCTGATAACGGCGTTCAGCCCCCGCTGCGGCCTTCCCGTAGCCGCGCCTTTACCTGCGATGTCCATCCTCCTCACCCCCCCGGACGGTTACCACGCCGCCGTCCATTATCACCCTGCCCTCCTTCAGGGCAGACTTGACAATTGAGGAGGTTTCCTTTGCTTGTTCGAACTCCTCTTCCGTATAGCACAGGAAGTCGATGTGTTTTTCGAAGCGGACCAGCTTGAGCAGCATGGGCATCCGCTTGAGAAACGGGACCCCGCAGAAGGAATCAGCCACCACAATCACATCCAGGTCGGAGCCCTCCCCGCCCCTCCCCTGGGCGCGGGACCCGAACACGATAACCTGGGAGGGGTTGAAGGCCTCGCGTATCTTGGGCAGGGCTTCCTCCAAAAACTTCTCCACCCAGTAGTCCCTCCCCTTCATGGACGCCCCCATCTGGCCTCAAAGTAAGACAACACTCGTTTTGCGATCTCTACCTTCTCCCTGGCCATCTGCTCAGTGTACTGCTCGTAGGGCACCCCGGAAGAGGCGTCCGGATAGCGGGAGAACGTGTAGTCCGGGGTGAGCTCCACCACAGCTTCGTAAAGCTCTTCAGGCAATTGCAGGCCCTTCGCCAGCTCGTCCAAGTAGTGGGTCCGCGGGATTTCCTTGCCTTCGGAAGCAAAGCCCGCCTTGAGGAGTTTTTCCACCGCTTGGTGGGCAAGGAAGGATGCCACATCGTAGCCCCCGATCTCCAAATTTTTCTCTGCCATTTCCAGCTCGTGAACGCCCTGTCTGAACCACTTTTTCGCTATTTCTTTCGGGTTCACGCCCGCCCCTCCGGCGGTGGAATGCGGGAGCAGTGCTCGATGACCTCCAGCA
>JAJOKL010000111.1 GCA_021129895.1 Candidatus Bipolaricaulota bacterium
GCCGGGTACCGGGTTTACTGGCTGCGGCCGGGGACATCTCCCGAGGGGGCGCGAGTGAGGGAGATGGAGGACAGGATCCTCCTCGAGGCCGATCGGATCTCCGCCGTCCTCGATGCCAGCACGGGGCGGCTCCTCTCCCTCTCCATCCGCGGCGGGCCGGAGGTCCGGTTCCCCGATGGAGGGCTCCGGCTCGAGGTGTGGCGGGACGTGGGGAGCGCGTGGGGGCCCAGGCTCACCGAGCGCCTGTGGACCGAGGCGCGGGCCCGCCCGGAGGTTCGGATCGTGGCCCGGGGCCCCGCGTCGGCGGCGGTGGTCACGAGGTTTTCGCTCTCCGGCATCCCGTGGGTGGAGTGCGTCCTGCGGGGGGAGTGGACCCTCCCCCGGGCCCAGCTCCTCGTGCTCCTGGATACCGGGGATGGGTCCCTTCGGCCCGTCACCGAGGCCCCGTTCGGAGCGGTGGACTGGGAGGAGGAGGCGGAGCGGCGCCTTTACCGCGCGGACGTGGTCGGGCGCTTGAAGGCGCTGCGCAGGTTCGCCGGGGACCTGGCCCGGGGGCTCGGCTACCAAGTCCCCCAGCTCCACTGGGCCGACAGCGCAGGCGACGCGTGGGGGCTCGCGGTGCTGAACCGGGGCCTGTTCGGGGTGCGGCTGCGTCCAGGCGCGATCGCCATCCCCATCCTGAGGTCGCCCCCCTTCGTGGAGCAGGGCGGCTGGGTGATCCACCGCCAGCCCCCGGATGTCCCCACCTTCAATGGCCTCGGACCCTTCGAGGCCGTATTCGCCCTCCTTCCACATCGGGGCGATTGGCGGGAGGGCCGCGTGCCAGAGTCCGGGCTCGAGTTCAACTCAGCTCTCTTGGCCGTGGCGGCCGAGCCCCACCCTGGGCTGCTCCCACCGGAGGCCTCCTTCCTCTCCGTGGAGGGACCGGTTCGCGGCCCCGGTGGAGGTCCTGGATGCTGGGATGTCGGAGCGCCCCCTCGTGCCCTTGGGGAGGGGGCCGGAGTTCGAGCTCACATTCGCGCCACATCGCATCCTCACCCTCAGGATCCGGCACTGAATGGGCTTCCCCGATTTGCCCCCCGGCGATGCGTTTTCACTAGGTCCATCTTCTACAGTTAGGAATCAAAAGTTCGGTTCAGAAGGGCACTATGATGCCGGGACATCCCTCTTGGCACCGCGGACCTCCCCCGCAGGCGGTACCGCCACCCAACCCGGTTTAGCCCCAGCCAGCTTGTTCCTACCCCCCCGGGCCGTCGGACAAGCGGGTTGCCGGCGAGGGCCCAAACCGGTTAAAAGGCAGGGAACTAGCTGAGTCAAGGAGGTCGGATGCTGGCGATCGTAGGCGGAACGGTGCTTACGCCCACCGAGGAGCTCCCGGGGGCCACTGTCCTGGTCGAGGGCGGGGTGATCCAGGCGGTGGGCCGGGATCTGGAGGTGCTCGAAGGGACCGAGGTCATCGATGCCACCGGGAAGTACGTGATCCCCGGGCTCATCGACGCCCACTGCCACACCGGGGTGTTCCCCGACGGGGTCGGCTGGCGGGAGAGCGACGGGAACGAGATGACCGACCCCATCACGCCGCAAACTACCTGGAGAAGAAGGCCCACGCCGAGAAGAAGGGCGAACCCTTCGAGGTCGACCTCAAGCTGGAGGCCCTGTCCCAGGTGCTTTTGGGAAAACTTCCCGCCCACATCCACTGCCACCGGGCCGATGACATCATGACTGCGCTCAGGCTCGCCGACGAGTTCGGGATAAAGGACGTAGTGCTCATCCATGCCACCGAGGGATACAAGTGGCGGACATCCTGGCCGAGCGGGGAGTGCCCTGTGTAGTGGGGCCGATCCTGTTCTCCCGTACCAAGTACGAGCTTCGGGGGATGAACCCTAAGAACCCGGTGGAGCCCTCCCGGGCCGGGGTGAAGGTGGCGATCCAGACCGATCAGATGTCGGCGGTGAAGTACATCCTGTTCGACGCGGCCCTAGCGGTGCGGGAGGGGATGGCCGAGGGGGAGGCCCTCAAGGCGATCACCCTGTACCCGGCGGAGATCCTGGGGATCGCGGACCGGGTGGGGTCCATCTCCCCGGGGAAGGATGCGGACCTGGTGGTGCTTTCCGCGCATCCCTTCGATGTGGCCAGGAGCCGGGTGGAGGTGGTGCTGATCGGGGGCGAGGTGGTCCACCGCGCCGAGGAGGGGTGAGGATGAGGGCGTTTGTGACCGGAGGGACGGGGTTCATCGGGGCCAACGTGGTGCGGGCCCTGCTCGCCCGGGGGTTAAAGGTGCGGGCCCTGGTCCGCCCCGGGGCTGACTTGCGAAACCTGGAGGGCTTGGACATAGAGCTCGCCCAGGGGGACGTGCGGGACGCCTCCTCGGTCAGGCGGGCCATGGAGGGCTGCGAGCTCGTGTTCCACGTGGCCGCCTTGTACTCGTTTTGGGTGCGGCCTAGAAGCTTGATCTACGAGGTGAACGTGGACGGCACCAGGAACGTGCTCCAGGCGGCGCTGGAGCTGGGGGCCGAGCGGGTGGTGTACACGAGCTCGGTGGCTGCCCTGGGCCTGAGGGAGGACGGCCGGCCCGCCGACGAGGACACCCCGGTTGACCCCAAGGTCATCGTGGGTGACTACAAGAAGAGCAAGTACCTCGCGCAACAGGTAGCCCTGGCCTATGCGAAGAAGGGCCTGCCGGTGGTGATCGTCAACCCCACCTTCCCGGTGGGCCCCTACGACATCAAGCCCACCCCTACCGGCCAGGTGATCCGGGACTTCCTGGACCGGCGGATGCCTGCCTACCTGGAGACCGGGATGAACGTGGTGGCCGCCGCCGACGTGGCAGAGGGACACCTCCTGGCGGCGGAGCGGGGGCGGTCGGGTGAAAAGTACATCCTGGGCGGGGAGAACCTGACCATGCGGGAGCTACTGGAGACGCTGGCGGAGATCACCGGCCTCCCCGCCCCCAAGGTGCGGCTCCCCTACTGGCCCATCCTGGCCCTGTCCTACCTCAACGCCGGGATCTGTCGCCTGACCGGCGGCACCCCCCGGATGACCCCGGACACGGTGTGGATGTCCCGCCACTACATGTTCTTCTCCCCCAGGAAGGCGGTGGAGGAGCTGGGCCTGCCCCAGACCCCGGCCCGGGAGGCCCTGGCCCGCGCCGTGGACTGGTTCCGCACCAAGGGGCCCTAGAAGCGGTTCAAACCAAGGGAGTGCCGGTTTTCCAGCTCGCTCCTCGCTGTCTGG
>JAJOKL010000125.1 GCA_021129895.1 Candidatus Bipolaricaulota bacterium
GGGGGGCGAGCCCATCCCGGATGGCCACCCGCCGCAGGCCCTGCCGGAGGCCGTGGGAGTAACCGGCGGCCAGCACCGCCACTCGGCCCTGCCTCGGGATCACGTAGCGGCGCTCGTATCCCACCGGCCACCCCGGGGGGAGCCGGCGCACCGCGGCCACCCGCGTCCAGACGCGGGCCACCGGCCGCAATGGGAACGGTGGGGGCTGGGGGCCCTCCGGATAGCCATAGACGGCGGTTCCCACCCGCACCATGTTGAACGGGGGGGCGGTCCCCTCGGGGAAGGCCAGCGCAGCGGCGGAGTTGGCCAGGTGCCGGAAGGGAATGTCAGCCCCGCTCATCTCCCAATCCTCCAGGAGCTTGCGGAACTTCCACACCTGGGCCCGGGTGAAGGCGATGTCGTCCCGCCCCGCGGTGTGGGCGGAGGAGAGGTGGGAGTACACCCCCACCACCCGCACCGACGGGGAATGGAGCAGCGCCCTTAGGGCCTCCTCCGCCTCCTCCGGCAGCAGGCCGAACCGGCCCATGCCGGTGTCCACCCCGAGATGCACCAGGGCCGGGCGGCCCACCCTCCTGGCTATGGTGGGCAGCTCGGCCAGCATGTCCGAGTCCCCCACCGGCAGGTGGTAGCCCTCCCGGATCGCATCCATGAGTGCCCGACCGAGGGGGGGAAGCATGATGAAGATGGGATGGGAGAGGCCAAGGCGGCGCAGGAGGCGCGCCTCGGCCAGGTCCGCCACCCCGTACCAGTCCACCAGGTCCTGAGAAGCCAAGGCCACCTGCCGGAGGCCGTGCCCGTAGGCGTCCTCCTTGACCACGAACATGAGCCGGCAGCCCCGGGGCAGGTGCTCCCGCAGCCGGATCAGGTTGTCCCGCAACGCCGCCAGGTCTATCTCCGCCCGGACCATGGTCCCCCGATTTGGCGATTTGGCCCCATGGGGGCCAGCGAGCCAACCCCTATAATCACCGGCCATGGAGACACCCGTCCGCCTACGCGTCCGCGTAAACGGGATTGTGCAAGGGGTGGGGTTTCGCCCCTTCGTCTACCGCATCGCCGTAGGGCGGTGCCTTTCTGGGTACGTGCGGAACCTGGGTGACGCCGGGGTGGAGATCGAGGTCGAAGGGCCGCGAGCGGCCTTGGAGGAGTTTCTCCACGCCCTCCGGGAGGAGGCCCCGCCCCTGGCGGAGATTTTTCGAATTGATCTGAAAGAGATCTCCCCCAACGGAGACAGGGAGTTCCGCATCCTCGCTTCCCGGGGGGGCGGGGAGGGCGGGGGGACGATCCCCCCGGACATCGCCACCTGCGACCGGTGTCTTGCAGATATCGATGACCCCAAAAGCCGCTACCACGGCTACTGGGCCACGAGCTGCACCGACTGCGGGCCCCGGTTCACGGTGATCGAGTCCCTGCCCTACGACCGCCCCCGCACCTCCATGCGCGATTTCCCCATGTGCGAGGGTTGCCGCCGCGAGTACGAGGACCCCCTGGACCGCCGCTACCACGCCCAGACCATCGCCTGCTCGAAATGCGGCCCAAAGCTCACCTACCTCGAGGGGGGCCGGGAACTTTCCGGCGATCCCGTCGAGCTCACCGCCCAGGCATTAAAAACGGGAAAAATCGTGGCCATCAAGGGGATCGGGGGGACGCATCTGGCGTGCGATGCCACCCGGGAGGAGGTCGTCTCCGAGCTCAGGCGGCGCCTAGCGCGGCCCGGACAGCCCTTCGCCCTCATGGCCCCCCTGGAGCTGATGAAGGAATTCGCCGAGGTACCGCCCGAGGCGGAGCGGCTTCTCGTATCCCCCCGGCGTCCCATCGTGGTGCTCCCCAAAAAGGGCGGAAAACTCGCGCCCTCGGTGGCCCCGGGGCTCCACACGGTGGGGGTCATGCTCCCCTACTCCGGCCTCCACCACCTCCTTTTCCGGCGGATCGGGTTCCCCCTGGTCATGACCAGCGCCAACTTCCCCGGCAGGCCCATGCTCATCGAGAATTCCCGGATCCTTTCCGAGCTTTCCGGGGTGGCCGATGGTTTTTTGCTCCACGACCGCAGGATCGTGGCCCGCTGCGACGACTCGGTGGTCCGGTTCGCCGCCGGAAGGCCGGTCTTCCTGCGCCGTTCCCGGGGCTGGGTCCCCGAGCCCATCGCCCTCGATCTAGGGGAGGAGCCGATGTTGGCGCTGGGGGCGGAGCTGAACGTGGCCTTCGCCCTCTACCACCGGGGAAAGATCTTCCTCTCCCAGCACATCGGCAGCGTCGAGCACCTGGAGACCGAGGAGTTTTTGAGGGAGGCGATCGCACATCTCCTCGAGATCACCGGGGCGCCGCTGCCGAGCATCGTCGTCTGTGACCTCCATCCAGGCTTCCCCACCACCAGGATGGCGGAGGAGCTGGGGGAGCGGGCCATCCGGGTGCAACACCACGTGGCCCACGTTGCCGGCCTCGCGGGGGAGCACGGGCTGTCCGCCCTGGTGGGGATCGCCATCGACGGGTACGGGTACGGGGCCGACGGGGCCGCCTGGGGCGGGGAGGTGATCGCCTGGCGGGAGGGGGAGTGGCGGCGGGCGGGATCGCTCCGTCCGGTCCCCATGCCGGGAGGGGACCTCGCTACCCTGCGCCCCGGCCGCATGGCCGCGAGTTTTTTGCTGGCCGCGGGGCTTCCGCCGGAGGGTTCCGGTCTTTCCCCCGAAGAACTAGAGATCCTAAAAATCCAGATAGAGCGGGGGCTGAATTGTCCGGAGACGACCAGTGCCGGCAGGTTCCTGGACGCCGTGTCCGCGTGGCTGGGGCTGTGCCGGGAGCGCACCTACGAGGGGGAACCGGCGATGCGGCTGGAGGCCGCTGGGGCAGGGGGAACCCCGGTCACCATCGAGCCCGTGATCCGGGAGCACGATGGCCGGCCGATCCTGGACACGGTGGCGATCTTCCGGGAGCTTTTCCGGCTGCGGGAGGAAGGCGTGTCCGTGGCGGACCTTGCGGCCACGGCCCAGGACGCGCTGGCGCGGGGCCTGGCGCGGATGGCGATCGAGGTCGCGAAAAGGGAGGCGATCCCGATCGTGGGCCTCACCGGCGGGGCGGCGGTGAACGACCGGATCGCCTCGGCGGTGAAAGAGGAGGTGGAGCGGGCCGGCCTCCGCTACGTGCAACACGGGAAGATCCCGCCCGGCGATGGGGGCCTCTCCTTCGGCCAACT
>JAJOKL010000095.1 GCA_021129895.1 Candidatus Bipolaricaulota bacterium
CTATCTGAAAGTGCTGTTCACATCTGCCTTCTCTCTTAAGTCAATGCCATTGCCCCTAATGGGACGTTGGTCCCTCTTCTTCCGGGCAGGGGTTAGTTATCCCTCATACCCTTCTCCTTCCCCCTCCCCCGGCCATCCGGCACACTGGCCCGACGATGCGCGAGTTCAACCGGGCGGCCGTGGTCTTCCTGTGCATGGTGAGTCTGGCATGGTATGCAGTGGGACAAGGACTGGTCCTCGAGCGCACTTCCCCCGCCAAGGAAGCCTTGCCCGGGGAGCTGGTAACCCACGTGTTCTCCCTCCAGAACGAGACCGACGCCACTCTCACGGTGGAGCTCTCGGCCGACTTCCCGCAGGGCTGGGGGCTCCTCACCCCATTGGGGGAGCTGGAGATCGGGCCTGGCCAGGAGGAACTGGTGTTCCTCACCTTGGCCGTCCCCCGGACCGCTAACGCCGGCGAATACGAGGTTACCCTGACCGTGCATTGGTCCGGGGGAACGATCTCCGAGACCGGTCTGGTCACGGTGGTGGAAGTGCACCAGGTGGAGGTGATCGCTCCGGGTGACGGGAGCGCCCTCCCTGGGAGTTCAGCCCTGTATCGGTTCTCCGTGGTCAATTTGGGAAACTCGGTGGACAGGTTCATCGTGGCCGCTGCCTCTGCCCACGGCTGGATGGTGGAGGTCCGCCCCCGGGAGCTGGTCCTGGCCCCAGGGGAACGGGGGGTGGTGGAGGTCCGGGTACACGTCCCTCTGGGTACGGATGTCGATCGCGATCTGTTGCAGTTTTCTGCCAGTTCCGCCGATCGACCGGACGTAGAAGCCTCGGCCAGTCTGTTTACCGAGGTGCTCCCTCCCACCCCGGAGTTGGTGGTGGGCACCCCGTATGCGCAGCTGCGCAGCCGGCTGGGAGCGGACTTCGCGGGGGACCTGTTTTCCGGTGCCTTGTCCTCCTCGCTGTCCTTCCTCGCAAACGGAACCCTGCTCAACGGCTCGCTGAACTTTTCCCTGCGCACCAGTGGCCCCTTCGGCCCCACTCCCTACCGCCTGTCAAGCCTCAGCCTGACCTATCGCCGCGAGGCGGTGAAGATCGTCGCCGGAGATGTGTCCTTATCGCTGACCCCCCTTCTCTCAGTGTCCGGGGACGGCCTGCAGGTGGAACTGACCGGGGAAGGGTGGGCGGCCGGCCTCCTCACCGGGTGGCAAGGGGAAGAGGGGAGGACCGGGGCCAAGGTGCTGGCGAGGAAGGACGATTGGGAGTGGGGGTTGGCGTACCGCGAGGCCCGGGGGGACACGCACGCCGCCGCGGCCGATGCCTGGACCGTGGTGCCCCTGGTGGAGGGGCTAGCCGCCCTGTTTGAGATCGGCCTCGGCTATCAGGTCCCGTTCACGGACCGGGCGTTGTTGGTGCGGCTGGAGGCGGATGCTACTCCCCCGTTCCGCCTTCGCCTGGATGCGTTCTCGGTGGGACCCTATTTCCCGGGTCGACGGCGAGATCAAGAGGGGATCGCCTTCTCCGGGACCCTGCGGGCGGAACCGGCCACCTTGCGCTTCTCCGTGGAACACCGGTGGGATAACGTATGGCAGCTCCCCGGCGAGTCCAGCGTGGTGCGAAGCAGCCTGAACATCAACTTCCAATTCGCCCCCGACCAGTGGCCCATGGGATTCAGCGGCGGGGTGCTGGTGGACCGCACGCGGGAGGAAATCCCCAGCCCCACCTCCGACTCCCGCACCCGCCGGCTGGAGGTCGGGTTCACTGGGGGGGAGTCCCCCTTCTCCTTCGCCCTCACCGGCCGCTGGCAGGAAAACGTGGATTTCGTGTCCGCCACCGGTTACCACTCCCTGGAATACCAACAGCGGTTCTACCTCACCATGGACCGACTCACCGCCACCGTCCGCCTGGTGCAGGACGCAAACTACGGACTGGACTGGTCCTTTCTCGACAGCGACTGGTCCGCCTCCCTCACTTTGCGTAACACCGGCTCCCCCCACCCGTTGTCGTTCACCTGGACCCACAGCGAGGACGGGGGCAGGGCCGATTTCAGGCTGGAGTATGAGCTCGCCCCCAGCTTTGTGCTCAAAGCCGGGGTCAGCAGCCGCTGGGATGCCACGGGGGTGCCGGTATCGCTTCGGCTGCAGGCCGGGTTCGCCTACGAGTTCTCCTGGAACGTGCCTTTCCTCCCGGCCAAAGGCTGGTTAGAGGGGGAGGTATTCGTGGACCAGGACCGGGACGGGGAGCGCGATCCGGGCGAGCCCGGGGTGGAAGCGGCGGTGCTTGCCATCGAGAGGATCCGGGTATCCACCGACGCGGAGGGGCGGTTCCGATTCCCCCCGCTCCCCCCCGGGGAATACGAGGTCACTGTGGAACGCCTCCCGCTGGGGGTTCGCCCCCTGGTCCTGGGTCCGTACCGGGTAGAGGTGGCCATCCACCGCCGCGAGAGGCTGACCATCCCGTGCCAGGTTCTGGCCTCCATCCAAGGGGTGGTGTTCGACGATCAGGACCAGGACGGCACCAGAGCCCCTACGGAGCCGGGCCTGCCGGGGGTGCAAATCACCTTGTTCCAAGCTGGAGAGGAAGTAGCCGTTGCCTTCTCCGGCCCGGACGGGGCGTTCAGCTTCCCCGACCTGTCCCCCGGGGAATACACCCTTCGCTTGGAGCGGACCAGCCTGCCGGAGCGGTACGAGCCCACCACCCCCGAGGAGATCGCCCTCACCCTGGCCCCAGGCGAGAAAGCCCGACTGGAGTTCGGCGCTTGGCAACGGCCGCGCCCGGTGGTGGTGACCTTCCAGCCACCCTTCGCCGACTTCATATGGGAGCCGGAGCAGCCAGTGGCCGGGGAGCCGGTCAGGTTCGACGGAGCCTTGTCCGTGGACTTCGACGGGGAGGTAGTCGAGTACGCTTGGGATTTCGACGCTGATGGGGAGGTGGATTCCACCCAGCCGGTGGCCGAGTGGACCTTCCCCGAGCCCGGCACCTACCCCGTTTCCTTGACCGTGGTGGACAACGACGGCAACGAGGACACCCTGGTGCTAGATGTGGAAGTAGCCCCAGAGGGATAGGGAAAAGGGGGCGGGTTTCAAGAGCCTGTTGCGAAAGCCAGGCTCCTCACGTCAATCGCTTTGCGCCCTGCCTGGAGGAGAAAGAACTGAACCATCTCTGAAAGCGCGCGCCGGG
>JAJOKL010000104.1 GCA_021129895.1 Candidatus Bipolaricaulota bacterium
GGGTGAAGGTGCTGAACGCCCTCGAGCGGGACGAGCGGAGCCTGAAGCGCGAGATCGGAGGCGTTTTCCCCTTGATCAACGCCCTCCAGAGGGTGCTCCGGCTCTGGCGGAAGGGCGACACGGAAGGCATACGCGCGTTCCTCGAGGATCATGGCCTCGCGACAAGCGAGGCCTTCTGGCGCTTGAGCCAAGCCCTGCGCGAGGTCCTGCCTGAGGGGGACGAGGAGAAAACGCTCCTCGATCAGTTCCTCCCCACCCGGGAGAGGATCGAGCGGGATCTGCGGTTGTTGTAGGATGGCGCATGGGGGAGGAGCAGTGGAGGGAATTCGGAGTTTTCTTTTTGAGGAATTCAAACGGGAGAGGACGGCGGTCTGATGGACCAAGCGAAGTACGAAATGGGGGTCCCAGAAGTCATCTCGAAAGTCCTCCGGGAAGATCGGGGTGGAGGTGGAAACGTCGGGGATAAACCCCGACGCTACAGGCTGGGGTGTAGCGTCGCACCTTGTGTGCGGCGTTCTCGGTGTAGCGGAGCATCTCGTGTGCGACGTTGCCTTATCGCGGACGATCGGGGGTGAAGGGGATGGCGAGGAAAGTTGACCTTCCGCGGGTTTGGGAAGTGGCGGTCCCGCATCCGGATATCTTCGCCGGGGACCTGGACCCGGCGCGGTTCGCCATCTCCCTGAACGCCGTGGACCTCGGGAAAGGGGCCAAGGACTACGTGGAACCCGATCGGTTCTTCGACAAGACCTTCATGACCCGGAGCCTCAAGGCGCTCCTTATGGGGGTGCTCGCCCGGCTGGTGGGCGGCGGGGAAGGGGTGGCGATTCGCCATTTGCAGACGCCCTTCGGTGGCGGCAAGACCCATACCCTTACCGCGCTCTACCACCTGGCGAAACACCCCGAGGTGGCCTTCGAGAAGCTCCCCGAGCTTTTCAGAGAGCTGGGCTTGGAGGAGCCGCCCGCGCCGATGAACGTAGCCGTGCTGGACGGCGTGGCCCTCAATCCCCAGGGACGCCGCACCGAGGAGGGGCTGGAGATAAGGACGCTCTGGGGGGAGCTCGCCTACCGCCTCGGGGGGAAACGGCTTTACCGGCGTATCGAGGAATCGGACAGGAAGAGGACCCCTCCCGGGGCTCAGACCATAGCCGAGATCCTGGAGGAGGCCGCCCCGGCGTTGATACTGGTGGACGAGTTCGTGGCGTACCTCGTTAAGGCCCGGGGGACTCGGGTGGGGGACGGCAATCTGGCCGAACAATCCCTGGTGTTCCTCCAGGAACTGGCCACCGCGGCGAGCGGCCTCCCCCGTGTCGCCCTGGTGGCCACCCTGCCCCAATCCTCCCTGGAGGTGGCCGTCACCCGTGAAGAGGAAGCACAGAGGCTCCTGGACAAGGCCTTGCATATCCTGGGGAGGCAGAACCTGATCGAGACGCCCGTGGCGGCCGATGAGATCTTCGGGGTACTGCGCAAGCGGCTCTTCAGCCATTGGGGCGACGAGCGGATCGCGGAGAAGGTGGCGCGGGCCTTCCGCAAGTATTACTCCGACCACGCCGGCTACTTCCCCGAAGAGGTCCAGGAGAAACGCTACGGGGAGCGGATCTTCCAAGCCTATCCGTTCCATCCCGAGTTCATCGACATCCTCCAGTACCGCTGGGGGCCGCACCACCGTTTCCAGCGGACCCGGGGAGCCCTGCGGACCCTGGCGTTCGTGATCAGGGATCTCTGGGAAAGGCGGCCCGGCTCGGCCTACCTGATACAGCCATGGGCGGTGGATCTCTCGGATCGGCCCCTCCGGGGCTGGATCGTGGAGCTTCCGGGGACGGAGTTCGAGACCGTGATCACAAGCGATATCCTGGACAAAGGCAGGGCCCTGGAGCGAGGGCTGAAGGGCGATTATTACAAGGAGTCCCTCGTCACCGGTGTCGCTACAGCGGCCCTGCTTTACAGCGTCTCGGCCTCGCCCCAGGAGGTCGGGGCCACCGAGGAGCAACTCCGCCTTGCGGTCCTCCGCCCTCGACTCAATCCCGCCATGGTGGCGGAGGTCCTCAGCCGGATGCGGGACCAGTTCTGGTATCTGGTGTACCGGGATCGCAAGTACCGTTTCCAGACGAGACCGAACCTCAACAAGATCCTGCGCGACTTCGAGCTATCCATCGGCGAAAACGAGATAGAGGCGGAGCTGGCTTCCCAGCTCGAGGCGGTGGCGGGCCGCCATAAGACCGAGTTCCACGTGGCCGTCCTTCCCGAGAATAGCCTCGCGGTGATGGACCGGGCGGAGCCGGTTCTGGTGTTCGTCCCGTGGGAAGCAGGGGATGAGCGGGCGTGGATGGAGGAGATCCTGCGGCATCACGGCGAGGCGCCCCGTGTGCACCGCAACGCGTTGGTCTTCGTGGCCCCGGAGAGGGCGTTGATCTCGGAGGCAAAGGCCAAGGCCCGCAAGCTCCTCGCTCTGAAGGCCCTGAAGGGCTCTTCCGACTTCAAGGCCCTCGAGCCGGAGGAACAGCGTGAGGTGGACAAACGCCTCAGGAATCAGGAGGACGTGCTCCAACAGACGATCCGCCGCGCTTACACCAGGGTCTTCCGCCCCTGTCCCCCCGAGACGGTTGCGGAGATCCCGGTGCGGCGGCGGGAGCTGGTTCTGGCCAAGACCGTTGCCGAGTACGTCTGGGAGGTGTTGAAGGAAGAGGGACAACTCCTGGAGAAGCTCGATCCCAGTTACCTGGTGGAGAAAGTGTGGAAGGAAGGTGTCAGCGAAGAGCTTCCCTACCAGCGCCTTTGGGAGACCTTCTGGCAACAGCCTGGGTTGCCGTTGCTGACCGGAGAAGAGGTCCTCCGAGAGGCCATCGTCGCAGGCGGAAATGCGGGCCTTTTCGGGGTGGTGAAGAGAGATCTTTCCACCGAGAGGAAGGAGCCGATCCCGCCGGCAAAGGTCAAGGATGTGAAACGCGAGGAAGTTGTGTTGGTGTCCGGCAAGAAATTGGAGGAGCTCGAGGTATCGGCACCCCGGGAGGAAGCGCCCACCGAGGTCCACAAGCCTTCCGGACCCCAGGTCTTGCGTTGCACCACAAACCTCCGGAACCTCTACCCCTTGCGCGAACTGCTGAACCAGCTCCAAGGGCTCGAGGGCAAGTTCACTTTGGAGATCGAGGTTTCGG
>JAJOKL010000074.1 GCA_021129895.1 Candidatus Bipolaricaulota bacterium
GGTCATAGTAAAGTTCGCCTTCCCCGGAGGGGGGCGGCCCCCGTTCCGCTCGAGCGGCACCTACGACCACCGGGGCCTCGCCTCCCTCATGGCGCTGCGGGACGTGGTGCGTTTTTTGCGCGGGGAGATCCCGGACGAGAACGGCTGCTACATCTCCGAGCTCCTCCCCTATCCCCTGATCCAGGTGGGGCTCATCGGCTCTTCCAATGGGGGGAACACGGCGGTGGTGGCCTTGGGCCTGTTCGGGGACGAGATGGGGGTAGACTGGTACGAGGGCTGGGAGAACCCGGCCGGGGTGCAGTTCACCACCGTGGACCTTGGGTCCCGGGACCAGGGGCTCCCTTTCTATGCCCCCTGTTCCTGCCGGCTGACCCCCCAGGGGGTCGAGTGTGATATGGATTACACTCACCTGCGGTGGGACCCCGAAGCGATCTCCCAGGGCTGGGGGCCCCAGCGGCGGGGCACCTGGGGGGTCCTCTACCATGACCTCAACGGGAACGGCCGCTACGACCCGGGGGACTACGTGCTCGGCTCCTACCCCGGCACCTTCGGCGGGGTCGAGAAACGGGTCTATTCCACCCACGCCCTGGAGGCGGCGGTGGAAAGGGGGCTCATCGACCCCTGGCCGGAGGACGTGGCCACCCTCGCTGAGGCCCGGGACTACTGGTCCATCCGCGACATGAGCCGCTACTACGGAGACGTCGTGGAAAAACTTCCCGACCTTGCGGTGATCGTGATCGGCTCGGTCCAGGACCACGTGCAGGTGGCCCCGGACCACCCCCACATCCTCCTCCAATACCGAGGCTGGCAGGAGGTGGGGGGCCGCTGGGTCCGCCTGAACCCCGATGCCGCTTACGTAGAACTCATCCTCCCCCGCCCCGCGGTCGACGTCCCCGCCGGGGCCCCAGTGGATTGCCAGGGGATCTCGGGGATGCTGGAGTCGGAGTCGATCCCGGACCAGATCACCCAGGCGGCGGCCGCCCTGGAGCTCTCCGATCGCCACTACTTCGGGGACTGGAGCCCGGATGTGGGCGAGGTGCTGGCCGAGGGGCCGGGGGGCTCACCGCCCACCGGCCCGCAGGCCCCCGTGGAAACCTCGGGCGGAGGAGTCCTGTACCTCCCCCACGCCGTGGCCCGGCTCCCGGCCGGGGGGACCCTGATCTGCGACGGCAGCTCCTCCCCACCGGCCCAGGGCGGCCCCCGGGGTGGCCGAGTCCTCATCGTGGCCCCCGCCGGGGAGGTCGTCTGGGAATACGCGGCCGGGCTCCAGTTCCCCCACGACGCCGAGCTTCATCCCTCCGGGGAGCGGCTGCTCATCGTGGACACCGGCCACGACCGGGTGATCGAGGTGGAGATGAGCTCCGGTCGGGTGCTCTGGGACTCAGGGGAGGTGAACTTCTCCGACGGGGCCTCCCTGCGCTACCCCAACGACGCCGACTGCCTCCCCGACGGGACCCTCCTCATCACCGACCGGGACAATCACCGGGTGATCGTGGTGGACCGGGAGGGGAACGTGCTGTGGCAGTTCGGGGAGACCGGGGTCCCGGGAAGCGACCGCCTGCGCCTTAGGGAGCCGCACAATGCCGACCGGCTCGCAACCGGGAACGTCATCATCGCCGACTCGGGAAATGACCGGGTGCTGGAGGTCTCCCCCGCTGGGGAGATCGTGTGGGAGTACGCCGGAGGCCTGTCCTGGCCCCGGGATGCCGACCGCCTCCCCAGCGGAAACACCGTGATCACCGACTCCCGCAGCGGCCGAGTGATCGAGGTGTCATCCGCTGGCGAGGTGGTTTGGGAATACCAAGGGCTGCGGCTCCCCTACGAGGCGGACCGCCTCCCGGGCGGGAACACGCTCATCGCCGACTCTGGAGGCCGGCGGGTGATCGAGGTCTCCCCGAGCGGGGCGATCGTGTGGTCCTATCCTCCCGGGCCGCGGGCTTCCCCTGAGGACAACCTCCAGCGGGAGCAGGCTTGGGTCCTCGATGAGGAAGGCCATCGGATCTACGCCGCCTGGTGGCGGCCGGAGGGGGAGGGGCCGTTCCCGGCGGTGGTGTTCGTCCCCGCCATCGGCCCCGGGGTCCTAGCCCTGGGGGATCCCGCGTTCCGCGAGCTCGCCCAAGCCGGCTTTGTGGTGGCCTCGTTCAACCCCGAGGGCCGCGGCCGGGAAGGGGAAGACAGATCCGAAGGCGAAGAAACCTGCCAGGGCCCCAACCAACAAGAAGACCTGAAGGCGGTGGTCGAGTATTTGGCCGCGCTGCCTTACGTGGACGTCGACAACATCGGGGTGATCTCGTTTTCCGGGGGGAGCCTGCTTGCCGGGCCCGCCCTGGGCCGCTGGCCGGAGCTGCCGGTGGCCTACTGGGTGGACGGGGAAGGGCCCCACGATGGCTCCATCATCCTCCGGGCCCCCTGCGGACACCCCAGTACCCGCGTCGACCCTTCTCCGGGGAACCTGGCCTTCTGGGCCGAGCGGGCCCCGGTCCGGTTCATCGGGAATTTTCGGGGCATGTACCTGCGGGTGCAGGCGGAGGTCGACCACGCCCAAGGGGATTATCACGAGCACGCCCTGGCCATGGTGGCCGCGGCGCTCGCGGGCGGCGTCCCCTGGGTGCGCGTGAACGGTGATGACATCGGGAACCCGGTGAACGCCTATTACCCCCTGGACGATCCCTCCCGCTGGCCCGCCTGGATCCCGGGGCGGCTGCGGGACCAACCCGGCGGGGAATATGGCGTCCTTGCCCGCTACGCCCGGGAACTTGCCGCCCTCATCTCCTCACGCCAAACGGCTCAGAAGGTACCCCAGTTCGAGCGGGCCAGCGAAGGCCCGGTGCTGGGGCCGGGGGAGGCCCCATGGGAGTCGGTGGGTGTCCTCTCCTGCGAGGTCCTGTGGGACGAGGGGTCTAAAACCTTTCGCATGTGGTACACGGGCTTCGACGGCGAGCGCTACGCCATCGGCTACGCCGAAAGCGAGGACGGCCTCTCCTGGACCCGGTATCCGGGGAACCCGCTGCTCGTCGGGGGCACATCCCAGTGGGACCAGGAGGGCGTGGGCTTTCCTGCGGTTATCCAGGCA
>JAJOKL010000116.1 GCA_021129895.1 Candidatus Bipolaricaulota bacterium
CGATGGAACCTGATGATCTGGGCCTTTTTTGACTGCTGGGGGCCGCTCCGAAGCACGTTGGTTCAAGCGGACAGGTGGGCGGCGCCGGGGGCAGGGCGCACCTCCAGGACACTGGCGGTGAGGCCGAACCGGGCTCGATAGGCCCGCTTGAGGTCTTGGACATAAGCCTCCTTGCCCTCCCTGGGAACGAGGTGCAGCGTGACCCCGCCGAAGCCGCCCCCCACCAGCCGGGCCCCGAACGCTCCATGCTCTAGCCCCCACTCCACCAGGAAATCCAGCTCCGGGGTGCTGACCTGGAACAGGTCCCTGAGCAACCCATGGGAGGCGGTGAGGAGTTTTCCCACTCCTTGGACGTCGCCCCCGTCAAGCGCCTCCACCGCCTTGAGCACCCGGTCGTTCTCCTCCACCACGTGCGCCGCCCGCTTCCAGAGGATCTCCGGCATCTCGTCCCGCACCTCGTCCAGCATCCCCCGCTCCACGTCCCTGAGGGACCGGATCCCCCGCCCCGGGAACCTGCGGGCCAGCCACAGGGCCGCCTCCTCGCACTCCCGCCGCCTTTCGGCGTATCCGGAGCCCGCCAGGGCCCGGCGCACGCCGCTATCAACGATCAGAAAGCTCACCCCAGGGAGCTCCAGTGGAACGGGCCTGTGTCTCAGGGTGCGGGTGTCCAGGAACAGGGCCTTCCCGGGCTCGCCGAAGTAGGAGGCGTACTGGTCCATGATCCCGCAAGGCATCCCTACGAAGCCGCTCTCCGCCCGCTGGCACAGCTCCACCAGCTCCAAGCCCTCGAGCTCAAGCCCATACAGGCGTGAGAGGCCCACCGCCAGCGCTACCTCTAGGGAAGCGGAGCTGGATAGCCCCGCCCCCAGGGGGACGTTCCCAATGATCGTCGCCTCGAACCCGTGGGGGAGCTCCCCGCGCTTGGAGAGCTCCAACAGCACCCCCACCAGGTAGTCGCTCCACTCACCTTTGCGCTCGGGCTCTCGCAAGGGAAGCTCGCAGGAGAAGAGCCGGTCGAAGGCGGCGGCATAGGCCAGCACCTTCCCATCCCGCCGGGGCCGCAGGGCCACCTCGGTGTAGCGATCCACGGCGAAGGGGAGCACGTAACCCTCGTTGTAATCGGTGTGCTCCCCGATCAGGTTCACCCGCCCTGGGGCCCAGGAGATCACCGGCTCGGGCCCGGCCCCGAAGACCTCCCGGAACAGCCTTGCCGTGCCTAGTTGGCCCATATGCGGCGAATCCCAGTTAGCCCCAGAGCCTTTCCGGGTATACGCCCTTCTCGACGAGCTCGGCGATCGAGGCCCGGGCATCTGGCAAGTCCTCCCGATAGGTGATCCCGAACCAGCGCTCCTCGGTGGGGAGGACCTTAACCCGCGCCCGGCCCCCCGCCACCAGCTCCCCCACCACCTCGGGGAGGAGGAATTCCGCCGTCTCGATATCCCCGGCGTGCTCCCGGAGGAACCGGGGGAACCTCGTCTCCAGCTCGGCGAAGATCCCCGGGGGAAAGCCCCACATGTTCATGGACACCAACGTCCCCGGAGGGAGTTCTACCCAACCTCCCCCATCCCCGGGGAAGCCGATCCCCTTCCCGCGTCGCTGCACTCCTCGCCGCTCTTCGATGCGCAGGAGGTACCCCTCCTCGTCCACCTGGCATACCCCCCGGGTCACCGGGCCGTGCGGGCTCAGGGTGTTCTCCACCCGGTAGCCCACCAGACACATCTCGAGGATTTCCCCTGAGTTGGCGCCCCGGAGGAAGTCGGCCACCAGCTGGAAGGCGGTCCTTCCGTAGAAATCGTCGGCGTTCACCACCGCGAAGGGCCCCGGCACCACCCCCTTACAGGAGAGGACGGCGTGGGCGGTGCCCCAAGGTTTCGCCCGACTTGGTGGGTCCGAAAACCCCGGGGGAAGGTCCTCGAGCCTCTGGACCACGTAATCCACCCGCAGGTGGCGGGCGATCCGCTCCCCCACCTGGGACCTGAAGGCCTCCTCCACCTCCCGGCTGAGGATGAACACCACCCGCGAAAAGCCGGCCCTGAGGGCATCGTAGACAGAGTAATCGCTGAAGGTCTCCCCGCCGGGGCCGATGGGTTCGAGCTGCTTGGGCCCCCCGTAGCGGCTCCCCACCCCCGCCGCCATCACCACCAGTGTGAGTTCTGCCATCCGGTACACCTCCTCAGTTCAGGATCTTTGCCTCAGCCCTTGACCGAGCCCGCGAGCAATCCGCGGATGAAATAACGTCCAAAGAAGATGTAGACGAGGAGCGTTGGGAAAGCCGCCAACATGGAGCCGGCCATGGGAAGGTTCCACTTCACCGCTTGCCCCCCGGCGAGATACGCCAGGGCAACGGTGATCGGCTGCCACTCGTGCTTGGTCAGGGTGACCCCGAACAGGAAATCATTCCAGATCTGGGTGAACTGCCAGATCACCACTACCACGAACCCAAGCCAGGACAGAGGGAATATGCTGCGGCCGTAGATGCCGAAGAAACCGGCCCCGTCGATGGCCGCCGATTCCACCATCTCGGTGGGGATCTGGGCATAGAAGTTGCGGAAGATCAAGGTAGTAATCGGGATCCCGTACACCACATGGGTGAGGATCAACCCTGACAGGCCCCCGTATAAGTGAAAGCGTCTCAACGTCTGGAATAGGGGGATCAGGACGATCTGGTAGGGGATGAACATGCCGAATAGCATCAGAGTGAACACCACATCGGAGCCTCGGAACCTCCACTTGGACAACACATAGCCGTTGAGCGAGCCCAGCAGCGCGGAAAGCAGGGTGCCGGTGATTGTGAGGATCAAGCTGGTCCGGAGGTTAGGGAACATCCGGTTGAACGCGTCTATAAAGCTGCCCCAATAGGGAGTGGTGGGCAGCGCCCAGGCTCGCTCCAAGTTAG
>JAJOKL010000084.1:0-393 GCA_021129895.1 Candidatus Bipolaricaulota bacterium
CCCCCCGCAGGCGATGTACCTCCCGTCCGGGGAGAAGCAGATGGCGTAGATGGAGCGGTGCTCCCCGGGGCCGAATACCCGCACCTCCTGCCAACTTCCCGCCCGGTACAGCTTGATCTGGCCCTCGTAGTTGCCCCAGGCCAGGTGCCGGCCATCCGGGGAAAAGGACAGGGAGTAGATCCCGTCCGCCCCGGCCTTGATCCGCGCCAGCTGCCTGAGGGTAGCGGGGTCCCAGACCCGCACCGTGCCGTCACAGGAGCTGGAGGCGAGCAGGGTCCCGTCCGGGGAGAAGGAAAGACACCGGATCCAGCTCTCGTGGCCTTCCAGGATCCCCACCTCCATCCCGCTTCTCATGTCCCACAGCTTGATGGTGGCGTCGTGGGCCCCGGAGGC
>JAJOKL010000084.1:403-2815 GCA_021129895.1 Candidatus Bipolaricaulota bacterium
GCACCGTCCGCCCGGCGGCCACCGCCCAAGTATCGGGCTCCAACACCGCCAGGGCGTGTTCGTGGAACTCCCCGGGGATGGCCTGCTGGCCCCAAGCAAGTCCGGTGACAAGGTGAAGGACGCCGAGCGTCATCCACTTCCACATACCGCCTCCTTTCGGCTGTGTGCATGGTAGGGAAGGCCCCTGGTTTGGGCAACCATGGGGCCGACTTGCTACCATTCCTCCGCTATGGATAGGAAGCTGGCCTGGGTAGGGCTTAACGCCCTCCCCTCGTTGACCCCCCACAGGCTGCGGAGGCTCCTCTCCAGCTTGGGCGGGCCGGTGGAAGCCTGGCGGGCGCCCCGGGTGACCTGGGCTCGCATATTGGGGGAAGAACCGGCAGCCAAGCTGGATCGGGAGCGGGCCAGCTTCTCCCCGGAGGAGGAACTGGAGCGGGCGGAAAAGCTGGGAGCCAAGGTCCTTACTTGCGACGAGCCCGACTTCCCCGCACCGGTGCGGGAGATCCCTGCCCCTCCGCCGGTCCTGTACCTGCTGGGGGAGCTCCGGGAGGCCGACCTCTCTGGCATAGCCATCGTGGGTACCCGCCGCTGCACCAGCTACGGCAGGCTGGTGGCCAAGGGGCTGGCCCGGGAGCTGGCCGCCCGGGGGGTGACGGTGGTGTCCGGGCTGGCCCCAGGGATCGACCGGGCCGCCCACCAGGGGGCGCTGGAGGCCGGCCGCACCGTGGCCGTTTTGGGCACGGGTCTTGCCCGACCTTACCCGGCGGGGAGCGAAAGGCTGATCGCAGAAATCGCCGCCTCCGGGGCGGTGCTCTCGGAGTTCCCCTTGGAACAGCCTGGAAGCCAGTGGACCTTCCCCCGCCGCAACCGGCTCATCGCCGGGCTGTCGCTGGGGGTAGTGGTGGTGGAGGCCCCGGCCCGCTCCGGGGCCCTGATCACCGCCGACTACGCCCTGGAGCAGGGCAAGGAGGTGTTCGCCGTGCCCGGGCCCGTCACCTCGGGGGCCTCGGTGGGCACCAACCGCCTCATCCAGGACGGGGCCAAACTGGTGACCTCGGTGGAGGACATCTTGGAAGAGTACCCCCACCTCGCCCTGCTCCCTCCAGCGGGGGAGCAGCAACCCGCCCTGGCTTTGGACGCCGAGGCCAAGGCCGTTTATGATTTGTTGGGTTTGGAACCGCTCGGGATCTCCGAACTCGGGGAGCGGACCGGGCTACCCCATGCACGCCTCTCCCAAATCCTGGTCGAGCTCCAGCTTTCGGGCTTGATCCAGGAGACAACGGGGAGGAAGTACATACGGGCACGTTAGGAGGGGTCGATGGAGCGGACGCTTGTGCTATTGAAACCGGACGCGGTGCAGCGGCGGATTGTGGGCCGCATCATCTCCCGCTTTGAGGACAAAGGCCTTAAGATCGTGGGCATGAAACTGATGAAGGTTACCCAACAGCTCGCCGAGCGGCACTACGAAGAGCACCGGGAAAAGCCGTTCTTTTCCGAGCTGGTCTCGTTCATCACCTCCTCCCCCATCGTGGCCATGGTGGTGGAGGGCCCGGGGGCCATCGAGGAAGTACGAAAGCTCATGGGCAAGACCAACCCCAGGGACGCCGCGCCCGGCACCATCCGCGGTGATTTCGGTCTGTCCATCACCATGAACCTGGTGCACGGCTCTGATTCCCCCGCCTCGGCCGCCCAGGAGATCCCCATCTTCTTCTCGGAGGGGGAGATCTTGGAATACTCCACGGCCGATGCGCCGTGGCTAGGAGGCTGACGTGACGCTCCCACCGCGCTACGACCCCAACCAGGTGGAGGACAAGATCCGCCGGGAGTGGGAAAAGAATCCCTATTGGATTTGTAATCCCTGTAGCGGAAAACCTCCCTTCTCCATCGTCATCCCCCCGCCCAACGTCACCGGCCGCCTGCACATGGGCCATGCCCTGAACAACACCCTGCAGGACATCGTCATCCGCTACAAGCGCATGGACGGCTTCGAGGCCTGTTGGTTCCCCGGGACCGACCACGCCGGGATCGCCACCCAGAACGTGGTGGAGCAAGAGCTGGCCAAGGAGGGGAAGACCCGGCACGACCTGGGGCGGGAGGAGTTCGTCAAGCGAGTTTGGCAGTGGAAGGAGAAGTACGGCTCGGAGATCATCGAGCAGCTCAAGGCCCTGGGGGCATCCTGCGACTGGTCGCGCACCCGGTTCACCCTGGACGAAGGCCTGTCCCGGGCGGTGCGGACCGCCTTCGTGCGCCTGTACGAGGAGGGCCTCATCTACCGGGGCGATTACATGATCAATTGGTGCCCCCGCTGCGGCACCACCCTGTCCGACATCGAGGTGGAACACCGGGAGGTGGACGGGCACCTCTATTACGTGCGCTATCCCCTGGAGGACGGAGGATACGTGACCATCGCCA
>JAJOKL010000105.1 GCA_021129895.1 Candidatus Bipolaricaulota bacterium
CTGGCTTTCCGGGGCAGGCTCAGGAGCGAGGTCCTAATCCAAGCCCACCCGGGCGCGTACCTCCCCCAGCACTTCCCGCGCGATCTTTCTGGCCCGGGCCGCCCCGGCGGCCAACACCTCGTCGATGTCCCCCTGGGCAGCAAGCTGGGCCCGCCGCTCCCGAACGGGGGCGAGGGCCTGCATCAGGTGCTCAAAAAGTACGTTCTTCAGGTGCTTGTACAGGAGTTTGCCTTCCTTGTGCTCCCGGCGCAGCTGCTCCACCACCTCCTGGGGGGCGACAAGCTCCAAGATCGTAAACAGGTTCGCCACCCCAGGGGACATGTCCTGACCGGGCTTGAGGCCGATGTCGGTGACCGCGGACCGGATCTTCTTGCGGATGGACTCCTCCGGCTCCATCAACCCCACGTAGTGCTCCGGGCCGTAGGACTTGCTCATCTTGCGGGCCGGATCCGCCAGGGACATGATGCGGGCCCCTTTCCCGATGATGGGCTGCGGCTCTGGGAACAGCTCCCCAAACCGGTAGTTGAACCTCCTGGCGATGCGGCGCGATAGCTCCAGATGCTGAAGCTGGTCCTCCCCTACCGGCACGTGGTCCGCCAAATAAAGCAGGATGTCCGCCGCCTGCAATACCGGATAGTAAAACAGGCCACCGTTCACAAACTCCTGCTCGGCCGCCTTCTGCTTGAACTGGGTCATCCGCGTGAGGTCCCCATAGGAGGTGACGCAGCCCAGGATCCAGCACAGCTCGGTGTGCTCTGGCACATCCGACTGGACGAACAGGATGGTGCGCTCGGGGTCGATGCCGCAGGCGATCAGGTCCAGGGCCAATTCCCGGCGCGCCTTTCTGAGGATATCGGGATCCATGTCCTCATTGGTGAGGGCGTGATAATCGACGATGCAATACACGCACTCGTTTCCTTCTTGTAGTTCCACCCACTGGCGAATGGCCCCGAAGTAATTCCCCAGGTGAACTTCCCCGGTGGGCTGGATCCCTGAGAAGATACGCATCTTCGCCTCCTTCACCCCGGCAGTATACGTGAGCCACCTTTCCCCTCTCAACCGGACCCGGTTCCGTGAACCGGGGCAAACGATCGTGGGTTTTTGCTGTTGAAAACCGACGCTTGGGCCTTGGGCCCCCTACCCAGTGGGTGGCAGCCCCGGGCAGGGGCCAATACCCGGATCTCCGGATGGTGACAGGGGAATGCTGGATGTCTCCCACCTGGGTCCTCCCGGACCCAGCGTGTTGGCTTGGCAAGCCAGTTAGGTTTGGGGCGCTGTGTTTAAGAAAGGGCCGTAATTCTGGTGGGTGGTGCAGGACTCGAACCTGCGACCCCACGCACGTCAAGCGTGTGCTCTACCGGGCTGAGCTAACCACCCACAAAACCAGTCGAAAGTCACAAGTCGGCAAGTCAGGCCACCGCGACTTTCGACTTGAGACTTTCCTGGAGGCGGCGCCCGGATTCGAACCGGGGAATAAGGGATTTGCAGTCCCTCGCCTTGCCACTTGGCTACGCCGCCAGGCGTTTCATTATAGGGAGGCCTCAGGGGCCGGTCAACGGGCGGGAACCGGGTTCTCCAGCGGGGAGGGCGCCGGGGCCACCAGGTACTCGTTGACCGCCTCTATGGAGGCCACTAGGTAACGCTTGGGCTGGTCCGGCTCGGCAGTGCGGATGAGCCACAGGGCAGATACTCGGGCCGCGGCCTCCGGGCCGGAAATGGCCCGTGCCCAGTCCTGCAGGGAGGCGCTCCGCCTCTCCAGGGAGGAGATCAGCTCCTCGGTGGGCTCGGCCCATGCCCCCCGCAGGATGGCGTCGGCCCGCCATAGGTCCTCCTGGCTGGCACCCCCTTCCCGGATCGCCCGCCGGATGGCCGCGATCTCCTCCCGCTTGTCTTCGGGAAGCAGGGGCCAAAGCAATGCCGTCCTGAGGCCGATCCCCAGCCGCCTTTCCTCATAGACCAACTCCGCCCCCGGCGGGGGAGGGACCTCTAGCACCCACTCCCGCCACCCGGCCAGGAACTCCTCCCACTCCGCCCCGTACAGATACCGGAAAAGATCGAGGAAACCGGCTTCCGGAAGCCCCAATAGCTCCCGCTGCGGTTGGGAGAACAGGCCCAGGATCTCCCGGGGTGACAGGGTGAATGACAAGTACTGAAACAGGCTTGCGCCGATCTCGTAGAGGAAGAACTCTGGCACCTCCTCCAGGGTCCCCCCCAACTCCAGCCAGATGGCCACCGGTCCCCGCACCCGCAGGTCGAAATCCCCGCCGTAGTCCAGGGCGAACTCGGTCCAGCGGGCCATCCCCTCCACGACCAAGCGGGGCTCTCGGTCCAGCTCCACGGGGGCGAATTCGGTGGGGAGGGCCATCCGGACGTGATCCTGCAGCGCATGGGTGAATTCATGGGCGAGGAGGACCGAGCAGTCGCCAGCCGAGCAGTAGCCGAGGAGGTACCCCCACGGCTGCCAGTCACGGGGGGCACCCGCCGCCTCGGCGCGGGCCCCAAGCCGGTCCCACAGGTCCGAGGGGAATCCAGCGGGGGTATAAAGGCCCCCGATCCCGTACCAATTCCCCTCTTGCCACAGCTCCTCCGGGTCGTCGTACAACACCACTCCGTAACAAGGGCCGGTGGGGGTGGCGGGTATCCCCGCGGCTTCCCGCGCTCTTGCGATCGCCTCGGGAGAAACCGTCCCCGAAAACGGCTGGGGCACTTGCGTGGCCAGCCCCTGAGGAAGC
>JAJOKL010000008.1 GCA_021129895.1 Candidatus Bipolaricaulota bacterium
CCTGAATATGGCGCTTCCCGCTCCAATACCCTGATGCGGCCAGGGCTTCCAGGTCGAATATGCGCTCCCAACTGGAGAGGATATCCGACCGCCACGGTTCCGGCAAAGGCCAGGCCCGCCGGTCGGGGACGGCCGCCGCGAACCGCCGATACCACGCCTCTTCCTCATCCTCGCTGAGGGCCAGGTAGCCCCGGTTGAGGACAACGTGCCAGGCGTCGAAGTCGGAGAGCAGCATCTCGGCTGGATCGAGTTCCAGTTCCAGCCGCACCCCACGGGTGCCTTGCGGCAGGTGGCCCGAGCGCCTCAGGTCGGGGCGGGGGCTGTGCCAACCCCACCAGGGGTAGTGACCCCCATAGCCGGGGATGCGCCGCTCCATCTGGGTGCGCATCCAGTCGTAAGCATGGCGGAATTCCTCCGGGATGCGGGAGGGATCGGCATACAGAACTCGCTCCGCCTCAAGCCGCTCCAGGACTTCCACTGGCTGGATCGTCCACACTCGCACCCGCATGGGTTATGTCCCTCTCAGGCACAGGCGGACGGGGCGTCGTCAGCATCAACCTTTTCCCCGCCTGCGGGCACCCCCTGCTCAAGCCGGCCTGCTCCCCCCTCGGGCTCATCCAACAGGTTTTCCTCGATCCTCAGCGAAGTGTGGTCGAAGCGTACCCCGAACAGGGCGGCCTCCTGGCTCAGCGCTTCACATGCGGCTTGGCAGGCCTTGCGATTGCCGGTTACCGAGCGGGCCTCGATGACGATCGAGGGCAGGTGGCAGCCCTCCCGAAAGACGTATTTGGCCTGTAGCCCTACTGATAGCTCCTCAATGGGGTGAGGCTTCACGCTCTCCCAGGTGCTCGTCTCGATGCTATCGTAGAACTCGCGAACGGTGGCCATGGGCAAGCGATTGTCGTAGCGCTCCTTCAGGATGGCATCGGTCCGGGCCACGCTCTCTGCAAAGGCTCCTTCCCAGTCGTCGGGCGACAGCGGGTCTACGGCGAAGTATTCACGCCGCCAGGTCCGCGCTCCTCGATCGGGCCCATCGCCTGGCCGCTCGCGCCCCTGCTCCTCCTCAATCTCAAGCCCGCAGTAGTGCTCGACCACATCCACGTCGCCGTCGAAGTAGGCGATCATGGCCCGGATCAGGGGGATCATCAGGGCGGCGTAGTCCTGAGGGAAGATGCGCGGGTCGTCCAAGGTGCCGCGATAGGTGAGCACCACATCATGGAAACATCGCCTGACGAGCTTTACTCCCACCTCAAGGGCGCTGCCTGCCGGCAGCCCCCGCAGGCGGCGATATTCGGAATCGGTCAGGGGTAGGTTCAGTTCGTAGTATGTCGGGGGCAAGACGACCAAGGAGCCGCCGAGCACCGGGGTCTTCGCCTCCAGCCAGCAGGTGCGCCGCTCCGATTTGTCGGGCGGGACGATAGCATAGTGGTGCTGCACCTCAGTGGAGCGGGCCAGGCGGGTGATGAGCACGGTGTCGGGCGAGGAGGACTCCTTCCGGTAGGGGATGGCCTTAAGCGTGAGCTCCAGTGTGGCCCCCACCAACCCTTCGCCGGGGTCCAGGCCGAAGCGGATCATATCCTCCTCCGTCAGGGTCAGGGTGGACTCGCTTTCGGGACGCGTTCCCGGCCCGCGGAGCCCCAGCAGATACCTCCCCTCCTAATGGCTCCAAATCTCCAGTCGAGTGACGGTCAGCCGTTTAGTGATGGGCCTCATCGAGGGGATTTTAGCAGGGCTCAGGAAAGCGGGCGATAAGGAACGACTTCAGTGGGGCTCTCGCCTGGCCTGGAGCTTCCGGGGGCCCGACCGATTGGCCTCCTTTGGGAAGCGGCCCTTATACTTGGATACAGTATGGCCATCCTCCATGTGATAGGGCTGCCAGGGGCGGGGAAGACAACCCTCACCTCGCGACTTGGGCCGTATCTGGGCTGGGAGGTATTGCAGATCGGCCGGTTCAGGAGAGGATTTCCGCCTACGGTAGAGGGGGAAGCCGACGCCTGGCTGGCCCTTTACCGGGAGCTTTCCCGACATGGATGGGACCGGGTGATCCTGGAGACCACCGGCCTCAACGGGCGGCTCTGTTTCCTCTATCGCGCGCTCCCTCCGGGCCGCATCCTCACCCTGAAGCTCATCTGTTCCAAGGAGGAGTTACTCCGGCGGGTGAAGCTGAAGCCCCCGAAGGAGGAAACCGGGCCCTGGGTCTACCATGATACCCTGCCCGATCGAGAGGCGTTCATCGCGGAGTTTCTCGAGCCCTTCGCTGCCCTGCCAGCCGAGATAGAGATCGACACCACTCACCTGAGCCCCGAGGAAGTCTTCGCCCGAGCGATCGAGGAGTTAAAGGCTTGGGGCCTGTGTTGCTCAAGTTAAATCCGAAGTGCGAGCAATACCCTACGCCACCAACTCTGCCGTGATGGATCGGCCGCGAGTTTGCCCTCGCGGGAGTGCACCCTCGACACATGCTCCGCGAAACCGAACGGGTGTACTGGAGAGCCTGCCCCGCTCCTCTGAGGTTTGCGGGGCAGGCTCTACCGAACAAAGCTCTGGGGAGCTGGATGGAGATCTGCACCCCGGGGAAGGGGTGGACTCCCTCCAGCCCCCACTCCACCTCGGCTTGCCAGAACGCCACTTTCCCGGAGCGCACCAGCATCCTGCCCTCGTTTGCCTGGACTACCTCCCTGATCCGGCGCAGGGCCCCGCCCCGGGGCCTCAAACCGTGAGGCC
>JAJOKL010000002.1 GCA_021129895.1 Candidatus Bipolaricaulota bacterium
AAGGCCTTGGCAGCCCCGCCCCGGCGGGATAAAGTCCGGACGTGAAAGCTTGCACGCTTGTAACCCTGGAGGAGCTGGAGAGGCGGGCCCAGTCCTGTCAACGCTGCGGGCTGGGGAAAACCAGGACCGATTTGGTGTTCGGCGAGGGGAACCCCGCAGCGGACCTGATGTTGGTAGGGGAAGGGCCGGGGGAAGTGGAGGACCAAACCGGCCGCCCGTTCGTGGGCCCGGCCGGGCAGCTACTCACCCAAATCTTGAATTCAGTGGGAATAGACAGGAAGGACGTGTACATCACCAACGTGGTCAAGTGCCGCCCCCGGGGAAATCGCGTCCCCACCAAGCAGGAGATGGACGCCTGTTGGGAATGGCTGGCAGCTCAGATCGCCCTGATCCGCCCCTTGATCATCGTCACCCTGGGGAACGCCGCCACCCAAAGGCTCCTTGGGAAAACCGAGGGGATCGGCCAGCTGCGGGGGCGGTTCTACCGGTGGAAGGGGGGGATCGAGCTGTTCCCCATGTTTCACCCCAGCTTCCTCCTCCGGAACCCCAGCAAGAAAAAAGGGAGCCCCAAGTACCTGACATGGATAGACATCCAAGCGGTGAAGGAGAGGCTCTCTCTCCTCCGCTCCCGGACCCAAGGCGGCTGACGGAGCGGGAGCGGCGGGAGATCTGCCAGCGGGCCCTGGCCCGGGCGGAGGAGCTGCGCCGCGCAGGGCGCCAGCAGGAAGGGATCGCATTGCTCTCGGATGTCCTGCGTTACGGGATCGACAAGGCTCAAGTGTATTTCCGGCTGGGGAACCTGTACTTCGATGCCGGGGACCTCACTCGGGCCGAGCAGGCCTACAAGCGGGCCATCGAGGAGGATCCCACCCATGCTTCCGCGCACCACAACCTGGGGGTGGTGTACCGGCGGCAGGGGGACATCGTCAGGTCGATCAGGATGCTGAAGAAGGCCCGCAAACTGGAGATCCGCCATCCCCGCCAGGTGGCTTTGACCCCAGAGCAGAAGTCGTTCTTGAAGCGGATGGCCCTGCCCATGCTGGTGGTACCGGCCCTGGCGTTGATAGCGGTGCTGCTTCTCATCTACGTTTTGATCCGGTTCACCTAGCGATGTACTGGTCGTACAGGGCCTGAGCCCGGTCCGGGTCCTGCACCCCTTTGATCAGGGCCCGGCCATCGGGGAACACGGTAAAGGAAGCCCCTTCCACCTCGGCCACCACCACCCCCCCGCGCAGCTCCGCCTTGCCCAGCTTGGACAGCCGGCGCACCAGCTCCGTCAGGTCCACCCTTCCCTTCTGCCGTGGCAGGATCTGCACCACCTCCCCGCACAGGGTGGCGGTGCGGGATGGGCGGTCCAGGAACTCCCACCGCTTTTCCACACAGGCGGGACAGCCAGAGGCCCGCGCCACCTGGATGGTGCTGGCCTTCCGGCTCCACAGGTCCAGATACAGTAGTTCCCCCGGGGTGAGGGCAGGGGCCCCCACCAGGAGCTGGATGGCTGCGGCGGCCTGCCAAGCGGCCAGGGCCTGGGGGACCGGCCCCAGGATTCCGGCGGTGGCGCAGGTGGGGAGCGCCCCGGGCGGCGGTGGGTTTGGGAATAGGCACCTAAGGCAGGGGCCTTGCCCAGGGAGGATGGGCATGGTCATCCCGTAGGTGGCCAGCACCGCCGTGTATATCCACGGCACCTCGTGCTTGATGCAGGCATCGTTCACCGTGTAGCGGGATTCCAGATTGTCCAGACCGTCCACCACCAGGTTCACCTGCGGGATGAGCTCCTCCGCTTCCCGGGGGCCCAGGTGGATCACCCGCGCTTCCAAGTTCGCCTCCGGCCAGATCCCGCGCAGGCGGGCGGCCAGGGCCTCCGCCTTGGGGCGGCCCACGTCCTCAGCAGTGAAGGCCGCCACCCGGTGCAGGTTCGACTCCTCCACCAGGTCCCTGTCCACCAGGATCAACTTTCCTACCCCGGCCCGCAGTAGAGCCACAGTGGTGTGGGAGCCCAGGGCCCCACAGCCCGCCACCAGCACCCGGGCCAGCCGCAGTTTCTCCTGTCCCTCGCGGCCCAGTTGGGGGAGGATCACCTGCCGAGAGAAGCGTTCCTGTCCCATCCCGGGGATTGTGCCCGATGTGGCCCCCCCGGGCCACCTGTTGGCCCGCCTGGGCCCGTTCCGTAGAATGCCGGCAAGGAGGGGTGATGATCGGATTCGTCGTGCTGGGAGTACTGGTCATCCTGTTCGTTTGGGTGGCCGCTACCTATAACCGGCTGGTGCGCCTGCAGGTGCGGGCGGAGGAAGCCTGGCGGGACATCGACACCCTGCTCAGGAAAAGGGCCGACCTCATCCCCAACCTGGTGGAGACGGTGCGGGGCTATGCCGGCCATGAGCGGGAGATATTCGAGAAGGTGGCCGAGGCCCGGTCCGCCTCACTCAAGGCGAGCACCCCCAGGGAGCAGGGGGAGGCGGACAACTTCCTCCAGGAGACCCTGAAGAGCTTGTTCGCGGTGGTGGAGAACTACCCCGAGCTCAAGGCCAACCAAAACTTCCTGGAGCTGCAGCAGTCACTGGAGGGGCTGGAGACGGAGATCGCCCGCTCCCGCCGCTATTACAACGCGGTGGTGCGCGATCTCAACACCAAGATCAAGGTGTTCCCCTCCAACCTCATCGCCAACCTGTTCGGGATCCGGGAGCGGGGGTTCTACACGTTGCCCTCCGAGGAGATGCGGG
>JAJOKL010000063.1 GCA_021129895.1 Candidatus Bipolaricaulota bacterium
TATCAGCTCATCTACAGCCTGACCGATGCCCGCCAGTGCGTGGTGGGGCAGCTGTACGTGCTGATCACTGTGGGTGAACCTACTACCACCCCAGGCCCCACCGGCCCTGCTTGCCCTGAGGCTCAGCTCCTTACCTGGGAATACGGGGAGGTCAAGGGCGGCACCCTGCACTTCTTCACGTTGCGGCAGATGCCACCCGCGCTGCTTTCGCAAATCCAGGCCGCCGGGGCCCAGAAGGCGGAGCTCCTCTCCTCTGGCCTGCCCCAAGGGTGGAGTTCACCCTCGATCTTGAGAGCGGAACCGGACTCCTACAGGGGTACATGCCGCCGCGGGCGGCCGTGTATGAGGTGGTTTACCGCCTGTTCGATTACCCTGGTGGTGGGGCCGATCGGAATCCGCTACCCAGATGGGCACGTGGAATCCCGTATCGACCACTTCCCGGCCTCGGGCTCCATGACCTTCCAGGTAGACCTCAGGGGCGGGGGTACCATCACCGCCTTCGTCCGGGTCCAGGACGCCCAAGGCCGGACCGACACGGCAGAGCAAGATGTTGAGCTCGAGCCCTGCATCACCATCGGCATCCTGCCGCCGATCCGGGTGTACCCGCTTCAGGTGGACCTGACGGTACTGGCCCGGCGGCCCATTTCCGTCACCCCGGGCTACGAAGAACTGGAGATCCCGGTGTGGCTGTCCGACGAAGAGGAGGAACGCTACACCCCGTTCACGGTGAAGCGGGACTCCGGCACCCAGATCACCATCCGGATTCCGGCCCGGAGCAACGTGGCTGGACCTTACGGGGTCGGGTTCCGCGTGTTCCGGGTTTGGATCGGCGACGCCGAACGGCCGGTGGAGTACCCCGGTACCTTCGATCGCCGCACCAACACCTACACCTTGACCCTCACCGCCAACACCCGGATGATCGCGGTGTACCAGGACATCGTCGGCTGAAGGGGTGGATAACCAGGGGGCAGGGGTTTCCCTGCCCCCTTTCTCTTTGGACCGGCGTGGTAAAATATGGGTGTGGTGCGAAGGTGGCGGAACTGGCAGACGCGCTGGCCTTAGGAGCCAGTGCCTTCGGGCGTGCGGGTTCGAATCCCGCCCTTCGCACCAGCCTTGAAGCGGGGGAGTTCTCCTCCGTATAATGCGGTGGTCAGCGGGAATAGCTCAGCTGGTAGAGCGCCACCTTGCCGAGGTGGAGGTCGCGGGTTCGAATCCCGTTTCCCGCTCATAAGTCTTAAAAATGCCGAGGTGGCGGAATAGGCAGACGCAGGGGACTTAAAATCCCTTGAGCCGGGAGGCTCGTGCGGGTTCGACTCCCGCCCTCGGCAGAAGCGGGGTGGAGCAATTAGGAAGCTCGCCGGGCTCATAACCCGGAGGTTGCTGGTTCGAGTCCAGCCCCCGCAACCAGCGGAGTCGCAAGTCGGCAGGTGGCTTGCGACTTTTGGACTTGGGACTGATTTAGCGGGCGGAGTAGCTCAACCGGCGAGAGCGCGCGGCCCATAACCGCGAGGTTCAGGGTTCGACTCCCTGCTCCGCCACCAGAGACACAGTCCCAAGTCGGCAAGTCACAAGTCCTTATTTTGGAGTGGACTTGGGACTTGTCACTTGCGACTGGTTTTCTGGGGATGTAGCTCAGTTGGGAGAGCGCCGCGTTCGCAACGCGGAGGTCGGCGGTTCGAATCCGCTCATCTCCACCAGCCGGCACTCTCGCAGAATCCGTCCGGTGCTTCAAGGCGGTGACGTTTGATCGAGCTCCCACGGTACCTTCGTGAAGAAAGCCCCGGCCGACTCCTCTTTGGGGAAGCCCGCATGGCGTTGCTTGACATCGAGGCCGGCTTCTGGGGCTTGAGGCGGCAGCTCGAGGCCCTGGTGGGCCACAAGCTCGCGGACTCCGTCCTGCAACAGGCCGGGGCCAACGGCGGGGCCTCCTTCGCCCAAGGGTTCATTCCCGAAGTCACACCGGGAGAGGAGCTGGAGGCGCTGCGGGACTGCCTCTCCGCCTACCAGGCCGCTGGATTCGGGCGATTCGAGATCGAGGACGCGGAGTGGCCCCTGGGGAAGGTCCACATCCGGGGGGAGGACACGTTCGAGGCCTGGATGTTCCGCCGGCACGGGGTAGAGGCGGAAGGGCCGGTCTGCGCCTACACCGCCGGGGTGCTGGTGGGGTTCATCAACGTCCTGGCCGGCCGCCGGGACGTGGTCTGCATCGAGCGAGCCTGCCAGGCCCAGGGCGACGACGCGTGTGTCTTCGAGCTCCTCCCCGCCGGGGCCGCCGGCGACGTCCCCGTGGTCGCCCTCTCCCCCGACCCTGGCCTGGGGCAGGGCCTGAACCTCCTGGAGCTCCTGTTCCACCGCATGCCCATGGGGATCGCCATCATCGACCGCGACTTCAATATCCAGCGCTACAACGCCACCTGGGAGGATTTTTCCGCCAAGTACGCCCCGCCCTCAGCGGCGCCCCTGGCCCCGGGCGTGGGTTACTTCGAGCACCTCCCCGGCACCGAGCCCGTGGCCCTCCCCCTGTTCCGGCGGGTGCTCGCCGGGGAGACGATCCGGGAGGACGCCGTGCGGCTCGAGTCGGAGGGGATCGTCACATACTGGGACATCGTCCTTTCCCCTCTGGTGGAGGAGGGGGAGGTGGTGGGCATCCTGAACGTGGCCGTGGACGCCACCGACCGGGTGCGGGCAGAGGAGGCCCTGCGGGAGAGCGAGGCC
>JAJOKL010000078.1 GCA_021129895.1 Candidatus Bipolaricaulota bacterium
GGACGGAGCCGGTGGGTCAAGGGGGAGGTTGCCCGGCCAGCGCCCCTGCGGTTAGAGTTAGCCCACACGGAGGTGATCGCCTTGAAGATAAAGTGGTTCGGCCATGCCTGCTTCCTCATCACCACCACCGCCGGGGTGAAAATCCTCACCGACCCGTTCGATGAGTCGGTCCCCTACCCGTTTCCCGAGGAGGCGGTGGACATCGTCACCGTGTCCCACGACCACTTCGACCACAACGCGGTGGCCAGGGTCAAGGGGGATCCGGAGGTGGTCCGGGGCGTGGGGAGCCACACCGTGCAGGGCATCTCCATCTGGGGCATCCCCTCGTTCCACGACCAGAAGGGGGGTCGGGAGCGGGGGCGGAACACCATCTTCCGCATCCAAGCCGATGGGCTGACCCTGGCCCACTTCGGGGACCTAGGGCACACCCTCAACGCCGAGCAGCAAAAGCCCCTCTCCGAGGTGGAGGTGGCCCTGCTCCCGGTGGGGGGGCACTTCACCATCGGCCCCAAGGAGGCGGTGGAGGTTATCAACATGCTGCCCCGGCTGCGGGTGGTGATCCCCATGCACGTCAAGACCGAGCTCATCAAGGACTGGCCCATCGCCCCGGTGGAGGAGTTCCTCTCAGAGGTGGATCTGCCGGTGAAGAAATTGGAGTCGGCCGAGGTGGAGATCGCCTCCCTACCCCAGTCCAAGGAGGTGTGGGTCCTCAGTCATGCCTGACGTATCCCGAAGGAGCGCTACCGCCCCCATGTCCCCCATCCGCCGCCTGGTGCCGTTGGCGGACGAGGCCAAGCGCAAGGGGAAAAAAGTGTATCACCTGAACATCGGCCAACCGGACATCCCCACCCCGAAGGAGTTCCTGGACGGGGTGAGGAACGCCCAGCTGGAGGTACTGGCCTACTCGCCTTCCCAGGGGCTGCCCGCGGCGGTGGAGGCCTTCCGTACCTATTATGAGGAGTGGGGCATAGCCCTGTCCCCGGAGGAAATCCTGATCACCACTGGCGGCTCGGAGGCGGTGCTGTTCGCGCTGAACGTGGCCTGTGATCCGGGGGATCAGGTGCTGGTGCCCGAGCCCTTTTACCCTAACTACAACGGGTTCTCCCGCCTGGCCGAGGTGGAGCTCGTGCCCATAACCACCTCCCGGGAGGAGGGGTTCCACCTGCCCCCCCGGGGGGAGATCGAGCGGCTCATCAGCGACAGGACCAGGGCCATCCTGTTCTCCAACCCCGGCAATCCCACCGGCACCGTGTACCGGGGGGAGGAGCTGGAGCTTTTGGCGGAGCTGGCCCTGAAGCACGATCTGTTCCTGATAGCTGATGAGGTATATCGGGAGTTCGTGTACGAGGGGACCCACAGGAGCGTGCTCTCCTTCCCCGAGCTCTCCGAGCACGCCATCATGGTGGACTCCATCTCCAAGCGGCTCTCGGCCTGTGGGGCCCGGATCGGGGCCATCGTGTCCCGCAATCCCAGGGTGATGGACGCGGCCCGCCGGTGTGCCATGGCCCGGCTGTCCCCGCCCACCTTGGAGCAACTGGGGCTGGCGGCGTTCATGGGACATCCCCGCCACCGGGAGGTGCTGGAGGAGATGGTGGAGGAGTACCACCGCCGGCGGGCGGTGTTGGCCCAGGAGCTGGCGCGCATCCCCGGGGTAAGCTTCCGGGTGCCGGAAGGCGCGTTCTACATGATGCTGGGCCTGCCGGTGGCGGACGCCGAGGCGTTCGTGCGCTGGATGCTTACCGACTTCCCGGGGGAGGAGACGGTGATGCTGGCCCCGGGGGAGGGCTTCTACAAGACCCCTGGGCTGGGGCGGGACGAGGCCAGGATCGCCTACGTGCTCAACGAGCGGGACCTGCGGCGGGCCTGTGAGGTGCTGAAGCAGGGCCTTGAGATCTATCAGGAGGTGGCCCCGGCGGCGCCGGTGTGAGGGGGAAGGTGCGGCTGGACCAGCTACTGGTGGCCCGGGGCCTGGCCGAGTCCCGGGCCAAGGCCCAGGCCCTCATCCAGGCTGGGCAGGTGTTGGTGGACGGTCAGCTCCGGGACAAGCCCGGCATGTTGGTCCCGGAGGACGCCGAGATCTCCCTCAAAGAGCGGCCCCGGTATGTGTCCCGGGGCGGGGAGAAGCTGGAGGCGGCCCTGCGGGCCTTCGGGATCGATCCCCGGGGGAAGGTGTGTCTGGATATCGGCGCCTCCACCGGCGGGTTCACCGACTGCCTTCTCCAGCACGGGGCTGGGAAGGTGTACGCGGTGGACGTGGGAAAAGGGCAGCTCCACTGGAAATTACGGACCGATCCCCGGGTGGTGGTACGGGAGGGGCTGAATGCCCGCTACCTGTCCTACCAGGACATCGGTGAGCCGGTGGACCTGGCCACGGTGGATGTATCGTTCATCTCCCTCAAGTTGGTGCTTCCGCCCCTGCAGGGGATCGTACGGCCGGAGGGGGACGTGATCGCGCTGGTGAAGCCCCAGTTCGAGGCCGGGCGAGACAAGGTGGGGCGGGGCGGGGTGGTGCGGGACCCGGAGGTACACCGAGAGGTCCTTTTCGGGATCGCTCACTTCGCGGAGGAGGAGCTGGACTGGTCGGTGGCCGGGGCGATCCGCTCGCCCCTTCTTGGCCCGGCGGGGAACGTGGAGTTCCTCCTCCACCTCCTCCCCCGCCCGGGCGAGTCTTCCCGGTTGAACTACCCGGTTCCATGAACCGGG
>JAJOKL010000173.1 GCA_021129895.1 Candidatus Bipolaricaulota bacterium
CCTCCCCCGCCCGGGCGAGTCTTCCCGGTTGAACTACCCGGTTCCATGAACCGGGTTAAAGGAGCTTTTGGACCCAGCTCTTTTATTCACCACTAAGACGCCAAGACTCAAAGGGAAATTTCACAATTAGGAACTAGGTTTTCTTCGTGACTTCGTGTCTTGGTGGGCGCTTTTTGTATTCCTCTGCAGTTCACTCTTCCTCGGGCAGGGCGCAAGGCGATTGACGTGAGGAGCGTGGGTTTCCGGGGCAGGCTCACGTGCTCTTCCGGGATAGCTCGTAGCCTGGGCTTAAGGCCGCTCCCGGTTCGATCCTAGAGGGGGATGCGGCCCTTGATGGCCCGGCCCAGGGTGATCTCGTCCGCGGACTCCAGGTCCCTCCCCACCGGCACCCCGTGGGCGATCTGGGACACTCGCACCCCCAGGGGCTTTAAGAGCCGTAGGAGGTGCATGGCGGTGAGGTCCCCTTCCACCTTGGGCTCCAGGGCCAGGATCACCTCCTGGATCCCCTCCTCCCGTACTCGCCGCAGCAGGGAGCCTATCGCCAGGTCCTCCGGCCCCACCCCGTCCGCAGGGGAGAGCAAGCCCCCCAGCACGTGATAGAGGCCCCGGAACTCCCCGGTGCGCTCGATGTGCTCGATCTCCCAGGGGCGAGCCACCACGCACAGGGTGGCTTGATCCCTTCCCGGGCCCGCGCAGATGGGACACAGCTCCCCCTCGGCGAAGTTGCCGCAGCGCCGGCAGCGCCGGATGCGGGAGTGCAGGCCCTCGATCGCCTTCCCCAGCCGGGCTGCCTCCTCCGGTTTGGTGAGGAGGAAGAAGGCGATCCTCTCGGCGGACCGGCGGCCGATCCCGGGGAGCCGGCTCAAGGCAGAAATCAGCTCCTCCAGCGGCTTGATCACGGCAGCATCCCCGGGGGTAGCCCCCCGGTCAGGTCGGCCATGGTCCTCTGGGCGAGCTCCTTGGCCTTGGCTTGGGCCTCCTTCACCGCGGCCAACACCAGGTCCTCTACCAGCTCCGCGTCCCCCTCGGCCAGCACCTCGGGAGAGATACGAAGCTCCAGGAGCTCCCCGTGACCGGACACCACCGCCCGCACCATCTCCCCGCCCGAGGAGGCCTCCACCCGGGCCTCGGCCAGTTCCTGCTGCCTTTTGGCTATCTCCGCCTGGAGCCGCTGGGCCTGCTGCATCAGCCCTTTAATGTCTCCCAGTCCCCGCATTCGTGTCCTCCTTCAGGATCTCCCCTTCCAGGGTTTCCGCCACCAGCCGAGCCCGCTCCTCCAGCGACGGCTCTTCATCTTCCCTTCCCTCCCAGCGGATGTCCACGGTGAGCACCCCTTGGAAATGCCGCTGGGCCATGTCCTCCAGGTAGCGGCGTACGGGGGGCTCGAGTAGGGACTCGTAATGGAAGCGGCACTCCGCGGGAAGGCTCACCCGCAACAGCCCATCCACCAGCTCCGCCTGCGCCGGGGCCAGGAAGGCGGCCACCGATGGCCGCTCCTCCAGCATCGCCTGAAGCATCTCCTCCCACGGCCCTGCAGCCGCTGGTTTAAGTTCCCCCGTCGGCTCATCCCGTTTTGGTCCCCCTCCCTCTTTCGGCGGGGAGGGAGGAGGTTGATGCTCGGCGGCGGGCTCCGGTTGGCCGGGGCCCTCGTCCGTGGTATCCCTCGCCGCCTCTTCTTCCAAGGCCTCCCGGGCCGGGGGACCACACAGCTCCAGGATCGCCACCTCCAGATGAAGCTCCCGGGACACGGCCCGGGGGAGCTCCGCCCGCAGCTCCAGGAGCCGCCTGGCCAGGGGGATGAACTCCCCCCGGCCCTCGATCACCCGATCCCGGGCCCTGGCCGCCGCCTCCTCCAGGAACAGGCCCAGGTCCCGCCCCCGCGCCGAGAGCCCTTCCACCACCTCCAAGGCGACAGCGGCATCCTGTTCGAGCAGGGCCGACAGGAACCGGTCCACCTCGGCCAGGCGCGGCAGGCCCAACAGCTCCACCACCGCCTCCGGGGTCACCTCCCCCCCTTGCGCGAGCTGCTCCAGCAGCACCTCGGCATCCCGCAGGGAGCCGCCGGCCCGCCGGGCTATTAGCTCCGCCGCCTCGTCGGGGAGTTCGATCCCCTCCGCCTTCGCTATCTCCAGGAGCTTGTCCCGGATCAACCCCTCCGGCACCGGGCCGAACTCGTAGGCCTGGCAGCGGGAGAGCACCGTGGCGGGCACCTTGTGAGGCTCGGTGGTGGCGAAGATGAAGATCACGTGGGGGGGTGGCTCCTCCAGGGTTTTGAGGAGGGCGTTGAACGCCTCCCCGGTGAGCATGTGCACCTCGTCGATGATGTACACCTTGTATTTGGCCCCGGCCGGGACGTAGCCCACCTCTTCCCGCAGTCTCCTGATCTGGTCGATGCCCCGGTTGGAGGCCCCGTCGATCTCCACCACGTCCAGGGATTTCCCGGCTAGGATGCGGCGGCAGTTCTCACACCGGTTGCAGGGTTCCCCCTCCTCGGGGGAAAGGCAGTTGGCAGCCCGGGCCAGGATCCTGGCCACCGATGTCTTCCCCACCCCCCGCTGGCCGGAGAAGAGATAGGCGTGGGCCAGCCTCCCCTGGGCCACCGCCCGCCGGAGGGTCTCGGTGACCAAGGGTTGCCCCACCACCTGAGAGAAACGCTGCGGCCGCCAGCGGCGGTAGATGGAA
>JAJOKL010000147.1 GCA_021129895.1 Candidatus Bipolaricaulota bacterium
TTTGCGGCGGCGGCCCTGGGGGCCTCCCTGGTGGCCGCCGCCGTGGGCGGGGCCCGGCTGGGGGTGGGGGAGGTGGCCCGGGCGGTGGGTGCCCGGGCCCTCCCCTTCCTCGGGCTGGAGGTCCCCCGGCCCACCCTGGCCATCGTGTGGCACCTGCGCCTGCCCCGCATCGCGCTGGGACTCCTGGCCGGGATGGGGCTGGGGCTCGCCGGGGCGGCCATGCAGGGGGCGCTGCGCAACCCCCTGGTGAGTCCGTTCACCCTGGGGGTCGCCTCCGGGGCCACCCTGGGGGCCTCGGTGGCCATCATCCTCGGGTTCAGCCTGATCGGGGCCGGGAGGTACATGGTGATAGCGAACGCCTTCCTGTTCGCCATGGGAGCCTCCCTCATCATCCTAGCGGTGGGGAGGCTGCGGGGAGTGAGCCCGGAGTCGTTCATCCTGGTGGGGATCGCCCTCATGTACCTGTTCGGCGCCGGCACCTCCCTCCTGCAGTACCTGGCGGAGGAGGGGGATCTAGCCCGGGTGGTGCACTGGATGTTCGGCTCCCTGACCGGGGCCACTGGGGAGGCGATCCTCACCGTGGGCGGGGTGATCGCGGCCGTCTTCCCGTTCATGCTCAAGTTCTCCTGGGACCTGAACGCCATGGCCCAGGGGGACGAGGTGGCCCGGGCCCTGGGGGTGGACTGCGGCCGGGTGAGGGTGGCGGTGATGGCCCTCTCCTCCCTGACCACCGCCACTATCATCTGCTTCACCGGGCTGATCGGGTTCGTGGGGCTGGTGGCGCCGCACCTCGCCCGGTTGCTTTCGGGCACCGATCACCGCTTCCTCCTGCCGGGGGCGGGGCTGTTGGGGGCGGTGCTCCTGGTGGCGGCCGATGCCGCCGGCAGGTCACTGTTCACCCCCCTGATATTGCCGGTGGGGGTGGTGATCTCCTTCCTGGGGGCGCCGTTCTTCCTGGCGCTCCTCCTGCGCCGTCGGAGGGCCATATGGAGATGAAGCTCAGGGTGTGGGGGGTGGAGTTCCGGTATCCCGCGCGGCCGGTGCTCCGGGGGGTGTCCCTGGAGGCCGGAGAGGGAGAGGCGCTGGGGCTGGTGGGGCCGAACGGTTCCGGGAAGACGACCCTGTTGCGCTGTATCAATCGGGTCCTCTCCCCGCAGGCGGGGACGGTACTGATCGCTGGAGATGACCTGGGGGGGCTGGGAACCCGGGCCCTGGCCCGTCGGGTGGGGTACGTGCCCCAGGCCGTCCCCCCTGGGTTCCCCACCACCGTGTTCGAGGCGGTGCTCCTGGGGCGCCGCCCCTACGTGACCTGGGGGATCACGCCCCGGGACCAAGAGGTGGTGGCGGAGGTGCTCGCCCTGCTGGGGCTGGAGGAGTTCTGCGCCCGGGATTTCAACACCCTCTCCGGCGGGGAGCGCCAGAAAGTGCTCATCGCCCGGGCCTTGGCCCAGGAACCGGAGGTCCTTCTCCTGGACGAGCCCACCAGCAACTTGGATCTGCGGCACCAGTTGGAGGTGTTGGAAGTGGTGCGGGACGTGGTACGCAAGCAGGAGATGGCCGCGGTGATCTCCATCCACGATCTCAATCTGGCGGCACGGTTCTGTGACCGGCTGGTGGTCCTCCACCGGGGGCGGATCCACGCCGCCGGGGAGCCGCGGGAGGCGCTAACCCCAGAGATCGTGGGCGAGGTGTACGGGGTGGAGGCGGTGGTGCGGTTGGAGGCCGGGGTGCCCCACGTGATCCCCTTGGCCCCGCGAGGAAGGGAAAGGAGGGCGGAGTGCGTTGTCTGATCGTCTACGACACCGTTTACGGGTCCACGGCCCAGATCGCCCGGTGGATCGCCGAGCGGCTGGAGGGCTTCCCCGGGGCAGAGGTGGAGGTAGCCCGGGTCGGGGAGGCCCCCTCCCCGGAGGGGTACGAGGCCGTGTTGGTGGGCGGCCCCATCCACCGAGGGGACCAGGTATTGGAGAGCGTGCGGGAGTACGTGAGGGAATACCGGGAGGAGCTCGCCCAAAAGGCGGTGGGGATATTTGTGGTGGCCCTGGATGTCGCCGGGGCCTACTTCCGGGGCCGGGTGATGGGCGGGGTGGAGTACCTGCGGGCGTTCGCGGAGCTGTTCGCCGCCCCGCCCATCTATGGGAAGGTCCTGGGAGGCAACCTGGTGCCCCCCAGGCTCACCTCCGAGGACCGGGAGGGGCTGCGGGACTTCTACCGCCGGGTGAGGGCGACGAAGGACATCCCCTATCGCACGGCCCTGGATCAAGGGGCGGCCTGGGAGTTCGCCGCCCGCTTCTTCCACTACGCCTCCCGGTGAAAGCGCCGTTCAAGGGGAAAGGCTGAGGAACTCGGAGACCCTCTTCGACATCCCGCGGGCGATGTGCTCTCGGTAAACGGGGTCCAGGAGCCGCTGGCGCTCGGCGCAGTTGGTGAGGAAACCGGTCTACAGGAGCGCGGCCGGCAGGTGGGTGTGACGGAGGTAGAGGCGCTTGGAGCGCACCCCCCGGTCCCGGGCCCCGGTGGCGGCCACCACCGCCCGCTGCACCGCCTCGGCCGGCTTCCAGCCGAGATCGTCCGGTCCCCAGGAACTGTCCACCCAGGTCTCCACCCCGTGGGCCTGGGGACTGGGCGCGGCGTTGGTCCGAATGGGGAGGT
>JAJOKL010000047.1 GCA_021129895.1 Candidatus Bipolaricaulota bacterium
AACGTCCGCACCTGCCCGGGGATGGACCTCCTGCTCTCTCTGGCCCCGGTGCAGGCCACCGACGAGCTCCTGGCCCAGATCTACCGGGATTCCCTTCACCCGATGAGGTGAGAGACTGATCCGTGCGCCGGGCCACTAAAAGAGCCGCAGCTTGTACTCGGTGGCCCGGCGCAGCTTTTCTCCCGCCCTGAGCTGGATCTCCTGGAGGACCTCCTCCGAGGCGGGGCTGGTTTCCACGTACCCCCTTCGCTTGGCCTCCTCCAGCATCCGTTCCCCCCGCTCGGTGCGGACGACGAGCACCGTCCACCCCGGGGTGGCGGCCGCCGCCCCCGCGGAGACGTCGGCGTCCCGGGCGGTGTAGCCGTCACACAGAAGGCACCCCAGGTTCACGAACTCCAGGGCCTCGGAGACGGATATCGCGAGCGGCGCCTCCTCCCCCTCCACCTGCACCCGCAGCTCCCCTTCCCGCAGGGAGACCTCTTGGACGCGGGCGGGGGAGACCCCGAACCGGCGGCGCAGGAAGGCGGCGAAGGAGGGTTGGCTGAAGGTGCCCAGGCAAAAGAGCCCCAGGATCAGGGCCAGCCGTTCGGAGAAATCGGTCCCCTCCACCAAGGGGAAGGTGCTCGCCTGGCGCAGGAAGTGGGCCTGGCAGGGGGTGCAGACCACCGCCGCCCGGTCCACCTGGTAGGAAGACAGGGCCTCATGCAGCAGCCGCAGGTTCTCCACCAACGTCCAGCGGGAACCGGCGGCCGCAAGCAGGGTTTCCCGGTCCTTTATCACCACTGCCTTGCCTTCTATCCCCCGGCCCTTAAGGGTGGCCACCGCGGCGTCGAAACTCACCCAACTCCGGCCCCGAAAGGAGCAATGCGGTGACGGCCCCTCCGCTTCCCGCCCGGCCCTCTCGGATTTGCTCGCTTTTCGCCCTCGCCAGGACGATGCTCCGGATAGGGCCAATGAACTCAGGATATCTCACCGTGTCCCCCGCTTACCATCATCGGGGTTGCCTCAGCCGAACCCCATTGTGCCTTACCCAGGCACGTTTCGTCCACGTGCCCCTCGGGACGGTCCAGTGGGGGCCTAGCTTGGCCGCATTTCGGTTTACGGGGGCTGCCGGTCTTCCACCGTAAGGTTGGTGATGACTAGCTCCTTCCCCTCCACCACCTCAACTCTGGCCTCACACTGCGGGCAAGCCAGGACTGGGATGGCCTGATGCCAGCCCTCCTCCGCCAGGTACCGGGCATCCCCCTGGTAGCCACAGCCCGGGCAGCGCACCCGCACCGGCACCCGCTCGATCTCAAGCTCCGAGCCGGCCAGGGGAGTGCCCTCGGAGAGGAGCCGCCACGCCTCCCCGAGCGCCTCCTGCGACAGGATCAAAAGTTCCCCTTGCCGCACGTGTACCTTGACGACCCGGCCCTCCACCGGATGGGTGGACAGGTGTTCAAGCAACCCCTCCAGTAGCGAATGCGCCAGGGAGTACTCGTGCACGCTAGAATCCCAGGACGGACAGGAGTTCCTCCATCCCCCGGCCGTGCTTGGCGTCGGTGAGCACCGCCCGCCCGTGGGGGTTCACCCGGCGGTAGTCCTCCACGATCCTCTGGGGGTCCACCTCGATGATCTCCGCCAGGTCGATCTTGTTTATCGCCACCACGTCGGTCTGAGCGAACATCTTGGGGTGCTTTCTCACCATGTCGTCCCCCTCGGTCACCGAGATCACCACCAGGTCCTGTTCGGTCCCCAAGGGGAAGTCCGCCGGGCACACCAGGTTGCCCACGTTCTCGATGAACAGGACGTCCACCGCCGACAGCGGGAAATCCTTCAGGGCGTGCCCCACCCGATGGGCGTCCAAGTGGCAATCGTCCCCGGTGTTGATGACGGCGCTGGGGAGTCCCGCGGCCTGGAAGCGTTTGAGATCGTCGTCCCCGGCCACGTCCCCGGCGATGGCCCCTACCCTGATCCCTTTGGCCTGAAGGCGTTCGGCCAGCTGCAGGATGAGGGCGGTCTTCCCCGAGCCGATGGCCCCCATGACGTTGATCGCCCGCACCCCCCGATCGGAAAGGAGCTCGTAGTTGCGCTCCGCCAGCTCCAACTGCCGCTTAAGGATGTCCCCGAATCCGGTCTTGATTTCGTGCATGGCAACCGATGTTATCCCTCCTCGCCCGGCGGCCGCAACCGTCCGTTCAAAACTGACGGCGATCAGGTTTCTTCTGATCCTCCTCAAAAACAACCAGTACCTTCCCGGCCAGCACTTGTCAGCCAGCCCGGTTTCACTGTACTACCAACATGCGTAAGGCAGCCGAGTGGGGGGTAACGGCCGCATTCGCACTGGTTGTCTATCTTCTGCTCGTCCTGTGGACGGGCAACCTCGGACTCTGGTCCCCGGCGGAACTCATCGCCGGGGTCGTTCTTTCCCTGCTGGTGGGCCTGGTGGCGGCCCCCATCCTGTGGGAACGGGGCGGGTTCCGGATGCTCCAACCCCACCGCTGGGTGCTGTTCCTCTTTTACCTGGTGGGACCGTTCTTCTTGGCCATGGCCAAGGCCAACTTCGATGTGGCTTACCGGATCATCACCGGCAAGATCCGCCCCGGCATCGTCCGGTTCAACCCCGGCCTTAACACCGACTTGGGCCGG
>JAJOKL010000163.1 GCA_021129895.1 Candidatus Bipolaricaulota bacterium
TTGGGCAGCCCCTAGAATGCCAAAGGCGACACAAACCAGCACTAACCACAATCCGGAGGCGTTTCTCACAGTTCTCCCTCCTCAAATGCCCGGTACTGCAGGGCCTCTGCCAGGTGTTCGGCCCGGATGGTATCCGCACCGGCCAGGTCTGCAATGGTACGGGCTACCTTGAGCACACGCACGTAGCCCCGCCCGGTGAGGGCGAAGTGGTCGATGGCCCGCGCCAAAAGCGCCTTCGCCTCCTTGACCAGGGGACAGAGGCGTTCCACCTCCCCGGGGCCCATCTCGGCGTTGGTCCGTGGACGGGCGAACCTGGCCCGCTGTCTCTCCCGGGCCTCCGTCACCCGGGCTCGCACCGCCTGGGACGGCTCCCCGGTGCCGTCCCCCAGGAGTTCCTGCTTGGTCAGCCGGGGGAGCTGCACGAACAGATCGATCCGGTCCAGGAACGGCCCGGAGATGCGCTTGCGGTACTGCACTATCTCATGGGGGCGGCAGCGGCAGGGCCGCAGTGGATCACCCAAATGCCCACAGGGGCAGGGGTTCATGGCCCCCACCAGGGTGAAGGAGGCGGGGAAGGTCACCGCCACCCCGGCCCGCACCACCGTGATCCGCCGGTCTTCCAGGGGTTGCCGCAGGGCCTCCAATACCTTGCGGTCGAACTCCGGCAGCTCGTCCATGAACAGGACCCCGTGGTGGGCCAACGTGATCTCCCCTGGGGAGGGAACCCCGTGCCCTCCCCCTACCATGCCGGCATAGGAGACGGTGTGGTGAGGGGCCCGGAACGGGCGCTCCCGGATGAGGGGTTGCCCGGGGGGGAGCAGCCCGGCCACCGAGTAGATACGGGTTACCTCCAGAGCCTCCTCGAAGGAAAGCGGCGGCAGGATCCCAGGTAGGCACCGAGCCAGCAGGGATTTGCCACCCCCAGGAGGGCCGACCATGAGCAGGTTATGGCCGCCGGCGGCCGCGATCTCCAGCGCCCGGCGGGCATGCTCCTGCCCCCGGACCAGTCGCAAATCCAGCCACTCCGGGGGCGGCCCCTCCGGGAACTCCCGCGCCCGCGGCTCAATCGCGATCTCCCCTTTGAGAAAAGCTACCGCCTGTCCCAGATCTCGCACCGGATAAGCGGCCAGGCCCTCCACAAGTGCCGCCTCCGAGGCCACCGCCTCCGGGACCACCAACCCGGCCAAGCCCGCCTGCCGGGCCGCCAGGGCCACCGCCAACGTCCCCCGCACCGGCCGCAGCTCCCCGTTCAAGGAAAGCTCCCCGTAGAAAGCAAGCCCTTGGGTGCGGGCCGCTGGGATCACCTCGGTGGCCACCAGCACCGCCACCGCCAACGCCAGATCCAGCCCCGCCCCTTCCTTTTTAAGGTCCGCCGGGGCCAGGTTGGCGGTGATCTTGGTGCCCGGGAAGGGGAGCCCTACGTTGCGGATGGCCGATCGTACCCGCTCCCGGGCCTCGGATACCTCCTTTTCCGGAAGGCCCACAATCGAAAAGCCCGGGAGGCCCGGCCCCACATCGCACTGCACCTCCACCAGCTTCGCCTCCACCCCAAATGGGGTGCCGCTAACCACCTTGGCGAACATCCTCGGCCCGAAACGCCCCCCGCACGTGATTGATCCCGCTCGGCCCCACCCCGATCACGTCGAACCTCACCGGCACTCGGCCCAGCCTGTCCCCCAAGAAGGCCCGGGCGCTCCGCCACAGGTGGGTCCTTTTCCTTGCGTCCACCGCCTCCTCCGGGGCCCCGTGGCTATCGCCCCTTCGGCCCTTCACCTCTACGAACACCAGCGTGTCCCCGTGTTTGGCGATGATGTCCACCTCGCCCCCGGGCCAGCGCCAGTTGCGGGCCACGATCAGGTACCCCTGCTCGCGCAAATAGCGGCAGGCAAGCTCCTCAGCCCACTTCCCTTTGCCCACATGCCATGATAGCAAATCCCAGGAGCCTGCCCCGGAAAGCCAGGCTCCCCACGTCGATTGCCTTGCGCCCTGCCTGAGGGAGGTGGAGCTAACGCTAACGAGAGCCTCGCAACAGGCTCCGTTGAACCCGGATCCTTTAAAGGATCCGGGTTCAAGCAACTCTTTTCTACTCCCCTTTTATGGCCCATCGCGCCCTCCTTTTCCTGGCGCAGCGTCAAAAGGGGCCCTGCAACCTGATCGCCGGTTCCCAATCCCAAACCTTCAACCCAGATATTCAAGCCCCCAGAGAACACGGAGCAGGGAGTACCCAGAGCCCGCTTAAAGCCTGGGCTAGAGCTACCACAAAGCCTCGAAGTCACAAAGAAACTCTAAGAATTTAAATGTGACTGCCCTTCTTAATTTTAGGGTTGTCTCTGCGCTCCTTCATATTCCAAAGTTTCTTTGTACCTTGGGTTTCTTTGTGTCTTGGTGCCTTAGTGGTGGTGATGGATGCAAGATTTGGGTTCAAAAGCCCCTTTAACCCGGTTCATGGAACCGGGCCGGGCGAGAGCCTGCCCCGCAATACTCAGAGGCTGCGGGGCAGGCTCAGGTTAGCCACGAAATAGGGGGAAGGCTTAT
>JAJOKL010000112.1 GCA_021129895.1 Candidatus Bipolaricaulota bacterium
CCTATGCCTCCCTTGAAAATCCAAGCGAGATGTTCAAGTCTTGCCTTTTGATTTTTTCGAGGGTTCGGACCAAATGACCCTAAGCTCCATCGTGACAAGCCAGCCGGGGGAAGGCCCTGCGGGAATTTAACCTCGACCGCATGCTCCGCGAAACTGAAAGGGTGAAGAGACGTGATGACGGTACGTCAACGCCTTTAAACAAAGGCGCCAACATACAGCAGCTAAGATGCCCACAGAGATTCACAAGCCAAAGCCTTCCTCCGAGATTTGGAAAGGTGGATTTGTGGTTTTCTGAAATACGGATACCATTACGTGGGTGATTACACGTGAGACCGAGGACCCTTACCCTTAGGAGACGGGGGACCATTACACTCCCGGTCGATCTTCGGAAGAAGTATCGGCTGGAGGAGGGAGAGCCTCTTACTCTTCTTGACCTTGAGGGCATATTCATCCTTGCTCCTAAGACTCCTTTAGTCCCTAAACTGGTGGGTGAGATCGAACGGCTGCGGGAAGCGGCGGGACTCACTATTGAAGACCTATTGGAAGGGCTAGATGATGAGCGACGCAGGCTCTACGAAGAGCGTTACGAAAAGCACTGCTGAACTCCGCGTTTTCTTCGATGCAGATGTACTAGTAGCCGGCTCAGCCACCAAGACTCGCTATTCCGCTAGCTATATCTTGCTTCAGCTGGCCGAGCTTACCTTGGTGAGGGGGATAATCTGCCCTTATGTGCGAGAGGAAGCGGAGCGGAATCTCCAAAAGAAGCTTCCTCAAGCCTTGCCGGTCTTCCGAGCACTTGTACGGACGGCGCTACATGAAGTACCCGATCCCCCGCTAGACTCCCTACAGACATGGGCTGGCCGAGCCGATCCTAAAGATCTCCCAGTCTTAGCAGCCGCTCTCTTGAGTGGGTGTCAGTACCTTGTAACCTTTAACACCAAGGATTACCCTGCTTCACTTAAGCCCTTGAAGGTCCTCACGCCTGGGGAGCTCGTGCGACAGGTGAGAGAGTATTTGGCGAAGCTACCAGAGTCATCAAGCTCGGGTTGAGGCCGAGCCTTCAATCAATATCCGGGGTCAGGTCTTGAATCGTGCATGGCCCTTCCCATTTACGGCTTAAAACGGTTCACCCACCGGCTCTCCTACTGCCCCGCCCCAGGGGCGCACCTTGAAGAGGTGACCACGTTCCCATGTCGGCTCCAGACATCACCGAGGAAGATGTACAAGCGGCGGCTGAGGTGGTCCGATCTGGACGACTCTCCTTGGGACCTAAAACGGAGGAGTTTGAGCGCCTGATTGCCGATTACGTAGTGGTGAAGCACACCGTGGCCGGATATCTAGGTTCAGGTCTTGATTTTTGAATTTAGCGCGGTATACCTCGATCATGGCAAGCCGGCCGCGAAAAAGCCCTGCGGGAAATTCACCCTCGACCGGATGCTCCGGGAAACCGAGCGGGTGTACGAAAAAGTGCTCGAGAAGGGTAAAAGGCGAGCAATGAATAGAAGGGTTCGGTCTTGATTTGCCGCTTTTCTCTCATCGAACTGGACAAGTGGAGTTTACGAAGCGTTCTTCCTTCCCCGCTCTCGGGGGCAGGCTTGTATAATGGTGAACATGGGGGTGTGGTATGTCCGTGCAGATCGTGAAGTACAGGCTCACGGTGAATGACTACCATCGGATGGCGCAGGCCGAGATCCTCTCCGAGGACGACCGCGTGGAGCTCGAGGCCCTGTTAGGAGCCATCCGCAACGGTGACCCGACCCTGGTGGATTTTGATGAGTATGTACTCACCACCTTGGCAACATTTGCTGTGGAGAAGTCGCTAAGGACAAATGAGCCGGTGGCCATATCCCTTGACAACTCAGGCTGCTCGCAGGACCCTGGAGGATAGAAGGAGAATACTGGGGGTGAAATTTGGCCGGCGTTCTTTATACTGGTCATGCCAAAGAGAAGTTCAAGGTGCTCAGACGCCACGGATTCGAAGTTACTTGTCAGCAGGTGGAGGAGACTTTGAGTTCACCCGATTTAGTGGAATCCCAATCAGGGGGGAAGATGGTCGCCCAAAGACGCATCACCGACAGACATGTACTGCGGGTTGTCTACCGCCAGGAGGGCGAAAACAAGGTGGTGATTACATTTTATCCGGGTAGGAGGGAACGTTATGAATCTAAGCTACGATAGGAAAGAGGATGTTTTGATGATCGAGGTCCTACCAGGCGAAACCATCGATCATGCGGAACATGTAGGCCCTATCATTGCCCACTTCACGGAACGTGGTCGTTTGGTCTTGCTCGAAATCCTCGACGCAAGCGAGTTCCTCTCCCAGGTTATTAAAGCCACACTTCGGTGTGACAGGGAAACGCCTTTGACCGTTGAATGAGCCTGGCTGGCCTTCATGACTCTGGGGGGTCAAGACTCTGGGGGGTCAAGTCCTGCCTTTTGATTTTTTCGAGGGTTCGCTCTGGGGGGTCAAGTCTTGCCTTTTGATTTTCTCGAGGGTTCGGACCAAATAACCCTAAGCTCC
>JAJOKL010000170.1 GCA_021129895.1 Candidatus Bipolaricaulota bacterium
CGGACCTGGAACTGGCCGCTGAGTTGGTGAAAAAGCTCCTCGAGCTCGCCTGCTCGGACTGATCTTAAGACCCGGTCAATCCCCTAGCAAGGGAGTGAGGTCGAACTCGATGTGGAACCAGCGTTCCACCCCCTCGGCCGGCGGGTTCTCTATCTCCTCGATCCAGGTGCGGACCACGCACTCGGGGTGGTTCGTCCAGTAGGCCAGCTCGCCGGTGAAGGTCTGGACCGGGGAGTCGGAGACGATGGGGAACCGCACGTCCAGGACCCGCTGGTCCCCCACGTTGTAGAGATTGATGGTGACATCCGAGTAGTGGATGAAGTAGTACTCCCGGCCGCGTGTGTTGGGGGGATCGCCCCGGGGCGCCTCTCCGGTCTCGCTGAAGTCCTCTAAGGCGGCCACCGCCCGGGCCAGCCCCTCTGGGGTCCCCTGGTAGGACTCCTGCCAGGGATGCCGCTCCCGCCACATGCCGGGGTTTTCCATAAACCAGTCTTCGTGGAGCACGGGCCGGGGGAGCACGGAGTAGAACACGGGCCAGTTCAGCCCCCCGAACCCGGGCCCGAGCCGGCCCCGGGCCCGATAGGCGGCCCGGCCTTGGGTGGTGCTGAAACCCGCCCACCAGCCCTCTCCTGACGGAAGCTGGACCCAGATCTGGTTCGACCCTACCGCGGCCCGGGCTGGGATCCCCAGCGCCCGCAGCAGTGCTGCCGCCAGCCAGGAGTGCTCCACGCAGATCCCCCCTCCTTCGGCCAGGAGCTCCGGTGGGGTGTAGGCCCAATCGTAGAAATTACGGCCCCAGCACCAACCCTGGCCGCTAATCGTCTGCCAGATCCCGCTGGTCACGTCTCGGGTGGAGGGGTTATCCATCCCCCCGGCGATCTCGTCCAGCACGCTGTTGTGTTCGATGTTCCGGCTCATCCACTCGTACACCGCCCAGGCCACGGCATAGGCATTCCCCCGCTCAGCGGGAGGAACCTCAGCCAGGATGCTTTGGGCCAACTCTACCACCTGTGGATGGTCTGACTGGATGTACTCATCCGGCTGGAGGAACGGCTTCACCGCCTCGGGGTAAAGCTCGGGGGCGATCACCGCCTGCTCGGGGATGGTGGCGGGGGGCGCCCACCTCCTTGCGGCCAGGGAACCGAACGCCACCCGCAGCTCGTCGGTGGGGTCCTGCCCCGGCACAAGCTCGAAGTCCACCTTGGTCACCTCCCCGGCCGTCACGGCCACCCCCCAATGGGCTGCGTCTTGTGGCCTCCCTTTTGAGCGAGGAGCAGATACCGCGGTCCGGCCACCGGCACCCCCTCGATCAGGTACCGCCCCTGATCGTCGGTGACCGCCTCGTAAGTCTTCCCCCATGGATCCCCCCATAGGAACACTCGTACCCCGGGGAGGGGTTGGCCACCGCTTGCCACGGTACCGGCGATGTCTCCGGTGGGCGCAGGGGCGAACACGATGTCGTCGAACCAAGCCACGCCCGGGCCCTGGAGGAATAGATTGACTTCACACAGCGCTGCCCCGGCCGGGGCGCGCACCATAACCTCCCAGGGGAAGTCGTAGGCGAGCTCTCGGGTGCCGGAGTGAGCCAGGAGATCCACCCGCTCCAGGATCTTCTCGCCCCCATCGCGGAACACGAGCTGCAGGTTGCAGTGCCCCGGCGGGGAGATCCCCTCAAAGCCCACGTACCCGGCCAAGATATAGACGGTGCCCCCCTGAACCGGAACCTCCTGCCGCCACATGCCGAAGGCCCGGGGGCTGGCCTCCACGCAGACGCTGTGGGCACCGCTATGGGCCCTGCCATCGTCCCAGCGGAAGGTCACGCCCGGGGCCTGGGGCGGCCAGGGGTTCCAACCCGTGGGGCTTCCCACGCCGTCCTCGAAACTCGGGTTCACAAGCAGGTTGTTTGCCCCAGAGAAGGCGGCAAACGATAGGCCGAACACCAAAGCCGAGAGTCCTAGCAGTCTGAACTTTCCCTTCACCGTTCCCCCTTTTACCGCTTGCTTCTCCAAGATAACGATCGCCTGGGCGAGGCGCCAGCGGAACCGGCTCCTGGAAGGGACGTTCCCTCGCCATAGCAAAACCAGTCCATCGCGGTCCACGTTAAACGTGGAGGGGGCGGAGTGTCTACCAAAGCTAGGTAAACTGTGGGTCAACGCGGGAATTGTGAGCCCTGGAGAATGGTAATAAGGGTATTCCTGCGGCCCGGGGCGTCGTTCACTGGAACTCGCCCGGCGTGGATCGGACCGCCACCTCCATCGAGGGGCGAAGCGCCGGGATCCGGAAAATCTCGGGGTCAGGTCTTTAGAAAATCTCGGGGGTCAGGTCTTTACTTTTGATGTCGAGGGTGGTATAGTAGGGCATGGCTAGGCCGCTGAGGGTGGAATTCCCGGGTGCCCTGTACCACATCACCACCCGGGGG
>JAJOKL010000172.1 GCA_021129895.1 Candidatus Bipolaricaulota bacterium
GGGAAATCTCTATCTGCTCGGGGATGGGGTCCCCTTGCGCCTGCGGCCCCGGGAGGGGCGGGCGTTTCTGGTGGACGGGCGCGTGTTCGGGCCCGGATCAGCCTATCCCCACCTGGAGGTGGAGTTTTCCCCCGGCGATCCCGCCCTCACCTGGAAGGGCCGCGTCTGGGAGCGGGTGCCCCGGCCCGAACCCCGGATCCCGCCCCCGGAGCTCCTCCCCCACCTGGGGGAGTACGGCCCCGATTTCAACCCCGCCCGGATCTTCTACGAGGGGGGAAAGCTCCGGTGCCTCATGGAGTACTTCTACACCCATACCCTGGAGCCCCTCGGCGAGGGGCGTTACCGGATGCACGGCCTCCTCTACGAGGACGAGGTACTGGTCCTCGGGGCCCGGGATGGGGAGGGGAGGCCCGGTATCATGGTGGGTCCCATGTTCCTTCCACGGAGGTGATGGAATGCGCATAGTGAAGGTCACGGTGTACAAGGCGGATATCCCCTTGGTGGCCCCCTTCCGCATCGCCCTCGGGGTCACGGAGGTGGCGGAGAACTTCTTCGTCCGCATCGAAACCGACGAGGGTATCCACGGCTGGGGGGAAGGCAGCCCCTTCCCCGCCATCGTGGGGGAGACGCAAAGGATATGCCTCGCCGCGGCCCGGGACATGGCCCGCCTCATCCTGGGCAAGGACCCCCTGGATATCGAGGCCCGCCTGCGGGAGATCGCCGCCTTCCTCCCCCACAATACCACCGCCCGCTCCGCCTTCGACATGGCCCTCTACGACATTTTGGGCAGGGCCGCCGGGCTTCCCCTGTACCGCCTGTTCGGGGGCCCACGGCGGGAGCTCCTCACCGACGATACCATCGGGATCGACTCCCCCGCCGCCATGGCCGAGAAGGCCAGGGCCTTGAAGGAAAAAGGGTTCCCCGCCATCAAGGTGAAGCTCGGCACCACCCCCGCGGAGGACATCGAACGGGTACGCCGCATCCGGGAGGCCATCGGGCCCGATATCCCCATCCGGGTGGACGCCAACCAGGGGTGGGATCGGAACGCCGCGGTGGAGGCCCTCACGGGGATCGAGGATCTCGGGGTCCAGTACTGCGAGCAGCCGGTGGCCGCGGGGGACCTCGCCTCCATGCGGGCGGTGCGCGAGAAGACCCGGATCCCCATCATGGCCGATGAATCCCTGTTCGATGTGCACGATGCGTTGGCGCTGATCCAGGCGGGGGCTTGCGATTACTTCAACATCAAGCTCTCCAAGTCCGGGGGGCTGCACATGGCCCTGAAGATCGCGGCGGTGGCGGAGGCGGCCCGGGTGGGGTGCATGGTGGGGTGCATGTCCGAAACGCGACTGGCGCTCACCGCCGCGGCGCACCTGGCCTCGGCCCGGCCCATCATCCGCTTCTTCGACCTGGACTCCGCCCTCACCCACACCGTGGACCCGATCGTGGGCGGGATGGAGTACGGGGAAGGGGGGAGGATCACCCTCCCGGACGGGCCCGGCCTGGGGGCGGAGGTGGATCCGGCCTTCCTGGAGAAGCTGGAGAGCTTTTCCGTGAGCTGAGGGTATGCGGGCCGCGGTGATCGGGGCCGGGAGCTGGGGCACCGCCTTCGCCCGGCTGCTCGTGCGCGCCGGCCACGGGGTGGTCCTCTGGGCGCGGAGACCTCCCTTCGCGGAGGAGCTCGGCCGTATTCGGGAGAACCGGGAATACCTCCCCGGGGTACCCCTTCCCCCCGAGCTCCGGATCACCTCCGATCTAGGGGAGGCCTTGGCCGGAGTGGAGGTGGCCTTCTTCGCGGTGCCGAGCTTCGCCCTGCGCGGGGTGGCGGCCCGGGCCGTGCCCCACATGCCCCCGGGGATCCCCATCGTCCACCTCATCAAGGGCCTGGAGCGGGGAAGAGGGAGGCGCATATCCGAGATCCTGGGCGAGCTCTACCCCGGCCATCCCCTCTTCGTCCTCTCGGGCCCCTGCCACGCCGAGGAGGTGGCCCGGGACTTCCTCACCTCCGGGGAAGCGGTTCTTGTTCTTGGGGTCAGGTCTTTACTTTTGACTTTTGGCGGGATACGATGCGGCTCACGGTGGAGTAGTGGAGGCCCAGATGGTCGCCTACCTCCGCCAGCCGGTAGCCGTATTCCACCGCCGCCTGAAAGATCCGGGCGTCCCTGTCCTTCCTGTCTTTGACCCCAGCAAACAGCTCTTCCAGCGACGGCCTGGCAGAGAGTCTCTCGCGGCGGGGGATCTCCCGCTGAAGCTGTCGCTCCCGCAGCAAGGGCGCCAGGCGTTTTACAAACGCCTCCCCTCCCAGGATCACCCCGCCCTTGAGCTCATCCCAAATTTCCACCCCTTTCCCTTGGGCCACGAACCGCCGGTACATTTTCCGCGCCCGCTCTGGATCCGGGTCGA
>JAJOKL010000117.1 GCA_021129895.1 Candidatus Bipolaricaulota bacterium
GCCGGGCCGGACGATACCAGACAAGGAGCTTTCCGAAAAGCTCCGGGAGGCCCTGGCGGGGGTGGGGAGGGCAAGGGAGAGGTGGCTCGTCATCGTACCAGACGACACCCGCACCCTCCCCATGCCAGCGATTTTTTCGACCTTGGTGGAAGAGCTCGCCCCCCGGGTGCGGGAGCTGGCGTTTCTCGTGGCCCTGGGGACCCATCCCCCCATGACCGAGGAGCAGCTCCGTGCCCACTTCGGTCCCCGGTACGATGGGCGCCCCGCCAACGTGGTGGTGCACCAGCATTCCTGGGACGATCCCTCGACGCTCGTCGTGGTGGGAACCCTTGACCGGGAGGAGATGGAAAAGATCTCGCGGGGGCTCCTTTCCGTGGAGGTCCCGGTGGAGATAAACCGGCTGGTGCTTGAATACGACCGGCTCCTCATCGTGAACCCCGTGTTTCCACACGAGGTGATCGGTTTCTCCGGGGGGCATAAATACCTCTTCCCCGGGGTCTCGGGGCCGCGGATGGTGCACGTGTCGCATTGGCTCGGAGCCCTGATCACGAACCCCAAGATAAACGGCCACAAGTGGACCCCAGTGCGGGAGATGGTGGAGCGGGCGGCGGAGATGGTGCCCACCCCCAGGCTGGGACTATCCCTGGTGCTCCGGGGCCATGACCTGGTGGGGATCTTTCTCGGGGAAGTAGTGGAAGCTTGGGAGGCCGCGGCGGACCTCTCGTCGCAGGTGAACATCGTCTGGGTAGAACGCCCCTATGAGCTCGTGATCTCGGTGGCCCCAACGATGTATCGGGAGCTCTGGACCGCGGGAAAGTGTATGTACAAACTGGAACCAGTGGTGGCCGACGGGGGGACCCTCATCATTTACGGGCCCCATATCGACGAGATCTCCCCGACCCATGGCCGCTGGCTCCTCGAGGTAGGGTACCACGTGCGCGATTACTTCCTCGCCCAGTGGGAAAAGTTCGAGAAATATCCCTGGGCGGTGCTCGCCCACTCCACGCACGTGAAGGGGATCGGGACCTTCCGTGGCGGGGTGGAGCGCCCCCGGATCGAGGTCTTTCTTGCTACGGGGATCCCGGAGGAGATCTGCCGCAGGATAAACCTGGGCTACCGAGATCCCTCCACGTTGGACCCCGAGGAGTACGTGGACAGGGAGGACGAGGGGATCCTGGTGGTCCCGCGGGCGGGGGAGATGCTCTACCGGCTCGCCGACGGCACTGTCCCGGACATCGATAAGCTTTGAGGGCTTGTTTGGCGTTTCCTCAAGGACCTTGCCATCGCCCGGATACCTCGAGGGAGAGCCAGGTCTCCTCCCCCGTCGTCATACTCACGCGTACCTCGATTGCCCCCGTTTCTTTCGCATCGAGGGCGTAAATCATCCTGATCCCCACTGACCCTCGGGGGAGCCCCGCTCCGGAGATGGGCACCGCGAGACCCGTCGAGACCCCGAGCCTTATCCACGCGTTGGCCACAAAGCCGGTGGCCAACGCCACTGTAAACCAACTGGGCGGTTCCTCCTCCCTGCTATGAAGCCCCAATTCCCCGACCAGCACCACCGGGTCCCGCAGGAGGCTGGCCGAGGCTTTGATCCCCGAACGCCAAGGCTCCCCAAACGAAAGGGACACCCGGGGGTCCCAGGGGCTCCGGGGATCCATCCGCCACTCCCAGAAGACGGAATATCCCAAGGCTTCCTTGGTAAAACTCAACTCCTCCGTGCCATGGAGATATGTCCGTTTCTCTTCAACCGCGGTGCTGATGTCCACGAGCTCAACCCCCATCTTCAACTCGGGGCTTATCTGCACTGTGCCGGAAAGGAGAAATCGAAACTCGTGGGCAAGCCGGATGAACTCGTAGGGAGCACCGTGCTCGTCCACCCCGATCCCGCTTGCGCCATAAGGGGTATACCCCAGCCCTACCCGCCAGCTGTAGCTGCCCGGCTTCTCCTCCGGGCGCCGCAGGGGCTCGATGGGGGATTGAGCCACGGTGGCCAAAGCGAGGAGCGCCACGATTGTCACGACAAGCAAAGGGGACGAAGGTTTTGAAGAAGGCCGCCGTCTCACGGCAGCTCCTCCCGCAGGCGGATCAAAGCGGAAAGGCGTCCTTGAGCCCAGCTGAGCGTAGCCCCCTGGTTCGATCGGACACGTGGAACAAACTCCGGCGGCGGTATGGGGACGAGCACGACCCCGCTGTAGCCCCGCTCCTCCACAAAGGCGGAAAAGGGGATGATGCTCCGGCCCCATGAGGGGTCGGCGAGCACGATTTGGTCTCCCACCATGCCCACGGCGACCACGAAGTGCTTTTGGGGCGAGGTCAGATGCACGATCA
>JAJOKL010000048.1 GCA_021129895.1 Candidatus Bipolaricaulota bacterium
TCAGCTCAAGCGCCGCCGCAGCCGGGTGAAATACCCTTCCTCCCCAGGGAGCCGGAGCAGCACGGTGCTGGCCGGGGCCACTCGCACCTCCACCCGTTCCCCGGCAGCGAGCTCCTTGACCGGATCCCCGTCCACCCACAGCTCCGCCGGATAGTGCACCTCGATCCGCACCGATTGGTCCAGCGGCAGGAGCAGCGGCCGGACGTCCAGTCGATGCGGCGCCACCGGGGCCACGATCAGGGCCTCTACCCGGGGATGCACCAGCGGCCCGCCGCAGGACAACGCATAGGCGGACGCCCCGGTGGGGGTGGCCACCACCACCCCATCCCCGGGGAAGACCAACACTTCCTCCCCCTCTGCCCACACCGAAAGCTCGGTGAACCTCACCTCGGCCGTGCCCAGGATAGCCACGTCGTTCAAGGCCGTCTCCGGCTGTCCCGTGATCTCAAGGCGCAGGTGGCGTTCCCGAGCGGCTTTCCCCGCCGCAATCAGTTCCAAGGCCCGCTCCAGTTCCTGCGGGCCACAACAGGCCAAAAAGCCCAACGACCCCATGTGGACCCCCAGGATCGGGATCTCCCGGGGGTAAACGATGGCCGCCGCCCTAAGCAGGGTTCCATCTCCCCCAACTGCTACCACCAGGTCCACCTCCGCTGCGGAGAACTCCCGCCTGGGGGTGAGCAGGGCCCTAAGCCCATGGGCGTGACACCACTCCACCCCTTTCCGGGCGACCTCCTCGGCCCCCGGCTTCTCGGAGTTGTACACCAGCAGCACCCGTTTAAGCCCCACCTGGCCCTCCCACATGCTTCCAGCGACAAAGCCACCGCTCCAGCAGCTCCAGCAGGGCATAGAACATGAGCCCCAACAGGGACAAGCCCACCACCCCGGCCAGGGAGAGCTCCGCCCGGAACGTGTAGTACTCGATGAACCTGCCCAGGCCGCTGCGCGGCCCGCCCACTACGCCCAATTTCGTCTCCACGATGTATAGCATAGTGAGCCCCAGCCCTACCGAAACCCGGGCGGAGGTGAGCACCTCCGGCAGGGTAGCCGGGATCACCACGTGCCGATAGAGCTGCCAGCGGGAGGCCCCGGCGGACCGGACCGCAGTCACATGGGTACGGGGGATGCCCCGGGCCGCGCCCTGGGCCGCCACCAGCACCTGAAAGAACAGGGCGGCAGTGATCACTACCACCTTCACCGTCTCCCCCACCCCGAATGCCAGGTACAAGAACACCAGTAGGGCCACCGGGGGGATGGGGTAGGTGAGGTAAATGAGGGGAGATAAAACCTGATAGAGGTTCCTCTCGAAGCCGATCAGAAGCCCAATGGGAAGTCCGATGGCGAACGAGATGAGAAGCGCGAGCAGAAACCGGAGGGCAGAGGCCCCGAAGGCGGAAGTCAACTCCCCGAAGTGCTGCCCCGCTTCCCCCAGGGTGGCCACCGGGGTGGGTAGGATCATCCTGCCTCGGGTGGCCAGCAGGATCAATGACGCCCCCTGCCACAGGAGGAGCACCACCAGGGCCGCCAGGATGTACTGCCTTGCCCGTTTCATGCGGCGCTTCCCACCAGTACTTCCCGCAAGTGATGCACCCGAGCCCGGAACGCTTCGCTGTCCCGGTAGTCCACCTGCCCCATGTCCGGGTTATCCACTACTTCGGCGATCTTGCCCGGCCGGGGGGTGAACACGAAGACCCGCTGGCCCAAGAACACCGCCTCCTCGATGTCGTGGGTCACCAGGACCGCCGTGAACTTGAGCCTCTGCCACAGTTCTAGGATCAAGTTCTGGATACGTTCTCGGGTGAGGGAGTCCAGGTTGGCCATGGGCTCGTCCATCAGGAGCACAGTGGGGTGGAGGGCCAAAGCGCGGGCGATCCCAACTCGCCGCCGCATCCCCTCCGATAGCTCCCCGGGGAACCGCCGCTCGAACCCGGCCAATCCCAGCTGCTTGAGCACCCCCCGCACGTCCCCCTTTCGCCCCTGGATCCTCAAGGCCAGCGCCGCGTTCTGTTGCACGGTCTTCCATGGAAGAAGCCCGGCATCCTGGAGGATGAGGGCCACGTCCCGGGGGATGCCCCGCACCTCCTCTCCCCCGATCTTCACCGCCCCCACCGTGGGGGGAACCAAGCCGTCCAGCACGTAGAGCAAGGTGGACTTGCCGCAGCCGGAGGGGCCCACCACCGCCACGAACTCCCCTTCGCCCACCTCCAGGTCCACCTCAGAGAGGGCTAGCACCTGCCGCCGACCGGCCCCGTAGGCCACCGACAGTTTCCGGACCTCGATCATGGCAGGGCAGCCGTCACCTCTTGGTAGCTGACCTCGTTCACCAGA
>JAJOKL010000176.1 GCA_021129895.1 Candidatus Bipolaricaulota bacterium
GTCCTTGTGTTCCTCCAGGGCCTTGGCCAAGGCATCAGCGTCCCGGTGGGGGAAGATCACCCGCTGAGCTTTGGTGAGCCGGCAGCCGTCGATGATGGAGGCGTGGTTGAGCTCGTCGGTGAAGATGACGCCGTCTTTGCCCATCAGGGCGGGGATGGTGGCCAGGTTGGCACAGAAGCCCGACTGGAAGGAGACCGCATCCTCGGTGTGCTTGAACTCGGCCAGCTTCCGCTCCAGCTCATGGTGCAGCGACATGGTGCCGGCAATGGAGCGCACCGCCGCTGGCCCTACACCGTACTCCTCGATCGCCTTCAGGGCCGCTTCCTTCAGACGCGGGTCGTTGGCGAACCCCAGGTAGTTGTTGGAGCACATGTTGAGGACGCGCCGGCCGTCCACCACCGTCCACGCCCCTACTGGGCTTTCGAGGGTGCGGATGATGTTATACAGGCCCTGCTCCTTGAGCGCTGCGAGCTCCTGGACGATGAAATCGTATTTGCCCATGTTCCCCCTCCCTTCTCACCCTTCAGGTTACCGAAGTCGAGACGGTGCGGCAACCCTTGGCCTGTACCGGGCCTGCCCGTAGAATGGGAGGGCAGTGAGAAAGGGGGCCAGCCGATGAAAGCGGTGGTGAAGACAAAGCCCGAGCCGGGGGCGGAGCTCCAGGAGGTGGACGCCCCGACGCCCGGCCCGGGCGAAGTCCTGATTAAAATCGCGGCCACCTCCATCTGCGGTACCGACCTCCACATCTACGAGTGGAACGACTGGGCTAAGTCCCGCATCCGCATCCCCCAGATCATGGGCCATGAGTTCGCCGGCTACGTGGAGGAGGTGGGGGCGGAAGTGCACACGGTTTCCCCCGGGGATTACGTGTCCGCCGAGACCCATATCTACTGTGGCAAGTGCTTTTTGTGCCACATCGGGAAGGCCCACATCTGCCGGAACGTGGAGATCCTGGGAGTGGACCGGGACGGGTCGTTCGCCGAGTACATCGTGGTCCCGGAGCGGGTGGTCTGGAAGAACGCCCTGGACCTCCCCCCCAAGGTGGCCTCCATCCGGGAGCCGTTCGGAAACGCGGTGCACGCCATCAAACGGGCCCAGGTGGCGGGAAAGCGCGTACTCATCTTCGGGGACGGCACCATCGGGCTCATGGCCTGTGCTGTGGCCAAGGCCCTGGGGGCCTATTCGGTGTGGTTGGTGGGGCTGGTGAAGCGGCGGCTGGAGCTGGCCCGGGCCCTGGGGGCGGACGAGGCGGTCAACGCCCGAGCCGCCGACCCGGTGGCCCAGGTCAGGAAATGGACCGAGGGCTTGGGGGCGGACGTGGTGCTGGAGATGGCCGGGGCGGAGGCGGCGTTCAGGCAGGCCCTGGAGGCGGTGCGGCCGGGGGGGCGGCTGATCGCCTTCGGCCTCCCCCCGAGGGAGGTACCCCTGGACATCCCCCAGCTCGTGTTCAAGGAGGTGGAGGTGGTGGGGGTGGTGGGCCGGCACATCTTCGGCACCTGGGAGCAGGCCACCCGGCTGCTTTCCCGCCTGGACCTCTCCCCGCTTGTCACCCACGAGCTCCCCTTGTCGGAATTTCAGCTGGGCTTCGAAAAGCTGCTTCGGCGAGCGGCGATCAAGGTCATCCTCTACCCTGGAGAATAGCCTTACTTTTTGAGGACATAGTGGACCTAGAAGGTCTGAAAAAGCTCATCGCCGTGGCGCTGGGTGAGACCCCGTTCGACCTGGTGGTGCAGGACGTGCGCCTGCTGAATCTCCATACCGGGGAGGTCACCCGCACCGATATCGGGATAGTGGCTGGCCGGATCCGTGGCCCTGGCCCAGGGGCTACCCTACCGGATCTACCTCCAAGTTCCCTCCCGGGTGCCCACCGCCCCGGGCCTGGAGACCACCGGCGGGTCTTTAGGGCTCGCGGACACCCTGGAGCTCCTTTCGCTACCCCAAACCGCGGCCTTGGGGGAGCTGAATCCGGCCAAGGTGATCCCGCCCAGTGCCGAGCACCTGGCCAAGGTAGAAGAGACCCTGCGGCTGGGGAAGGTCGCCTGCGGCCACGCCGCCGGCCTGGCGGGACGGGAGCTCCAAGCCTACGCCGCAGCGGGCCTGGCCGACGACCACGAGTGCGTCACCTACGAGGAGCTTCTGGAAAGACTGCACTTGGGGATGGCGGTCATGGTGCGGGAGGGCTCAAGCGAGCGCAACCTGGAGGCCCTGATCTCAGGGGTGGTCAGG
>JAJOKL010000081.1 GCA_021129895.1 Candidatus Bipolaricaulota bacterium
AGCCTTGCCCTACAGAGAAGTCCCCAGCCGGAGGCCCCCGACGCTAAACACGTACGAGGCGGAGCTGGTGGGGCTGGAGGAGGGGGGGCCTTCCCCCGAGGCCGCGCAGACGGCCTTGCTGGCCCGGGCTGCGGCTGTCGCCGAGGCCATCCTGGCCCGGATGGAGAGGGCCCAGCAGCGCTACGACCAGGAGACCCGCCATGGCCTGGATGCCGCAGCCCAGGCGGCCTGGCATGCCCTGATCACCTCTTGGCTTGCTTCCCCCGAGCTCGCCCCCTAACTGGTCCCTGCCGTCCGTTCCTTGGAAGTCATCGACCGGGACTGGTACACTCAGCCTCGTAGCCATGAGCGAGGTCAAGCAGGCGCAGACAGCCCGGGAGGATGCAGACATTCTCCGACTGTACTTGTCGGAGGTGGCCCGCATCCCACCCCTCACCGAACAGGAGGAGAGGGAACTCGCCCGCCGCATGCGGGACGGGGACCGCGCGGCACGGGAGCGGCTCATCCTCTCCCACCTGCGCCTGGTGGTGTCCATCGCCCGAGAATACGGCGACACCGACATGGACCTCCTGGACATGATCCAGGAGGGGAACATGGGCCTCATCGAGGCGGTGGACCGGTTCGACCCGGAACTGGGGTACCGGCTTTCTACCTACGCCCGCTGGTGGATCCGCCAGGCCATCGGCGCCGCCATCGAACGCTATTCCCAGATGATCCGACTGCCGGTGCACCTGTTCCGGGCCATCATCCGCTTCCAGCGGCTCAAGGCCAGCTTCGGGGCCGAAGGCATCGAGGAGAGGGCGGAGCTGGTACTGGCCCCCGGCCTCACCCTGGAGCGGGTGCGGCACGTGGAACGCACCCTGCGGGAGTTCATCTCCCTGGACCTCCCCATCGGGGAAGGGGAGGAGGATACCCTGGAGGAGATCGTCCCCGACGAGTCCATCCCCCCTCCGGAGAAGGAGGCGCTAAGGGAGCTGTTCCGGGAGGACCTGTTGGAGATAGTGAACCGACTACCCGCCCGGGAGGCGCTGATCCTGCGGCGCCGCTACGGCCTGGAGGGGGCCCGGCCCCAGACGCTGGCCGAAATCGGGAAAGACTTGGGCATCACCCGGGAGCGGGTGCGACAGCTCGAGCAGCGGGCCCTGCGGCGGCTCAAGGAGGAATGGGGGAAAGAGGCGCTGGAGTTCTACCGTCGCCTCCTCCGGGATTAGCGCCCCACCAACTTCTTGAACTCCTCCTCGCTGAGCGTCGCGACCCCCAGTTCCCTGGCGCGGTCCAGCTTGGAACCCGGATCCTCGCCCACCACCAGGTAGTCCACCTTGCGGGATACGGTGGAATCCACCTTCCCCCCCAGGGACTCCACCAGCCGCTTGGCCTCCTCGCGGGTCATGTCGGAAAGTCGTCCGGTGAAAACGAAGGTCTTTCCGGCCAGGGGTCCTTCCACTTTCGGCCGCTCGGCCCGCGGGTCTATCCCCACCGCCTTCAATTCCTCGATCAGTCGGCGGTTGTCCTCACTGGAGAAGAAGTCCACGATGCTCTGGGCGATGCGGGGGCCGATCTCCGGGATCTCGACCAGCTCGTCGTAGGAAGCGCGGGCCAGCTCATCGATGGAGCCGAACCGCTCCGCCAGCACCTCCGCGATGTGCTCCCCCACGTAGCGGATCCCCAGGGCGTAGATGAACCGGGCCAGGGACATCCCCTTGGACCTCTCCAGCTGCGCGAGCAGGTTACGGGCCGACTTCTCCCCCATCCGCTCCAGGGCGGCGAGCTGCTCTTTCGTGAGGTGATAAAGGTCCGAGATGCGCTTCACCAGCCTCTTGTCCACCAGCTGGTCCACCAGCTTCTCCCCCAGGCCCTCGATGTCGGCGGCCCGCCGGGAGGCGAAATGCCGGATGGCCTCCTTGATCCGGGCCGGGCAGGACAGGTTCTCGCACCGGTGGATGACCTCCCCCGGGGGGCGCACCACCGGCCCCCCACAGACCGGGCACCGGTCCGGCATCCTGAACTCCCGTTCTTTCCCGGTACGGCGCTCGGGGATGGACTTCACC
>JAJOKL010000100.1 GCA_021129895.1 Candidatus Bipolaricaulota bacterium
TTGCTCGCTCGCTTCGCAAGGTCTTACTCACCCCCTGGCGCAATATCTGGGATAATTTTGATCAAGAGCCACGTACAGCAAGCTCCTCACCTCACCGGCGGAACCACGGGCGGTGTAGAGAAACTGGGTTAGCTGCTTATCTGAACCCCGTTCGAACCCCTCAGCGATGTTCGCAACGACGGAAACGGCAGCCCTTCGGAGTTGATCCCTCAAGCTATGGTCGTCGTTGAACGTTCGTTTCCTGGTGACCGTGTAGATGAGGGAAGCGAGGTCACGCGCCAGCTGCCAAGCAGTGATGTCCTCAAATCTTTTGATCCGGGGCATATCAGCCCCCTGCCGACTTTCTGACTTGTCGGCTGAAACTGGCGGAGGGGGTGGGATTCGAACCCACGGCACCCTTTAGGGGTGCACCTGCTCTCCAGGCAGGTGGTTTAGACCGCTCGCCCACCCCTCCGGGCCCGTAATTCTAAAGGAGGAACAGGGTCTACATCAACCGGGGAGGATCCCCCCCAAAAGTACCCACAGCAGCGCCCCTACCAGGCCGGACAGGGTGGGGGTCAGGGCCCAGCCCAGGGCGATCCCCAGAAGTTGCCTTCGGTTAACCGTCTCCACCCCCTTCACCAGCCCGATCCCCACCACCGCCCCCACCACCGCCTGGGAGGCCGACACCGGGACCCCCAGGATGGCGAAGAGCTGGAGTGAGGCGGCCTGGGCCGCCACCGCCAGCAGCGCCGGGAGCGGCCCCAACGGCACCAGCCGCTCCCCCACCGTCTCCATCACCCGCCGGGAGAAGGCAAGGACCCCCAGGGCGATGCTCCCCCCACCGATCAGGGTGGCCATGGGCACCGACAGCAGCCCCGCCCCCACATACACTCCGGTCACGTTGGCCACGTTGTTCGCCCCCAGGGCGTACGCCCCCCAGATCCCGATCCCCACGATCCCGAACCGGACGATCCGGTCGTACAACACCACCCCACCCAGGCGGTTCTCCAGTAGCGGGCTTACGAACCGGTGGGCGAGATAGGCCACCACCATCGCCCCCAGCGGGGAGGCCACCCAAGAGATCACGATCTTCCCCAGCACGCTCCACTGCACCGGGCGCCCGGACACCAGCGCCACCCCGATGATCGCCCCCACCGCGGCTTGGGTGGTGGACACCGGCAGCCCCCGCCAGGTCATCCCGGCCACCGTGAGCCCGGCGGCCAGGGCCACGCAGAACGAGCTGGCTAGGCTCTGGGCGGCCACCGAGCTGTAGGTGGCCATCCCCTGGGCACCGCCCAGGTACGCCCCCAGCAGGGCGAAGGTGGCGGTCAAGGTGATGGCCACCAGGTACCGCACCGCCCGCACGCCCACCGCCAGGCCGAACACGTTGGCCGCGTCGTTGGCCCCCAGGGACCAACCCATGAGGATGGCAGGAAGCAGGGTCCACATGCCGGCTCCTTAGTATATAGATCTTTAGACAAGCATACAAAAAACTCAACCCCGGAAACCGGGTCGCTCGTTGCTCTCTAACCTGGCGCCGCAGGCCCGTCCCTTCATCAGGCCCGCTAATTCCCCAGTGCCTAAGCCCCTATACCCCCAAGCTGTGAACTGGGTGAAGGAGGAGCGAAATTGGTGCGCCCGGGAGGACTCGAACCTCCGGCCTGCGGTTTAGGAAACCGCTGCTCTGTCCTGACTGAGCTACGGGCGCACCGACCACGCCGCCATGTTAGCCACGCCCTTTTCGCCCGTCAACTGCCGCTCAGCGCACCGCCAGCCAGTATTCGATCAGCTCGGAAGTGAGCCCGGCAGGGTGTCCGGCGTACCGGATCACCCCCCGCCGGTCGATTAGGAACACATGAGGGATGGTGGTCACCCGGTATACCCTGGCCACCGCCAGTGCCTGCTCGAAGGAACCCCACAGCGGAACCACCTCGCTGAGGCCCACCGCACTGATGAAGGCCCGGGCCGCTTCGGGCAGCCGGTCCAGGCTCACTCCCAGCACCACCAACCCCTGATCGTGGTACCGAAGCGCAAGCTGGTCCAAATAAGCGGAGCTCTCCCGACAG
>JAJOKL010000094.1 GCA_021129895.1 Candidatus Bipolaricaulota bacterium
AAACCGTGAGGCCCCCTGGATGAGCACCGCCTCCAGGGCCCCGCGTTCGTCCAGGACCCGGTAGCGCGGGTGGCTCGCCAGGGCCCCCACGGGCTAAGCTAGCGCCAGTCACCGCCTCAGGGGGTGTCGGCGATGTTCACTGCTAAGTCCAGACTGCGTGAGAGGACCGTAAAGCTGGTCCTTTTCCTTCTTTTGTGCCCGGCGTTTCAGTTTGCGGCAACCGAGATCGTGGACGTGGTGTGGGATCCGGATCTTCACGTGATCCACGTGCTCCTTGACTCCTGGCCGGGGAATTGGGATGGCTGGAGGTTTTTCCTCGACGGGGAGGAGATCCCCATGGAAGGGGGGCTTTTGGGGCCGACGATCCGGCCGAACGCCCCGCTCTCCCAGCCCCCCACCGGGCTCATCATCGGCACCCTGCCCTGGGTCTCGGGGCTGGACGAGACGGACTTCCCCTGCTGCGGCACCATCCGGCTTTTCATCCCAGGGGAGGGGTACACCAACGAGTTTTACTTCAACCTGGCAGATCTGGGTTGCCGCACCGCCTCCACTGTGGACTGCCCGCGGGAGTGGGAGGTGCACGAGGGGGACCTGGTCATCCCCCCGGGCGAGCCCCGCGTCATCGCAGGGGAAAAACTCCGCCAGCGGGGCCACCTCTACGTGGAGGAGGGCGCCACCTTGGTGATCCGGGATGCGGAGTTCATGATGTCCCGCGGCGAGGTCCCCACCGTGCACGTCTACTTCTTCGTCGAGCCCGGCGGGCTCCTCAGGATCGAGGGCTCCCGGATCCTCCAGCCGCCCTATGGAGGGACGGAAGCAGGGCTCATCTGCCTCATAAACCAGGGCCGGGTGGAGCTTTTAGACTCGGATACCGCCATCCACTACCTGGACATGTCTGAGGGGGCGGAGCTGGTGATGGAACGCTCCACCATGGTCAACCCCATCGGGGGGTTGCTGCAGGTCACGGGTGGAAAGACCCGGGTGGTGGACTCCACCATCGGGGCCCTGGGCCTGTACGTCCCCGCCGGGGGGCACCTGGTGGCAAGCGGGCTCCACTCGGGGATGTACTTCGAGTCCTGGGACGCCCGCCAGCTCATCCCCGAGGCCGACTACCAGCTGGTCCTGGAGCGGACGACCCTGCTTCGGGACGACCTCACTGGGGAGTACCGGCACGGCCCCTACGAGCGGGGCTGGATCTTCTTCCTGGACCCGGACGCCCACGTGCGCCTTTCAGGCTGCGAGCTGCGCAAGGTGTTCCTGGATGTGCGGGGCGGGGTGGCGGAGTTCCCCGACCTGCGGGTGGGGGTCCCCACCGACCTGCGCTACCGGGACATCGTGCTGGAGGACGTGGTGGTGATGGGGCAGTGGCCGATCACCATCGAGGACGCCGAGGTGTCGATCTACGACTCCAACTACCTGTTCCTCCAGCCGAGTGGCCACTCGGTGGTGCGCCTGATCCGCTCCCACATGGTGGAGTTCATCCCCAGGGACTTCTTCGGGGTGATGGAGTTCCAGGACGCCCGCTGGACCGAGGCCGGGGAGATCATCGGCGGCACCCCTTATCACTCCCGGGCCAACCGCTTCCGGATGCGGGGGACCCTCACCATCGAAGGGGTACGGGAGAACCTGCAGTGGAAGGAGGCGCAGGTCACCCGGGAGTTCCCGGTGCAGGTACTGGACACCACGGGCTCCCCGATGGCTGGGGCCTTGGTCAAGGTGGGGGGCCAGACCCACCGCACGGACTCCGGTGGCCGCGCCACCTTCAGCATCGTGTTCACCGAGGCGAACTACGACCAGCCCCTGCGGCTGGAAGTGTGGGTGGAAGGCGAGCTAGCCGCGGTGCGGCAGGTGGACTTCTTCCCCTCCACCCCGATACGCATCCGTTTGCCTTAGGGGTCCTCCGAACCCCAATGAGTTGCTCATCCGGGGTGGGGAGCCCGCATTTGGCCAGGATGACGCCGCTCTTGAGTTCCATCCCGGATCGAAGCGCCCCGCGCGGGAGCGCCGGCTGGATTCCGGTACATGCCCCCGGCCCGCGAGGGT
>JAJOKL010000131.1 GCA_021129895.1 Candidatus Bipolaricaulota bacterium
GTGGACCTGACGCTGAGGAGAGCCTCGCAACAGGCTCCGTTGAACCCGGATCCTTTGAGGATCCGGGTTCAAGGAACTCCTTCCTACTCCTCTTTTATGCCTGATTGCGCTTTTTTGGCGCAGCTTCAAAAGGGCCCTGCAACCAGATCGCCGGTTCCCAATCCCAAACTTCCAAAAGCTCCTTTAACCCTGCGGGAGGTTTCACCCATCTAGTTAAGGGGCTCGGAGGGCCGACTAGCCATTTCGGACATCAAAAGTACTGCAACCACTTACTCTCAACGAAACTGGGTTAAAGTTCGATGATCTCTGCTTGAAGGGCGTCCAAGTCCACCAGGGCGCAGGTGGCCTGGCCGGACAGCCACCCCCCGCACTCCCCCGGGTTGAGCACCAAGGGCGGCCCCGGGCGAAGGTCCACTTCGTGGATGTGGCCGTAGATCAGAACCTCGTACTTGCCGGAGGAGATGAGGGCTTCCAGGGCCCGGGGCTCGTGCATGAGGACGATCCGCCTCCCGCCAAGCTCCAGTTCGTGGGGGCCGAAGTGGAGCTCCCCCACCCCGGAGAACCGCTCCCTGAGGTAGAGCTTGTCCCCGTCGTTGTTCCCGAACACGCCGATCACCGAAAGCCCTGCTTCCTTGAACGGCACGGCCACGAACGGGGACACGAAGTCCCCGGCGTGGAGCACCAGCTCGGCTCCCCTCTCCTTGAGCCGAGTTAGTGCCTGCCGCAGTCGGTGCAGGTTATCGTGCGTATCTGCCACCACTCCGATCTTCATGGCCCTCCAAAGCGTAGCGGCTGCTGGCCGGGAGGGCAAAGTGGCCGGGCTGCCGGCTTTGCCATGCCGCGGTTACTCGTTTTGGTAGGCCATTTTGTGCTTGTCGTGTTGACAAGAAGCTGGGGACGATATATTATTAAACCGGTTTAGTGAGATTGGCAAGTTCGGCGGCGTAATGATCGATAAGTTAGGTCTTAAACGGTTTAAAAATAGCGACCATTGCGGACATCGCTAGGGAGGCCGGGGTATCCAGGGCCACGGTGTCGCTGGCCCTAAACGGCAAGCCCGGGGTGGCCCCGGAGACCCGCCGCCGCATCCTGGAGATCGCCGAGCAGTTGAACTACCGCCCCAACGCCTCCGCCCGGGGGCTGGCGCTCCAGCGAACCCAGACGATCGGCGTGATCGTCCCCGACATCAGCAGCCCCTTTTACGCCGAGCTCGTCCGGGGAGTGGAGCAGGAAGCAAGCCGCCAAGGGTTCTACCTCATCCTCGCCACCACCCTGGGCAAGGCCTCTCGGGAGGAGAAGTGCTTTCAGCTTTTGGGAGAACGCAGGGTCGACGGGATTCTCATTTTGACCCCTAGGGGGGACGAAGAGCTAGTCCAGCGGATCCAAGGACGGGGATTCCCTCTGGTGGTAGTAGACCGGGATATCCCCTCGTCGGACGGGGTGGTGGAGGTTATCGTGGACAATTTTCACGGCGCGTTGTCCGCCGTTAACCACCTCCTTTCCCTGGGCCGGCAGAGGATTGCCTACATAAACGGCATACCGGAACTTCAGGCGAGCCGGGATCGGCTGCGGGGGTACAAGGTTGCCCTGCAGGAGTATGGCTTGGAGCTGAATCCCAAACAGATCGTGACCGGCAACTTCACCTTGGAGGGGGGCTATGAGGCAATGAAAGAGCTTCTCTCCAGTTGTCCCCATGTTGACAGCGTATTTGCAGCCAGTGACTCGATGGCCATCGGGGCAATCCGGGCTATTCGAGAACAGGGGCTTCGTGTTCCCGAAGATATCGCGGTAGTAGGGTTCGATGACGTTCCTCTGGCAGCCCAAGTCGATCCCCCTCTCACCACCGTGCGTCAGCCTATCGGCGAGATGGGTGAGATTGCTTGTCGCCTTTTGATCCAGCTTATCGAGGGGAAAGTTATTCCACACCGCAAAGTGATCCTCCAAACCCAGCTTGTCGTCAGAGGCTCTTGCGGGGGAGGTGATGCGAAGGGGAAAACACAGTCCGAGAAAGACGGTTGTTAAACGAGG
>JAJOKL010000134.1 GCA_021129895.1 Candidatus Bipolaricaulota bacterium
GACGAGGTGGGCCCTATGGAGCTCAAGTCCCCCCGGTTCATCGCCGCCGTCCAGCGGGCCCTGGAGGAGGCGGAAAACCTGCTTGTCACGGTCCACCGGGCCTCCAACCACCATCTGGCCTACCGCATCCGCCACGGGTGCGATCATTTGATTCGGCTTACCGCCGGAAACCGGGATGAGAAGATGCAGGAGGTGATCGAACTCTTCACCCGGGGCAAGTGATCCGATTTTCTGGCGGCGGTATAATGCCGTCGCCATTGTCAATAGTGATGATGAATGAGGATAAAAGAGAAGTTTCCCAACCTGGATCCTCACGGATCCAGGTTGAAGTGTTGATCGTGGGCTGGGACGGGGCCCCCCCGGAGCGCCTGGAGGAATACGCCGCGGCTGGATTGCTACCCACCTACGCCGCCCTGAAGGGCCGTGGGGCCTGGGGCAGGGTGAAGAGCACCATCCCCCCGGTGACCGCTCCGGCCTGGGCCAGCTTCCACACCGGGGCCAACCCAGGCCAGCACGGGGTATTCGGCTGGGCAGTGCGACAAGCCGACACCTACCTCCCAGCCCTGGCGGATAGCCGCTCCCTGGCCCTCCCCACGGTGTGGGAGCAGCTATCTGCTCACGGGGTGCGGGTGGGGGTGCTCGGCTTCCCCCTCACCTACCCGGCCCGGGAGGTAAACGGGTTCTGGTTCCCCGGGCTCCTGGCCCCCCCCGAAGCGGAGGGGCACCCCCCCGGGATCGTCCGGGAGGCCCTGGCCCGGGTGCCGGACTGGGTATCCACCCCTCCCGAATGGAGCAAAGGGACGGATCCGGAGGCATGGACGCAGGAATTGGTGCAGTCGGTGCGGGCGCAGACCGAGCTCGTCCTGCACCTCAGTCGCCGCTTCCACCCCCAGGTGCTCGGGCTTCACTATCAGGCCCTCGACACCGTGCAGCATTACCTATGGGGGGAGGAGCTGGTGGAGGAGGCGTTCCGGGCGGCGGACCAAGGGCTGGCGAAACTGCTCGAGGCCTTAAGGCCACGCCTGGTGATCCTCATGTCCGATCACGGGATGGGACCGGTGGAAGGGGAATTCCACCTCAATACCTGGCTTTGGCAGGCGGGGTTTTTGACGCTGCGGCGGCGGCCGGGAAGCCTGGTCCGGGCCGGGCTGTTCAGGTTGGGCTGGAGCCCCCGGGGGGTGGAGAGGCTGGCCTGGCTCGGCTATCGGCTCGCCCTGCGCCTGAGGATCATGCACTCCTGGGCGGACGCCGTGGTGGGGGAATCGCCCCTCAGCCGCCTGATCCGGTGGGGATTCCTGTCCTTTAGGGACGTGGACTGGAAAAAGAGTTGGGCTTACTCCCATTCCGAAATAGGAAGCCTATTCCTGAACCGGGTGGGCCGGGATCCCCAGGGGCGAGTCACCGCAGCGGATGCCCCGCGGGTGCTGCGAGACCTGAGGCAAGGCTTGGGGGAGCTCACCACCCCCTCCGGGGAACCCATTGTGGGTACGCTGCTTACGGGAGAGGAGCTCTACCGCGGCCCCTACGCCCCACTGGGGCCGGACCTGCTGCTTCTGCCCAGGGGACTGCGGTGGATGGGGAAAGGGCTAGGCGGTTTTCTCAGCCACCGGGTGCTCACCCCAGCGGCGGTGCGGGGCGGGCACCGGCTGGAGGGGGCGTTGCTCCTGACGGGGGAGGGCGTGACGCCAACGGCCCCGGAGAGGGCCGCCCTATGGGACATCGCTCCCACTGTGCTCGCTTACCTGGGCGTGCCCATCCCGGGGTGGATGGAAGGCCGCCCCCTAGACGAGGTCTTCGAGGACGGCGTGCTCCGCAGTGTGCGCGAGGAGGGAGAGCGTGAGAGGCGGGAGCCGTACGGGGAGGACACGGTGGAGCGGCTGCGGGGGCTGGGTTACCTCTAGGGCGCCGGGGGCCACTTAGGCTGGGGGGCCCCATAGAACCGCCGGTAGTAGTCGCCGAAGGCTTGGGCCACCTTTCGCATCATCCGATCCACGTCCTCCC
>JAJOKL010000070.1 GCA_021129895.1 Candidatus Bipolaricaulota bacterium
TCATCGGGGTGGGGAACCCGTTGGGGAGGGACGACGGGGTGGGGGTATATGTGGCCCGGGCCATGGTCGGGGCTCCGGGGTGGCTGGCCATTCCAGCGGGGCTGGCGTTGGAGAACGCCTTGGGGTTAGTGGCACGGGAGCGCCCTGAGCTCCTGGTGATCGTGGATGCTGCTGACATGGGGCTTCCGCCGGGGAGCTTTCGCCGATTGCCGTTGGAGCGGGCCGAGGGGATGCTGGGCTCTTCCCATGCCCTGCCCCTGAGCTTCTTGGTTCCACTGATCCGAGAGGCGGCCCGGGAGCTGGTGTTGGTGAGGTGCAGCCCGCCGACCTCTCCCTGGGCGAGGGGCTGAGCCCCCAGGTGCGAAGGGGCGCGGACGAGCTCATCTCCCTGTTGCAAGCGGGGAAGCTGGAGCGCCTGCCCTGACCGCCTTAGCCCCTCATCCACTGCTAGAGCGGGACTTCACCGGCAAGGCACAAGAAAAACAGCCCAGACATTGCATCTGTCACTACCACCAAGTCACAAAGACACAAAGAAATTCCAAGGTTTCAATTCTGAAATTCCCTTTGAGTCTTGGGGGGTTGTGGTAAATTAAAGAGTTGTATTCTTAATAGCTTTGTTCCTTAGTGGTGGAAAAACTCTGTGGTTGCCAGGGACTTGGCAAAAGGCTAGCCCCAGGGAGTTTTGAAACAGGTTCTAGGACTGTCAAACGCTGTGAAATTTTGTTCCTTGTATAGTTTTGACCCACTGAGTTGTGCCCGTTCCAGGACGGCGTCAGACGGAAAGGCCTCCCGGCCGTTGGTAACGGCTCCTCTCCTTGCTAGAATGGGACTTCGATGCGGACATGATTCCGATAAGAGATTACCGTCCTAGCGGTATCACCCCCTACGTGACCGTGGGGCTGATCCTGCTCAACCTGCTCATCTACGCCTATCAGCTCACCTATTTTGGGTCCCAGGTGGTCTGGATCGACGGTTGTGCTTGGCAGGCCACCTTGGGGGAAAACACGATCCCCCCTGGCTTTGACCCGGTGGCCTACTTACGGTTTGCCGGCGGCCGGGGGTGCCTGTACCCGGTTGCGGAACGGGACTATTTCGTGATCAGGTTCGGGCTGGTCCCGGCCGAGTTCTGGCGGGGGGAGGATCTCCCCCCCACGGTGCCCTTCCCCATCTGGGTAACCATCTTCACCTCCATGTTCCTCCACGGGGGGCTCCTGCACATCTTGGGGAACATGCTGTACCTTTGGATCTTCGGGGACAACGTGGAGGGTGCGCTGGGACACATTAAGTTTCTGCTTTTCTACCTCGCCTGTGGGGTGGGGGCGGCCCTGCTCCAGGCGAGCGTGTCCGCCGGCAGCACTGCCCCCATGATCGGGGCCTCCGGGGCCATCGCCGGGGTGATGGGGGCATACCTGGTCCTGTTCCCCTGGTCACGGGTGCTCACCATCGTGCCCATCTTCTTCTTCGTCCAGCTCATCGAGGTGCCGGCGGTGTTGATCCTGGGGCTGTGGTTCGTGCTCCAGTTCTTCTCCGGGCTCATGGACCTGTCCGCCCTGGGAGGGGTGGCCTGGTTCGCCCACCTGGGGGGCTTCCTCACCGGGGCCCTGCTGGTGTTCCCGCTCAAGCGGCGGGGAGTGGTGCCGGGGTTGGTGCAGTGGTGGCGCCGCCGCCGTACCCCGGGGGGGTACTGGTGAACGTCCTGGGGTTAGACGAGGCCGGCAGAGGGGCTGTGCTGGGCCCGTTGGTGGTGGCCGGGGTACTGGTCCCGGAGTCAAACCTGGCGCGTCTTAAAGAGCTTGGGGCCCGGGATTCCAAGGCGGTCCCCAGGGGAAAGCGAAAGGAGATCCTTTCCGCCATCGCCCGGTGGTTCCGGGTACGGGCGGTGGTGATCCCAGCGCGAGCGGTGGACCGAGAGAGCCTCACCGAGCTCGAACTCGCTGCCGCGGCCCAGCTCGTCCGCCACGCCCTCCCCGAGTCTACTGAACCCGTCACGCGTCACG
>JAJOKL010000024.1 GCA_021129895.1 Candidatus Bipolaricaulota bacterium
CACCGTGGTGAGGTATCTGTTAGCCGTGGGGGGCGGAGGGGGTCCGGGACAGGGCGCGCCGGACCAGCCTTTCCACCAGCTCGTCGTAGGGGATGCCGGCGGCGGCCGCCGCCCGGGGGAAGGTGGACATCTCGGTCATCCCGGGCAGGGTGTTGACCTCGAGGACATAGGGGGTGCCATCTTCCGCCAGGCGCAGGTCCACCCGCGCCAGATCCCGGCATCCCAGGGCCAGGAAAGCCTCCTTCGACACCTCCGCCGCCCGGGCCGCCTCCTCGGGGGAAAGCTCCGCTGGGCAGATGAACTCGCACTCCCCCGGGGAGTACTTGGCCCCCCAATCGAACAGCTCCCTCCCCTGGGGGCGGAGCTCCACCAGGGGCAAAGCCTCCACCCCGGTTCCCCCCTCGAGCAGGGCACAGGTGAGCTCCCTTCCCGGGATGAATTTTTCGATGAGGAGGCTGCCGAATCCCTCCAGTACCTCCCGAGCTCGGGAGGCCAGCTCACCGGTATCCCTCACTAGAAAGACCCCCACGCTGGAGCCCTCCCCCCGGGGCTTCACCACCAGGGGGAAGCCCAGCTCCGCCCCGACGCCGTCCAGGAACGCCTTCAGGTCCTCACCGAGGTGGGTTCGCCACTCCGGGACCGGCAGGCCCTTGGCCGAGAGCAGCCGGTGGGTCTCGTGCTTGTCCATGGCCAGGGCACAGGCCAAGGGCCCTGAGCCCACGTAGGACTTTTCCAGGAGTTCCAGGAGGAGCTGCACGGTGCCGTCCTCCCCCGCCCCCCCGTGCAGGATGTTGAACACCACCGGGAAGGGGGCGAGGAGCTGGGGCAGGCCGTCGTAGGCCTCTATTTGGATGAGCTCGGCCGCAAAGCCCCTCCTCATCAGGGCGGTGTGGACCCCCTTCCCGGAGCGGAGGGACACCTCCCGTTCCGGGGAATCTCCCCCGCACAGCACCGCCACCTTGACAAGGGACCGATCCATGGGCATCATCGTGCCCCACTCCAGGGAGGCGGGCAAGGAGGGTTGACCGCCAGAGGGGTGGGTGGTATACTTGGGATGCCCAGTTCGGGCGTTCCACGGGAAAGGCTGGTCTTTGACAAGTGGACAGGGTAAGGACGGGATATTCTCATCGGACCCTTGAGGCTAAATCGAGAGGGTATGATCCCGGCTCAGGGTGAACGCTAGCGGCGCGCCTAACACATGCAAGTCGTGCGATCGGCCCTCGACAGTCCCAAGTTCAAAAGTCACAAGTCAAAAGTCCTTTTGGGCTTGAGGCTTGCTGACTTGCGACTTGAGACTGCCGGGGTACGGAGCGGCGAACGGGTGAGTAACACGTAGCTAACCTGCCCCCGCGACGGGGATAACCCGGGGAAACCCGGGCTAATACTCGATGGTCTTCCGGGGCCAAAAGGTCCTGGAAGTAAAGGCGCCTTCGGGCGCCGCGCGGGGAGGGGGCTGCGGCCCATCAGCTAGACGGTGGGGTAACGGCCCACCGTGGCGATGACGGGTAGGGGGCCTGAGAGGGTGGCCCCCCACATGGGGACTGAGACACGGCCCTGACTCCTACGGGAGGCAGCAGTGGGGAATCTTGGGCAATGCCCGCAAGGGTGACCCAGCGACGCCGCGTTGGGGACGAAGCCCTTCGGGGTGTAAACCCCTTTTCTGGGGGAAGAATAAGGCGGGGAGGCAATGTCCCGCCGATGACGGTACCCCAGGAATAAGCCCCGGC
>JAJOKL010000144.1 GCA_021129895.1 Candidatus Bipolaricaulota bacterium
TCTTCTACCAGATCTTCCCTGACCGGTTTCGGAACGGCGACCCAAGGAACGAGCCTCCTGGCACCCGACCGTGGGGGGAGCTGCCCACCCGGGAAAGCACCTTCGGGGGGGATCTGTGGGGGGTCCTGGAAAAGCTGGATTACCTGGAGGATCTGGGCGTAACCGCCCTGTACCTCACCCCGGTCTTCCTCGCCCCCACAAACCACAAGTACGACACCCAGGACTACTTCCAAGTGGACCCGGCCTTCGGGGGAAACGAGGCCCTGCGAGCCCTGGCTGCAGCACTGCACGCCCGAGGGATGCGCCTCCTACTGGACGGGGTGTTCAACCACTGCGGGGAGAGGCACCCCTTCTTCCAGGACGTGCTCAACAGGGGCCGCGCCTCCCCCTACTGGGACTGGTTCACCATCTGGGGGGATCGAGTCGTCCGGGAACCTGAACCAAACTATGCCTGCTGGGCCGGCGTCCCCTCGATGCCGGAGTGGAACCACAAAAACCCCGAGGTGAGGGAATACCTGCTTTCGGTGGTGCGCCACTGGCTAGAGGAATACAGGATCGATGGATGGCGGCTGGACACGGTGGAGTACCTGCCCCCTGATTTCGTGCGGGAGGTCTATCGGGCCACGAAGGAGGTGCGCCCGGATGCCTACGTCCTGGGCGAGGTGATGGGGATGGCCGCCTCCTGGTTCAAGTTCGGGGCGCTCGACGGGGTGATGAACTACCGGCTGCGGGACGGGCTGGTGGCCTTCTTCGCCCGAGGGGAGTGGTCGGCGGAGACCTTCTGCCACCACATCTACGCTGTCAGGCGCAGCTACCCTCCGGAGAACAACTTCACGATGTACAACTTGGTGAGTTCACATGACGTGCCCCGGTTCTTGAGCCTGTGCCAGGGGGAGGCCCGCCGGCTGACCCTGGCCTATGCCTTTCTGTTCACCTACGTGGGTGCACCGGCGATCTACTACGGTGATGAGATAGGCCTTACAGGAGGAGAGGACCCGGACTGCCGCCGGTGTTTCCCCTGGAAGGAGGCCCACTGGGACCGGGAGATCCTGGAGGACCTGCGCCGGCTCGCCCGCATCCGGCACGGCTCCCTGGCCCTGCGGCGCGGGGATTTTCTGCTGGTGGAGGCCAAGGACCAGTTCCTTTCCTTCCTCCGGAGCTGGGAAGGGGAGGAGGTGTGCGTGGCCCTGAATGCGGGGGAGCGGGGTCAGACTCTGGCGCTCCCCTCCCCCGGTCCCTGGCGGGACCTCGCTACGGAAGAGGCGGTCCGCGGCGGGAAGGTGTCCGTGCCTCCGCTGGGGTTCAGGCTCCTAAGAGCCGCTGGTAGAGCCTGAGGTACTCCCGGGCGGAAGCCCCCCAGGAGTGGTCCTCCTGCATCCCTCGGACCATCAACTCCCGCCAGGCCTGCTGATCCCGGCGATAGAGCTCCACCGCCCGCCTGAGGGCCCCCAGCATCGCCTCCGGGGTGTAGTCCCGGAAGGTGAACCCGTTCCCCTCGCTGGTCTCCGGATCATAGTTGTGTACCGTGTCCGCCAGGCCCCCGGTGGCCCGCACCACTGGCACCGTCCCGTAGCGGAGGGAGTACATCTGGTTCAGGCCGCAGGGCTCGAATCGCGAGGGCATGAGGAACATGTCGGCCGCGGCC
>JAJOKL010000028.1 GCA_021129895.1 Candidatus Bipolaricaulota bacterium
TTGGGGCTGCCCCTCAAGTACCGGTTCGTGGACTACGCCGGGTTCGACGCGGGCGGGGTGGAGCTAGGGCTCAAGACCTGGGGAGGGCTGGAGCCGCCGCGGGAAGGGGAGCCGATGGTGAACTCCCTGGTGGACGACGTGGACCGGGCCTGCCGGGAGCTCTCCGCGAAAGGGGTGAGGTTCACCAAGGGGCCCGAGGACACCCCCTGGGGCGGGCGGATCGCCGTATTCCACAACCCGGACGGGAACACCCTCCAGCTCACCCAGATCGACTGGCGGAGGTACTTCTCCGCCTGCGCGGGATGAGAAATCGGGCACTTGACGCCCAGGGCGCATGGGATGAGGGTCATCGGATCGTGGGGAGCCCGCGCCGCGGGGAAACACCGATCTCCTGGTGGAACGCGTGCTGGCCGGGGCTATGGGGGAAGCGAAAACAAGGCCACCTTGTCCTTTCTCGCGAAGGAGAGCGGCGGATAACCCGTGACCAGTTTCCCATCTTCCGTATCGAGTTGTGGGAACATCAGATGTGGTTTCGAAAAAGGAGGGGGCGGTGGGCGAGCGCATGATCTGTGACCTCATCATCGGTGAGGCTGAGTCCCCCGAAAAAGCGCGGGAGCTGGCGGGGAGTTTCAAGGACTGCCCTTACTGTGCCCTTGTGGGGGCATTCGGGGAAAAGTTCGTTGGGGTTTGCTTCGTCCCGGAGGAACACCGGTGGTGGCTAGAGTCCATCCGGGAACGCCCCGGAGAGACCCTGGGGCTGAAGGGCGTTGAACTCCTGGTGACAGGAGCGGAGGAAGTCCCCTACCCGACATTTACGCTACGGATCCCCGAGGAGAAGCTGGAGGTCTGCCCCTGTGGGGCCCGATGTGATCTCTGCGAGCTCTACGGGCGCTGTCCAGGATGTCCGGCCACGGTATTCCACCGAGGCCAGGTGGCTTAAGGGGGTGAAGATGTTCCGCAAACTAGGGCCGATGTTTTTGGTTGGCGATGTGGAGCGGGCAGCTCGGTTCTACCAGGAGGTCCTGGGGGCGGTGCTTGTGGCCTCCCTTCCCGATGAGCCGCCTTACGAGTGGGTCTCCTTGAAACTGGGCGAGGTGGAGTTGATGTTCTGGGAGGTGGGGGCGGCGGCGAGAGAATACCCGGGGCTCGAGATCCCCGAAAACCCGGCGGGCTTCATCGCCTACATCTACGTGGACGGTCTGGACGCGCTCTACGAGCGGGTGCGGGAGGCGGCCGAGGTATTGATGGCCCCGGTGGACCAGTTCTACGGGATGCGGGAGTTCACCATCCGCGACCCCTTCGGGTTCATCCTCACCTTCGCCCAGGAGGAGGCAGGCGGCAAGTGAAGCTCCAGTGGACCAAGGAAGAAGCACGCTGGTATCTGCTCTATTCCCTCGGCCTGCACGGACATGGCTATCCGCCGGGGGAGGAGGGGATCCGGCAGTGTTTCGCCGACCTGGATGTCCTCCAGTTGGATCCCCTGCCCATCCTCGGCCGGTCCCATGACCTGGTGATCCAGGCCCGCGTGGGCGGAACACACCCGGGACAGGTGCTTGAGCTAGTCCACCGGGAGCGGCTCGGGTTCGAGTACTGGGACAAGATGCTCTCCCTCATCCCCATCGTCCACTTCCCCTGGTTCC
>JAJOKL010000022.1 GCA_021129895.1 Candidatus Bipolaricaulota bacterium
ACCTGATCCTGCGCGGCCGGGGAGTGCCCCCCGAACTGCGCGGGGTGGTGCGGCGCTACTTCGAGATCCCAAGCCAAGGAGGGGATCAGTGATAACCGAGGCCCAAATCGCCCAGGCCGAGGCGGGGTTCGCCCGGCTGCGGGCCGCCATCGCCGAGGTGATCGTCGGGCAGTCCCGGGTGGTGGAGGTGGTGCTGTGAGGGCTCCTGGCGGGGGGGCACGTGCTGCTTGAGGGGGTGCCTGGGCTGGGGAAGACGCTCCTCGTGCGCACGGTGGCCCATGCCCTGGGCCTCACCTTTTCCCGCTCCAGTTCACCCCGGACCTCATGCCTGCCGACATCGTGGGCACCAAAACACCGAGGGCGGTGGGATCGCCCTGCCCGAACCGGTGATGACCCGGGAAGACGTGCTCTCCGCCCGGGAGGTGGTGGCCGCCTATCCGGTGCCCCGTCCCCTGCTCGCGTACGCTGCCAGGCTGGTGCTGGCCACCCATCCCCGCCCGGAGGCGTCGGCCCCGGTGCGGAAATACGTGCGCTACGGGGCCAGCCCCCGGGGGGACTGGCGCTGATCCTGGGGGCCAAGGCCCACGCCTTCCTGGCGGGTCGGCATCACGTGGACGTGGAGGACATCCAGGCCGCCGCCCTGCCGGCCCTGGTGCACCGGCTGGTGTTGAGCTTCCGGGCCGAGGCTGAGGGGATGACCCCCCACCGGATCGTGCAGCAAGTCCTGCAGGAGGTGCGGGCCCCGTGACCCCGGAGGAGCTGCTGCGGGAAGTGGCCATGTTGGACTATGGGAACCCGTCCAAGCTGGAGTCGGCGCTCCGCCTGGCGGCGGCCCTGGCGTTCGTGGCCCACCGGGGCTTGGATCGGTTCGGCCTGCAGCCGTTTTCGGACCGACTGGGGCCCCGGTTGCCGCTGGCCCGGGGGAGAGGGCAGCTGGCCCGGATCCTGGAGACCCTGGCTCGGCTAACCCCCCAGGGTGACACGGATTTCCTCGCCCTGCGGGAGTGGGCTGAATCTGGCCCCGAGCCGGGCCTGGCGGTGGTGATCTCCGACTTCCTGGCGCCCCAGGGGATTCGAGGAGGGCTTGGTCGCCTTGCTCGCGGCCCGGCATGAGGTGCTGGCCCTCCAGGTCCTGGCCCCCCAGGAGCTGGCCCCTGCCCTAAGAGGGCTGCTCCGGCTGGTGGACCTTGAGACAGGCCGCAGCCGGGTGGTGACGGTGGGTAAGAGCGCTCTCCTGGCCTACCGGGAGGCCTTGGCCGCCCATAACCGGGCGTTGGCGGACTTCTGCGCCGCCCGGGGCATCACCTATCGGCTGATCCCCTCCAGCGCTGACCCCATCGAAGCGGTGCTGGCCCTGCTTTCAGGGCAGCGGCCAGGAAAGCAAGCCCCAGGGGAGAGCCGAGCACCATCCCCGCCTCCGGGAAAGCAGGGCCAGCACCGCGCCGCTGCCCTGGTGGTGGTGTTGCTTTACTTCCTCAGGCGCCAGGCGCGAAAGGCCCCGGCGCCGGCGCTGTTCCTGTGGGAGCGCTTGCCCCGGGGGGGAGGTGACCCGGCTGGAGCGGCTGTGGCCCCGGCTGGACCTCCTCCTTCTCCTACAACTTGTGGCGGTGGTGTTGTTTTCCC
>JAJOKL010000108.1 GCA_021129895.1 Candidatus Bipolaricaulota bacterium
GGAAAGATAGCCCTGCCCAAGCTGGTAGAGGAACCCAGTCCCCCGGTTCAGCGTTTGCCTCCAGGCCACGGTGCCACACGGTCACCTGGCGCACCTTAAACACCCTTCCTAAGCGGATCCTTCAAAAGACGGCCGTCAAAGTCTGGCTAGATAACGGCGGCTCTGATTGAGGTGGGGCCGGGAAGCTCAAGCCGGACAGACAGCCAATGCCCAACCTGGACAGAAAAACTTGGACTGGAAGCTACGCCAGTACGGAGGAGATGAGCTCCCGCTTGCGCACGTCCACCAGGCCCCGGTCGGTGAGGCCGAGCTCCGGCACGGTGGGAAGCCCCAGGAAAGAGAGGGACACGAGAGCCTGCCCCGCAAACCTCAAAGGAGGGCAGGCTCTCGTTTAACCCGGTTCCATGAACCGGGTTAAAGGGCCTTTTGGAGGTTTGGGATTGGGAACCGGTAAACAGGTTGCTGGGCTCATTTTGATGCTACGCCAAAAAGGGCGCAATCGGTCATAAAAGAGGAGTTGAAAGGAGTTCCTTGAACCCGGATCCTCAAAGGATCCGGGTTCAACGGAGCCTGTTGCGAAGCTCTTCTCGGGGTGAGATCAACCACCATCGGGCAGGGCGCAAGACAAGAAGATTGACATGAGGCGCTTGGCTTTCGCAACAGGCTCGTGAACGGGGCTGGAAGGGATGAGCCCAACGCCCGCGCCGCCGTCCGCACCCCTGCTAGCTTCCGGTTCACCTCGGGAAGGGCCCGGTCGGACATCAACTCCCACAACGGAAGAGAAAGCAGCGCTCGCACCTCTCCGCCCTCCACCGCCACGAACCCCCCTTGGGCCCGCACCAGCGCCTCCACCGCGACCAACATGTCCTCCGGGTTCGTCCCCACCACCATCAGGTTATGGTGATCGTGGGCCACCGTCCCGGCGATCGCCCCCCGCCGGAGGCCGAACCCCCGCACGAAGGCCAGGGCCACGTTCCCGCTTTTCCCGTATCGCTCCAGGCAGGCGATGGGGAGGACGTCCCCCTCCAGGTCCGGCTGGGCGTAGCCTCCCTCCACCGCGAGCACCGCCTCTCCGGCCCGGTTCACGATCTGGTCCGGGATCAGCTCTATCACCCGCACCCGGACGGTCTCCCCTTCCCCAGAAAGCAAAAAATCCTCACGGGTTGGCCTGCGGGAAAGCCGCACCGTGTCCCGGGCGCTTTTTGGAATGGGGGGAGGCTCAGGCTGGGTGAGCAGTCCCCCCTCGGCGGCCACAAGGCGCCCTCCCACGAACACGTAGCGGGGCTCCACCGGGACTAGCTCCGGCGAGAGCAGGAAATCCGCCCACCGGCCCGGGGCGATGCTCCCCAGGGCCCGCTCCAGGCGAAAGTGGCGGGCTGGGTTCAAGGTGGCCATCCGGATCGCTTCCCAGGGGGAAAGCCCCGACTGGATGGCCCGGTTCACGCACCAGTCGATGTGCCCCTCCCGCAGGATGTCCGCCGGGTGCTTGTCGTCGGTGCAGAACATCAAGTTATCCGTGGAGATTTTTTTCCTGACCACCCCTGAGATCAGGGCCTCCAGGTTGCGCTCGCTTGAGCCCTCCCGC
>JAJOKL010000092.1 GCA_021129895.1 Candidatus Bipolaricaulota bacterium
TGATCCCCAACCTGGCCTATATCCCCCAGGAGCTCATGTTCGACCCCACCGGGCACGTGATCCCCTTCGACCACGGCTACGTGACCTTCGTGTACGACGCGGAGCTGTTGCCGGAGGAGCTGGTGCCTCAAACCCTGGAGGACCTCACCCGCCCGGAGCTCTCCGGGAAGATCATCCTGGAGGATCCCCGTACCTCCTCCCCGGGCCTCTCGTTCCTGGTGTGGACCGTCGCCCACTTCGGGGAGGAGGGGTGGGAGGACTTCTGGCGCCGGCTGCTGCCGAACGTGCTCACCATCACCAAGGGCTGGTCCGAGGCCTACGATATCTTGGCCGAGGAGGCCCCCATCGTCCTCTCCTACTCCACCGACACCGCCTACTCCTGGATCGAATATGAGTCCCTGCGTTATCAGGTGATCACCCCGGACGGGGAGGCGTACCACCAGATCGAGGGCATGGGGATCGTGGCCGGAACTGACCAGCCGGAGCTGGCCCACGCCTTCTTGAACCTGGTTCTCTCCAAAGAGATCCAGGAGCTCATCCCCACCAGCCAGTGGATGTTCCCGGCAAGCGCCCTGGCCCAGCTCCCGGAGGACTTCGCCCGCTACGCGGTGGTCCCGGCCCGGCCGGTGTCCTTGGCCCCGGAGCTCATCGGCGAGCGGCTTGGGGAGTGGCTCAACCGGTGGCAGCGACTCCTGGTGGGAGGCTGATCTCCCGCGGGGCAGGGGCGCTGGCGGCGCTCCTGCCCCTGGCCTTTCTGGCCCTGGCCTTCTTCCTCCCCCTGTGGCAGGTGCTATCCCAGGGGCTGCAGGTGGGGGGTACGTGGACCCTGGCCCGGGTGCGGGGGCTCCTCGCCGACCCCTACGTGCAGTACCTGATCCTGTTTACGCTTAAGCAAGCCCTGCTTTCCGCCGGGCTCAGCCTGGCCCTGGGGTTCCCGCTGGGCTGGCTTCTGGCCCGGTATCGGTTCCCGGGGAAGGAGCTGGTGCGGGCGTTCACCCTGGTGCCGTTCGTCCTCCCCCCCATCACCGTCGCGTTGGGGTTCATCCTGTTCTTCGGCCATGCCGGCTACCTCAACCGGGGACTGATGACTGCCTTCGGCCTTTCCTCCCCGCCTCTGCGGGTGCTCTACTCCCTATGGGGGATCGTGCTCGCGCACGCGTTCTACAACGCCCCGGTGTTCGCCCGGTTCGTGTCAGCGGCCTGGGAGGGGCTGGATCCCGAGCCCTTGGAGGCGGCGCGCACCCTGGGGGCAAGGCCGCTTTATGCCTTCCTTACCGTGACCCTGCCCCGGTTGCTGCCGGCTATCCTGTCAGCATTCGCCCTGGTGTTCGTGCTCTGCTTCCTGTCCTTCGCCATCCCCCTCTCCCTGGGGGGCGCCCGGTACGCCACCCTGGAAGTGGGGATCTACTTCTTCGCCCGGCGGGATGTGAACGTGCCCCAGGCGGCGGCGTTAGCCCTGGTGGAGCTCACAATCGCGCTAGCTCTTTCTTATCTCTACATCCGGGGCG
>JAJOKL010000010.1 GCA_021129895.1 Candidatus Bipolaricaulota bacterium
GGTCCCCTGGTGTGGGGACGCCGCTTGCGAGGATGAGATCCAGGAGAAGACCAAGGCCACCAACCGCTGCCTCCCCCTGGAGGCCGAGCCCCTGCCCGCGGGGGCCAAGTGCATCCGCTGCGGCCGGCCCGCCCGGGAGTGGGCCATCTTCGCCCGCGCCTACTGATCGCCCCCCGGGCGCGCCAGCGGGGCTGACCACACAGGTCGCCCCTTCGATGTCGGCTTGAGCTGGCCCGCAAACGGGCTCAGCCCCCCTACCCGGCTTCCCAGCCTGGTTGACCTGATGGGGGACATCAAACCTCCTCACCACGCCTCTGCCACCCCTTGAAAAGCTCTATTGATTTTCCCGAGGCAAGGGCTAAAATAGCACGAAATTCTAGATCGTGCTACCAAGCCCGGTGGCACCCAAGGGGGATAGATGGCAGAAACAACGGTCTTGCTTCTGGCCACCTTCGGGCTGGAGGTGGTGGAGTGCGGGGGGGCGCTGGCCCTCAACGCCCGCCGGGGAGGGGTATCCCACGCGGCCGTCCTCCTCTGCCGCGAGGAGATGAGGCCCCAGGTGCGGGAGGCGGCCGAGCTCCTGGGGGTCGAGGTGGAGTTCCTCGATTTCGCGTACGGCCACGTGGCCCCGGATGTGCCGTCCAAGAAACGGATCATCCAGGTGATCCGCCGGGTCAAGCCGGACATCGTCATCACCCAGGACCCCGAACACTGCGTCACCGATCTCGACCCGGATCGGCGCCAGGCCATGATCCTTTATCTCGAGGCGATAGCCCTCGCCTCCCGGGACTTCGCCGTGGAGGAGCTGGGGCTCCCGCCGCACCCCATCTCCACCATCTACTACATGATGCCCGCCCATCCCAACTGTGTGGTGGACATCTCCCCGGTGTGGGAGCTCAAGGAGCGGGCCCTGGAGAAGCTTGAGGTCCAGCTCCGCTTCACTGCCTCCGTCCTCAAGGGACGCCTATCCCAAGACGCCCTCCGCCGGCTCCTGCCGGGGGTGGATCCGGCGGATGACCTCGCGGTGGGCCGGGCGCTCCATCGGGAGATGGACCGGGCCGTCTCCCTGTACCACGGCCTGGCGGGCCACGGTTCCCGGGCCGCCCTCGCCGAGCCGTACCGGCGCGAGGGCCCCTTCACCCTGGACCGCTTGACCGCGTGAACCGGGCGAAATCCACAACACAAAAGGAGGTCGCATGATGCGAAGGATCTCGGCGATGTTGGTCGCGGTGCTGCTGGTTTCGGCGGGGATGGCGGGGGCCACGGGAACACTGCGACTCGCCATCCACACCGATGAGTCCACGTTGACCCCCTTCACCTATGTATTCGGCTATCCGGGCTACTATGCCCTGAAGTTCATCTACGATTCCCTGTTCGAGCTCGACCGGGACAACATCCCTCGGCCCTGGTTGGTGGAGGACTACCACGTGAGCGACGATGGCCTTGTTTGGACCCTGAGGCTGCGGGAGGGCGTGCGG
>JAJOKL010000168.1 GCA_021129895.1 Candidatus Bipolaricaulota bacterium
CGTAGCAGCTCCTCCATCGATAGTGGTCTCTCCGGTGTCCACCGGGTCACCCCGATGCTGAGCCCCAGCCCCACCTCGTCCAGCCCCTGCTCCTTCGCCCATTTGGCTAGCCGTTTGCGCAGGCGGGCCGCCACCCGCCGGGCGGCACCGTCCGTCTCCGGCAGGACGATCACGAACTCGTCTCCTCCATATCGGAACAGGAGGTCCGTCTCCCGCACGCTTTCCTTGAGCACCTGGGCCACCTTCCTCAGCACCTCGTCCCCCCCTAGGTGCCCGTAGCGATCGTTCACCTGCTTGAAGTTGTCCAGGTCCAGGATCATCACCGTAAACGGATGCCCGTACCGCTCGGCCCGCCGGACCTCCCGCTCCAGCACCTCAGCCAAGTGCCGCCGGTTGTAGAGGCCGGTCAGGGGATCATGGATGGCTTGCCGGCGTAGCTCCTCCTCCAGTTCGATGCGCCGCAGGGCTTCCGCCACGTGGCCGGCAAGGAGTTCGGCCATCGACGCGTCATCTTCGGTGAACGCATCCTCTTCCTTCGAGGCCGCCTGAAAGACACCCCGGTCCCCGATGGGCACGGAGATGAACGAGCGATACTCCTCCGCAGCCACGGCCTCCGGGAAATCCCTTGGGTCCCCAAATAAGGTCTTCCCTTCCCTCAGTGTGTGCCAGCAGATCCCTCCTTGATCCTTGTGAATCCGCGGCACTCCGGGCGGGGAGAGGCCGGCCAAGGTGGCCCTGCTCACCAGCTCGTCCCCCTCCCGTACCGCAAGGTCACACTCGTCGAACCCCAGGATTTCTCTCGCGGCCTGGACCGCGGTCTTCCACACCTCCTCCTCAGTCGCACAGGTGGCGAGCCTGCGTGCCGCAAGATGAAGCTCCTCCAGGCGGCCGCGGAGCCTGCGTTGGGTCCGTTCCGACTCCCTAAAGGCTTCCATCGCGTCTTGAGCCTCCAGCGCCACCGCCACCTGGGCGGCGAGTGCCTCGAATAGCCGAACCTCATCAGCGGAAAAGCCATGGGGCCTCGGGGAGGCCACATCGAACACCCCGAGGACTTTTCCCTTTACCCTCAGCGGCACCGATAGTCTGGACCCCACCTGAGGGATCCCCTCGGCTTCGAAATCTACGCTGGAAAGGTTGGAGAGATGGATCCGTTTTCCGGTCCGGACCACCTCCGCTGGAGGGCTTGAGCCGCCTGTGAGCTCATACCTGCGGCCGAGGACCCCTTCCGGGAGGCCACCACCCGGAGCACCTCCCCTCGCTCCTCCACGAGAAGGACCGCACAGACCTGCGCCCCCAGGAGATGGCGACCGATTTGGACCGCTCGCTCACACGCCTCCTCCTTGCTTCGGGACAGGGCAAGCCCACGTGAGAGCCGATACACACCCCGCAGGCGGGCCTCCATCTCCTTGCGCTCGGTGATATCTCGGTTTACCGAGATGGTGGCCGGCCGCCCCTTGTAGTCGAACT
>JAJOKL010000050.1 GCA_021129895.1 Candidatus Bipolaricaulota bacterium
GAGCCGAAGATGGCGAGGGACTTGACGCCGAACCGGCGCTGGAGTTCATCCCGGTGTTCCCGCAGTCGCCGCAGGATTTCCTCTCTATCCACGGCCCGTTTCCTCCCGGATCATTGTACGGGGGACGCGGATCTTGGCGGTCATCAGGTGGTGGAGCAGGGTGTTGAACAGCGCCTCCAGGGCCTCCTTGCGGTTCTCCTCGGCCTCGATCCTGCGGTCCACGGTTTGGAGAATCCGGGCGATTTCACGTTGTTCCTCGAGGGGTGGAAGAGGGATAAACTCACGTAATACATCATTGTCCGTCACAGCAGGGTAGCTTGAGCCACGTTGATGTTCAGATACGGAGAGCACAAACCGGTCATGGGCGACGGCGAAAAAAAGATACTCAGGTTGAATTACGTCACCTTTAGGCCGGAGCACACAAAAGGCTGTCGAACAAATTTGGCCGTCAAACTCTGCCGAGACAATCGCTATACGCTTAAGATAAGGTCGAACAGTCGCAAAAATCACATCTCCGGCTTTAACTTCCTTCCGTGCTCTGCTTGGTGCATCCTTGCCCTGATATTCTTTGAATTCTATAATAGCAAGCCGCTCTCTGTCCACGCTTGACACATCGATGTACCTGAACCACGTCTCCGGTGTTCTACGGGGGTCTCCCTGTTTTGTCGTCTGAACAACCTCCCCCAACCTCACCACCTGCCAATGTTCGGGGACAGGCCCGATTTCGGTTTCCTTGAGGGGGACCTGGTCGGCCCGGTTCAGGGGTACGGGGCCGTAGGTGAAGAGGTGGTGCATCAGGCTCTTCTTCAGTTCGCGCAGGGCGGCGATGACGCCCTCCGTGACCTCCTTCGCTCGCTGCACCGTCCGCAACACCCGCGCAATCGCCCGCTGTTCGGGAAGGGGCGGGAGAGGGATGTATTCATTTTTCAGAAAATCCTTTAGTTTGAAGTTACGGATACCGGTTGTTCTCTTTTCGTAAATTCTCGTACAACCTTTTCTGTAGATGAACTCCCAATAAAGCCGAAAATAATCAGAACGGATGGTGTTTTTCAAACGCAAGCGCTTCACGAAATTTGTAAACACGACTGGTTGCCCGGAACTCTTAAGTAGGTCCGAAGTGATTAACATAATTCGGCCTGTAGGTTGATCCTTACTACCGCCGGAAAGCTCGACCAATAAGTCTCCTGGTGCAAGCCGGCGCTTTTGTAAGCGGGAAGCCTTGATGAAACGCACAGGGACGGCGCTAATTTCACCTTGTTCTGCATTTGCAAAATCTGTCCCGCGTAAAACCAGACACTTCACGAATCCAGTGGCTTCCGTACTCTGCCCCCAATCACCTGTGGTGATTTCTGCAATAGCATCTCCTAACCGCACCACCTGCCACTCCTCCGGCAGGGGGCCGAGTTCGGTCACCTTGTAGTTCTCAA
>JAJOKL010000003.1 GCA_021129895.1 Candidatus Bipolaricaulota bacterium
TACGGGCTGATCGACGACATCGTGGCCAGCCGTAGCTAGGCGCCACGGCTCAACCTCGGAGCGCACAGAGGCCGGGTTAGGATCACCGCGGTTTGCCCCCACCCCGACCCTTCCCCACGCCGGGCGATGCCTAAATAGGTGCTCAGTCTGTGCCTCCTGTGTCCCCCTGATTCCCGGCCCGCCAAGGGAACCCGGTGCCTTGGGGGCTTGCTGATCATCGAGCTTGCGGGGGCGAAACTCTCCCCGGGAACGGGTGTATATTGGATTGAACGAAAGGAGGCGGTGCTATGCGGGTGCTGGCTTTATTGCTGCTCGTGGCGGCGTTTCCCCTAGGGTCAGTAGGGGAGGCGCCTAAATATTTGCTGGCCGAGGTGACCTTGGCGGAGGGGGCGCTCCAAACCCTGCCCGCCCGGGCCCAGGAGCTGGGCCTTCCCACCCTGGTCTGGCGCGACGGCCCGGAATTCTTTGGAGTTCAAACCGAGGCAGAACTTCTGGCCTCAGACAGGTTCCTGATCTATGATCCCCCATACTTTTTGCTCTCGGTGCAGACCCCCTCCGGCCGGGCGGTGCTGCGGGGCCAGGGCACCCAGGCCCAGCTCATCGTGGGCGGAGGGACGGACGTCCTGCTTCCCCCGCCTCAGGAGTTCTTCTCCCTCCTCGATGCTTTGGGCCTTACGCCCCAGGAGGAGACCATAGAGCTTCAGGTGCACGAGGTGCCGCTCAAGCTCCCGCGGGGCCCGGAGGGTTTGGCCTTGGACCCGGTGCTGTGGGCACTGGTTAACCACCCGGATTGGCTGGGGTTCGCCCGGGATTACGGGCTGGAGCTTTCCGGCATCCGGGTGCGGGTGACGGCGGAAGTGGAAGGGCAACTGGCCCAGAAGTTCGAGCCCCACATCGCCTCTTCCTCCGACGGCCTGGTGGAGCTGCTCGTGCCCATCCCGCTCCTCCCCGCCTTGGGTGAGGACCCAGCCGCCCGGATGGTGCGACCACCCTACATACCCCATCCGGCCGGGGGGTGATGGACATGAAAATCCGAAAGGCAAAGACATTCTCCTCTCCTTATGCTCCCTCTCCCCTGGTGGGAGAGGGACGGGGTGAGGGGGGAAGCAAGCGGGCCACCCGATCACCCTCCCCTAACCCCTCCCATCAAGGGAGGGGAGCAACTGGGAGGGTTGGGCGGCCGGTTCCCCCGCCGCATGGCTCCCTCTCCCCGTTGCGGGAGAGGGCTGGGGTGAGGGGGAACAACCGCTGGAAGAGAGGAACTGCTTTACATCGCTTTGTGGTCGCCCTTGTTGCAGGGCTGCTCCTCCTTTCCCTCGGGGCCCTGGGGGAGGTGCGCATCGGCGCCCTCAGCGAGGACGTGGGCCAGTGGCAGGCCGTGGCGGACCAGGCCCAGGCGGCCGGG
>JAJOKL010000167.1 GCA_021129895.1 Candidatus Bipolaricaulota bacterium
CTATCCAAGCAAGCGAAAGACTGGCGGTCGCCCTAGCCGAGCTCGAATATCTCCGTATTGAACTTGCTCGAGAGGGCTTTGATACGCTATCATTAATAGAGGTGGAGGAAGTTCTAAGGGAATTAGCCGAAGAACTCGAGAGCGAGCAATGCCTTCATAGGAAGGAGACAGTATGAAGGACATCTGGCTCTGGGTGGCTTTGGGTGTGCTGGGCCTTTTGGTTCTTCTGATAGCACAGGACCTGTGGGTTTATACCCAAGGCGGCGACTCTATAATCGGAGATTTACTGGAAGGGTCGGCATCAGTGGGGAACGCGTCCCCTCCAGTTATACAGCAAGACGTTGTAAGTACGGAGACGCTAGGACGTGCTAACGGTGGCGAGACACAGGAAACCACCTTGTCTCATACGGGAGTTCTTTCGGAATGGGAATCCGTAGCCACCTTAGAGCGCTTGGAAGGAAGCTGTGATCCTGACACGCTAAGGTTGATTCTGGCGTTTCCTGAGTACATTACGAATTTTGAACCTATTGATCGTGAAAAAGATGTTTACTTCTGGGTTTACGAGAACGCTGGCCAAGGTGATCCCGTTAGGAGAGCCTGGGCTCAGTATCTAGCTAGGGAACGACATATAGGCAAGCTGAGCAGCTTGGCAGTTTTAATTGAGGAGTATAAAACTCCCGAAGAAGCTCGGCGCCGGACTGCATCTCCCCAATTCAAGCCTGGAGACTCTTTCCCTACAGGGCGTTCGGAGTGGACTTGGACCATTGGCGGGGGGTCACGTGAATTTGTAGATGAAGACACAGTTTATTATGACGCAGGCCATTTGATGGGGGCATGGAGTGCATGGTTCGCAAGCGGAGCCAAAGGCATTTATCGAGTCCAGGTTGCCGTTCTTTGTTTCTACAACTATGCCTTCGCCTTCGAGTACGGAGAATTCAACACTGTCAATGCGTACAGCAAGGTTCTAAAGAGATTATCAACGCACGACTGAGCTGACCATGGACAAGGTAGGATGGCGGAGAACCAGGTGTATGCCATGGGAACCTTTATCATAGCATTATGGCTAAGCTCTCCGATTCGGAAGTAACGAAGCTCAAAGAGACGCTCCGTGGCTTCTTAAATAACGCTCTGAAAAAGTACCCCAAGGCCGGGCCAGGCATCCTCCGCAAGCTGTGGGCAGAGCTCCTCGAGGAGAAGTTCGGCCCTCCGCCTAAGCGATCCCAAACTACCAAATGAGGAGCCATTTTTTAAAAGCAGTTCCAAGGCAAGAGGGCCGGGTGGGAGGTGACCCCCTGGCCATGCGGTGGCACGCGGGGCAATCCCGGCCCCTTGGGCCCCGCTTACTGGTAAAGCTCCGGGCAGAAATATCTCAGAATGGCTTCCATCC
>JAJOKL010000146.1 GCA_021129895.1 Candidatus Bipolaricaulota bacterium
CAGACCCCGCCGGCGGGCGGCCTCCAGCAAGGCGGGCAGGTCCGGATGGAGCGTCGGCTCCCCGCCGCCTAGGGCCACCGCTTCTATGCCTTCCTCCACCAGCTCGTCGAGCAACCTGGCGAATTGAGCCACGGGCATGTCCCGGTCGGACTTGGGCTGGTCGCAGTAGGGGCAGCGGAGGTTGCAGCGTTGGGTGATCTCCACCGAGGCCAGCCGCAGCCGGTCAGCCCTCAGCGTTGGCGGTCTCATCCTCCTCCTCGGTCCTCCCCTCGGCCGGCAAGCTATCCCGGCTTTCCCACGGGAGCTGGCGCAGGTCATCGTAGATCAGCCGCAGGGCCGCCACCCCATCGGCGGTGTAGACGGTCTCGGCCTGCTCGATCAACGCCTGCAGCCGCCTCTCCAGGAGCGGCCGCGCCGGCCCCCAGCCGCGGCATTCGGTCCACAGGAGCCAGGCCAGTGCGGCCCGCTGGTAGACGTAAGGCAGGGCCTCCTCCGCGGCCGCGTGCCACTTCTCCACCTCTTTCCCCAGCCGCACCGCCAGCGCGGCCCAGCGGAGACGCTCCTTGGGCACCACCTCGGCCGGGTCCAGCCGGGCCAGCTCGTAGGCCATCACCGCCTCAGCTCGGGAGCTCACCTCCTGGAGGGCTTTTTCCAGCCTCTCGACCGAATCCCGCACCCACCGGTGGCCCACGGTCGGGTAGCAGGCCCGAGCGCGCAGGACCTCGCCGGCGTATTCCTCCATGAGCCGCTGGCGGTGGGCAGCCATGGCCTCGGGCAGCTCCACCGGGTGCTGGAAGATCCCCAGTTCCTCCCACGAGGCCAAGCGGATGCCATCGGCCAGGTCCTGGACGTACTGCTCCCGTGTCTCCGGGGCCGGGCCGCCCTGGGGCAGCAGGAGGGTGCGGCCGAGCTCGAACCGGCCGATGTCGCGTTCTTTGGCTTGGGCCAGGAGTTCCCGCAACCGTTCTTCATCGGCGGCCTCCCGGCTGCCGAAAGTTAGAGGGCGGTAGCCGACCTCGTTGGGCGTCTCCAAACGGAAGCCCCGCCAGGCCTGCTCGAACTCCGGGCCGAGCTCGCGGGCCAGCTCGCCCAGCCGGGCGTGCAGCTCCTGAGCGTGGGCGAAGTCCACATGCCGCAGCACGTTCTCGAACTCCTCGGCCAGGGAGACCACCAAGCCGGGGTCACTGCACTCTACCAGCAGTTGACGCATCCTGTTGTCTTCCTCCCACGATTAGCGCGCCACAAAGCGGGTGCACCTGCGCACATCGGCCAAGCGGAGGGCCTCAAAGGTGGCCTGAATATGGCGCTTCCCGCTCCAATACCCTGATGCGGCCAGGGCTTCCAGGTC
>JAJOKL010000106.1 GCA_021129895.1 Candidatus Bipolaricaulota bacterium
TTGTGCCAATAGCTCTTGCAGAGACAGATCCCGGGCCGGGGTCCATACCGCCATCCCAGTACGGGCGGAAAGCTTGAGTGGAATCCCAAAATCGTGCCCTTCGATCCTCCGACAGAGCCGAGCCGCGGCCCGTCGCGCCCCCTCTAGGTCGAGCCCGGGCATCACGATCAGGAATTCGTCCCCCCCCATACCTCACCACCGTGTCCGAGGGCCGTACTGCCTCCGTGAGAACCCGGGCCACCTCCCGTAGGACTCGGTCCCCTACTTGATGGCCGAACTGGTTGTTGACCCGGTGAAAGCCCGCGAGATCCACCATGAGCAGTGCCAACGGCCTCGCCTCCCGGCGCGCCCGGGCCAACTCTCGCTCCAATGCCTCTTCCAGAAAGCGGCGATTGTAAACCCCGGTCAGCGGGTCGCGGAGGGATAGCTCCTTGAGCTTTTTCACCGCCTGCTCCAGCTCGACCCTCCGTTTCACCTCCAGCACCGCCAGGGCCGCCAGGCTGGCGAACATCTCCACCGGCTCCAAGTCGTTAGCGGTGGGGGCCCGTCCGTCCACGGGATCGTCCAGGGAGATGAGCCCGATCAGTCGTCCCTCCCCCACCCACAGCGGGACCAGCAGGATATCGTCTGGGTGCCAGCCCCCTGGGGTCGGACCTCGGCCAGGAGCCCGGGCTGCCCCTGGCAGCTCCGCCCACGGCCAACGGTGGTGGGGGATGTAAAACGAGCGCCCTACCCGGAACTCCTCTGCCAGGGCTTGCTTGCGCTGGGTCGGGGTTAGCGGATGTTCCCGCAGTCGGGCTTCCTCCTCGGGGGACAAACCCGCGGTCACCAACTGCACCAACTTCGCCTCGTCCGCTTGGTGCGGGAGGACCGGACGGTCATAGAGGGCAAGGGCCGCCCGCCGGAACGGGGTGTACTGGGTGATGCCCTCCACCACCTGTTTCAGGACGGCGGGTACGTCGCCCCCCTTCAGGATGGAGCGAACGATCTGGAGGAAGGCGGTCTGCTGCCGCATCCGGGCGATATCCTCATGGTACCAGCCATCGCTTCTTGAGCTATCGAGTTCAGTGATCAAGCCAATGAATGCTTCCACAACTTGGGGATCCAACTGGGTTCCGGCCGCGGCCCGCAGCTCCGCCACCGCTCGCTCCCGGGGCATGGCGGGCCGATATGGCCTATCGGTGGTCATAGCGTCGTATGCATCCACCACCGCGATGATCCTGGCCTCCAAGGAGATCTCCTCCCCGGCGAGACCGTAAGGGTAGCCGGTGCCGTCGAACCGCTCGTGGGTCTGCTCCACGATGCGGGCAGCCCTGGCCAGAAACGTTTTTTTCTCCAGC
>JAJOKL010000021.1 GCA_021129895.1 Candidatus Bipolaricaulota bacterium
GAGTACTGGGACAAGATGCTCTCCCTCATCCCCATCGTCCACTTCCCCTGGTTCCGGGCCCGGATGGAGGCCGGCGGGAATCGATGGGAGCGTGAACGGGAAGAACGGTGGAAGAGAGAACATCCCGGCGCGCTGGAAGCCGTCTACGCGGCGGTAGGAAGAACACGGCCCCCTCTCCAGCCTGGAGCTGAAGGAACTGGGGATCGCCCAGGAGGCCCGCCGGGGTTGGAAGGCCACCCGGGTGGCCAACGTCGCCCTGATAGCCCTCTGGAATCGCGGCCGGATCAGCGTCTCCCACCGGGTAAACTTCCGCCGCTACTTCGACCTCACCGAGCGGGTCATCCCCGCCCACCTCTGCGATCGACCTCCTCCATCCCTTGACGAGTTCTGGGAATGGCTTCTCTCAAAACGCGTGCGGAACGCCGGGCTCCTCCCTTTGCGTGGAGACGCGGATAGCTGGCCTCCTCCCAAAGGGGTGCGTCAGAGCGGGCTCCCACAGCGCCTAGTTGAAGCCGGAAACCTAGTGTTGGTAGAGGTAGAGGGCGTCAAGACCGCCTTCCTGGCCCCGCCCGACGCCGAAGAGCGGTTGGAGGAGGCCCGCCGGCGGGACTTCGACAGGCGGGCCCGGTTCCTCTCCCCCTTGGACCCGCTCCTCTGGAGCAGGAAGGCCCTGAGGGAGCTCTGGGATTTCGAATACGCTTGGGAAGTGTACAAGCCCCCGGACAAGCGCCGCTGGGGGTATTACGTCCTTCCGGTGCTCTACGGGGATCGGTTCGTGGCCCGCTTCGACGCCAAGTTCGTTGTCTCCACCGGGACGCTGCGCGTGTTCTCCTACTTGGAAGAGCCGGGAGGGCTTCCCTGGTCCCGTCCCGTCGTGCGCGCGGCCTTCCGACGCTTCCTGGGGTACCTAGGCGGTGAGAAGGTGTCCTTCCCGGACGGCGGGGAGATACGGGCTGAGTAGCCCTTAAAGCGAGGCCTCGAAGAGGAGTGCTATACTGCTTTAGGAGGTGATTTCCATGCGGATCTTTTCTCTGGCGGACCCCCGGGATGCGGGAGGGGCTTACCCATGTGCCACCGAGATGCCCCGGCCGTTCTGGGCCGATGGCTTGGAGCTATCCCGGAGCTGGTTCGCCGAAAATCTGGGCTGCTGCGTGGAAGGCGTCCATGTGGAGGAGGAAGGGCGGGTGATCGGCCACATCTACTGGGCCCCCTCGGAGCGGGCCCTGGTCCCATACAAGATAGAGCCTGGCGTGGCCTGGCTCTACTGCGAGTGGATCCAGCGGCCCTATCAGGAACGGGGCTACATGAGGAAGCTCTTTTCGGTCTTCATCGAGCACCT
>JAJOKL010000065.1 GCA_021129895.1 Candidatus Bipolaricaulota bacterium
GGATTGGCTGGCTGGCCTTGAGAGCCCGGGGGTGGGGCCTGCTGGGCCTGGTGGGGATAGGGGTGCAGGAGTGGGCCTGGTACCCGCCCTGGTACCCGCAGGGAGTTCAGCCTGCGGTGGAGGTGGAGCCCGAGACAGTGCTTAAGGCCTGGCCCACCCTGGGGCTGGGGTTGGGGATGAGACACCACGTCCTCAGCGTCTACCTCCTCTGGCACACCCGCCGCGGCCTCCTCCTGGGGTTCGGACTCCGGTTGTGAAAAGCCAAAAAGTGGGCGCCCGCTCCTGCGGACGCCCACTCCATCTGCCTCAACTGCGAGCTACTCCTACTCTGGCGGTTCCTCCAACGATATCCTGAGCCGCCGGGGGACCCCGTCGCCGAAGCCCAACCATAGATCATAGATCCCAGGCTCAAGCCCCTCAGTCTCGATGTCGAGGAAGTACAAACCAGTGTCCTCATCGAACCCGAACATCCAGAAACCCAGGACCAGATAGGACTCCTCGCCGTCTTCTGCGATCGAGACTCGGACCAACGTACACGTGGTCGTGGCGCCAACCACGGGGTTGCCTGCCACGTCGGTGATGGCGAAGCTGGCGTGGATCACCTCGCCCACCGTGTACACGGCCTCAAGCGGGGCGATACCCACCGCCGCACCTCCCCCAGCGATGGACTTGTCTAGGAAACCGCCAACCCCTTCACCTAAGGCGCCGCCTCCCCCGGCGATTCCTCCAGGCAAGACGTTGTACGCTACTCGGTAGGTGACGGTCGCAACGCTTGTGTTCCCAGCGTTATCAGCGGCCGTAACGGTGAACTCGTGCAAGCCCACACTTGCAGTGTCAATGGACTCACCAGAGGCCACAGTCCCCTCAGCAGAGTGCAGTCCGGAAAGCTCGTCTACAACCCACCACTCAGCCAGCATTTCCTCGTTCAACGCATAGCTGGCTCCATCCTCAGGAACGAGAATGGTGATCGCAGGCGGGGTCAGATCGATCAACCAGGTATAGCTGGCCGTGGTCTCCACGTTCCCAGCCTCGTCCTTGGCTCTAACTTGGAAGGTGTGCACTCCCTCCGGCAAGGGCCCAAGTGTCTTGGAGGTCTCTGCTGACCAGTCGGACCAATCCCCGTCGTCGAGTTTGGTGGAATAGAGCAGCTGTGGAGGGGCTGTACATCCGTTGTTGTCCATCCCGGCCCACTCGAAATAGGGAGTGGCGTCGTTGTCGGGGTTGGGAGGTGTGACAACAAAACCCGTGGTCGGGGGCTCGGTGTCCACCACGGTCACCGTGAACGAACAGCTGCT
>JAJOKL010000017.1 GCA_021129895.1 Candidatus Bipolaricaulota bacterium
GCTCCCGCCGGGGGAGCTGGGAGAACCGCAAACCGTAGGCGATGTTCCCGGCCACCGAAAGATGGGGGAACAGGGCATAGGACTGGAACACCATGCCCACCCCCCGGCGCTCCGGGGGGAGTTCGGTCACGTCCTCCCCGGAGATCAACACCCGCCCCGAGTCCGGCTGCACCAGTCCTGCCACCAGCCGCAGCACCGTGGTCTTGCCACAGCCCGACGGCCCCAGCAGGGCGAACAGCTCCCCTTCCTCCACCTGGAAGGACACGTCCTGAGCGGCGGTCACCGGCCCGAACCGCTTGGTGAGCCCTATCGTCTCAAGCTTGGCCATAGCGCGATAGCCATTTTCGTCCGGCCAGCTCCCACAGCGCCACCGTGGCCCCGGTGAGGAGGATGAGCACCGTGGCCAGGGCGGAGGCGGCCCCGAACTTGCGGGCGGAGATGAGGTGGTAAATGGAGAGCGGCATGGTGGACAGGCCCGGCCGGGCCAGCATGGCCACCGCGGTCATCTCCCCCAGCGACAGGGCGAAGGCGAAGGAGGCAGCCACCAATAGCCCCCGGGAGAGCAGGGGGAGTTCCACGGTGAGGAAGGCACGGAACCGATTTGCCCCCAGGGTGCGGGCCGCCTCCACCAGGGCCGGGTCCAGGCCCTGCCATAGCGGCCGGATCATCCGCACCACCAGGGGGTAGATGATGAGCCCATGGGCGAGGACGATGGCCAGCTCCCCCCCGCCCAAACCGGACAGGGGCGGCCGACGAAAGGCGATGAGCAGGGCCAACCCCAACACCACTGAGGACACCGCCAGGGGGGCCATGAGCACCGTCTCCAAGACCACCCAGCGGGCCCGGGCCAGGGTCCAGCTCACCGCCAGCCCGAGGGCCAGCGCCAGCAGGGTGGCGGCCGCCCCCACCCGCAGGCTGAGGAGCATGCTCCCCAGGGGGGAGGTCCCCAAAAGCGGGTTCTGCTCCCCGGAGATCAGGAACCCGTACCAAGCCAGGGTGGGGGCGGTCCCCTGCCAGGGGCGCAGGAAGGAGCTGGCCACCACCGAGGCCAATGGCCCCAGAAACACCAGTGCCGTCAGGGTGAGGTAGAGGAGCCAACCCAGCTGCCGGGGGCGGGAAAGCAGCCGCAGCTGGGCTTGGGGAGGCCCCGGTGCCCCCGGGGAGATGAACCGCCCCCCGCCCCGGATGTAGAGATAAGAAAGAGCTAGCGCGATTGTGAGCTCCACCAGGGC
>JAJOKL010000069.1 GCA_021129895.1 Candidatus Bipolaricaulota bacterium
CCGGCTAAACCAGTCAGGGTTTTTGGATCTCCATCTTCGTGGCCACAAGGCCGGTGAGGAGCTTGGGGTAAAAGTCGGTGGACTTTTGGGGCATCCGCTCCCCTTGGGCAGCCACCGCCAACACCTCCTCCACCCGGGTCGGGTTGAGCAGGATCCCCAGCTGCCCCTCCCCCTTTTCCACCGCCTCCACCACCTCCTCCCGGTAGGGGGTGTAGGACACGTTCGTCCCGGCTGCCAGCCGCCCCTCGTCTATCCCAAAGTAACGCTCTAGAACGGCCTTGTGCAGGATGGATACATCCAACGACTTCCAAGCCAGGGACCTCTCACCCGGCACGAGCTTTTCGATCTTTCCTTCCTCCCGCAGGGAGACGGCGTAAAACCGTCCTCCCGGCAGCACCAGCACGAACACGTGCTCGCGCCCCAATCCCGCGGCCAGCCGCCGCTGGGCCTCCTCGGGGGAGGAAAGGGCCTCCACCCGGAAGTCGGCCTCCAATTCCTTGAGGAGGCGATCGGGATCGAAGCCTGGGAGGGAATGGACGATCCGATGGATGGGGCGGATCACCAGGCCCGGCTCGGCGGTGTTCACCAGGGTCACCATGCGGGAGGTGAAACTCTCCGGCGGGATGGGCTGCCAGCCCTTGGAAAAGCACTCCTGCATGAAGGTGACCGCGGTCTCGAACCGGTGGTGCCCGTCGGCGATGAACACCGGCAACGCCTCCAGCACCTCCCGGGCAGCCCGGATCACCCCCTCGTCGGTGATCCGCCACAGCTTGTGGCGGTTCCCGAAGTCGTCGGTGGCCTCCATCTCCGGAGGGCGACCTGCGACCTGGGCGTCGGCCGCCCCGGAGGCGCGACGGGAGGGGTCCTGGTACAACATGAACACGTGGCCGAAGTTGGCCTCGGTGGCCCGGAGCAATTTCAGTCGGTCCTCTTTGGGACCCTTCAGGGTCTTCTCGTGGGCCTTGACCGGGCTCTCCTTGAGGTCGAGCAGCGTCACCAGCCCTTTTCGGGTATAGGTCTTCCCCTCCCAGTCGAACTCCTGGTAGTAGGCGTACAGGGCCGGCTCGGG
>JAJOKL010000019.1 GCA_021129895.1 Candidatus Bipolaricaulota bacterium
CCTTGGGATAGAGACCTCCTGTGACGAGACCTCAGTAGCCCTGCTCCGGGACGAGGAGATCCTGGCGAACCTTGTCTACTCCCAGGTGGACCTCCACGCCCGCTACGGGGGGGTGGTGCCGGAGGTGGCGTCCCGGGACCACCTGCGGAAGTTGCCTCCCCTGGTGGAGGAAGCGCTACGGGTGGCGGGATTGGGATTTGAGAACGTGGGGCTCATCGGGGTGACCCGGGGGCCGGGGTTGGTGGGACCGCTGCTGGTAGGCCTGTCTTATGCCAAGGGGCTGGCGGTGGCATTGGGGATCCCGCTGGTGGGGGTGAATCACCTGGAGGCGCACATCTTCGCGCACCGGCTGGCCCATCCCGGGGCCGAGCCCCCGCTTCTCGCCCTGATCGTGTCCGGGGGACATACCTCGCTGGTGCACGTGCCGGAGTGGGGAAGCTACCGGGAGGTGGGGGCCACCCGGGACGACGCGGCCGGAGAGGCCCTGGACAAATTCGGCCGGCTGGTTGGGCTCTCCTACCCCGCTGGGCCCGCCATTGACGAGCTGGCAAAAGAAGGGGATCCCCAGGCGATCCCCTTCCCCCGCCCGATGATCGAGTCCGGACTCGACTTCAGCTTCGCCGGGCTCAAGACCGCTGCCGTGTATTTCCTGCGGGACCATCCCCATGCCAAGAAGGAGGACTTGTGTGCGGCCTACCTGGAGGCGGTGGTGGAGGTCCTCTCCGAGAAGGCCATCCGGGCGGCCAAACAGCTGGGGGTGGAGAGGATCGCGGTGGTGGGTGGGGTAGCGGCCAATCGGAGGCTGCGGGAGCTGCTGCCCGCCCGGGCCGCTGAGCGCGGAATTCAGGTGCACTTCCCGCCCCCGGAGCTGTGCACCGACAACGCGGCCATGGTGGCCGCCTGCGCCCTATATCGCCACCGGGAGCTAAGGGAGGAAACCCCCCTGTCCCTTTCCGCCTCCCCCGCCCTTCCCCTAGGAGCCTGACCTCTTAACCCTGCTCACAGAACCGGGTTAAA
>JAJOKL010000052.1 GCA_021129895.1 Candidatus Bipolaricaulota bacterium
ACGTGTTCGTACGTTTGGTACGTCGGAGCGGGGACGGGGAGTACTTCCTCTCCATTCTGCCAGCAGCGCTGTATCCGGAGTGAGGTTTGTCGGCCTGGACCTGGCCTGGTCCCCCCGGAATGCCAGCGGGGGGGTGGTGTTGGACTGGGATGGGGACCGGGCTCATCCGCTGGCTTGGCGAGAGGCCCTGGGTTCCGACGAGGAGATCATCGGCTTCATTCTGGAGGGGCTCCAAGGCGGCCCCGGCCTCATCGCCGTGGATGCCCCGCTTTCGGTCCCCAATGAGCTCGGCACCCGTCCCTGCGATCGGGAGCTCTCGTTGGCCTATCGCCGGCAGCAGGCCGGGGCGCTTCCGGCCAACCGGGGCCGACTTGGCCCCCGGGTACGGGGGGAGGAGTTGGTCCGCCGCCTCCGGAAGCTGGGGTTCACGTTCGCCCCCCAGGTTCCCCCCCGACAGCCGCTTCGCCAGGTGATCGAGGTCTATCCCCATCCGGCAGCGGTGGAGCTGTTTGGCCTTCCGCGGACGCTCAAGTACAAGGCCAGGAAGGGCAGGGCCTTGGCAACCCGGCGCCAAGAACTCTCCCGCTACCGGGAGCTTCTGGGCTCCCTGCGGGAGCGAGTCCCCCGGTTGGAAGCGGGGGCGCTCCTCTCTCGGATCGAGGTAGCCGCGCTCCGGGGCGGGGCGTTCAAGCGGGCAGAGGACCTTTTGGACGCGCTGTTTTGCGCCTACATAGCCCTCTACATCTGGTGGCACGGTCCGGGGGGCTACCGGGTGTTCGGCGACTCGGAGTCCGGGTTCATCCTGGTCCCGCTGGGCCGGTCGGGGTGAGATGATCGAGGTCTATCTGGACAGGGCGCGCTCCGGCCGGGTGATGGCCCACGTGCTGGAGCCGCCCGGGCTGGGGGTCCGGTTCGAGTCGAAGGCGGCCTTGGAGGCTGAGCTGGGGCGCTATGCTGTGTTGAATAAGAGGGGCCTGAGGGACTATGATAGTGAGGGGTAAATTGGC